>CAMZKN010000029.1 GCA_947311315.1 uncultured Desulfobulbaceae bacterium | reverse complement strand
TACGTTTGATTTGGTTTTGAATATTCATGCATCAAGTATGCACGATTCAGACTTAAATGTCCAGACTAATATTATGGGTAATAGGCAGTCCTAGAGGGTAGCCATAATATCAAAAAGGCCAATTGTAAAAACCGTGAGGATTTTTATCAGCCATGAGCCAAAAAAAATCATGGCAAGGAAAACGGCAACGATTTTGGGTACAAAGGAAAGAGTTTGTTCGTTTATCTGGGTTGCTGCCTGGAAAACCGAAACCATAAGTCCAACAAGAAGCCCGATGATCAGCATGGGGGCCGCACACATAAGGATGGTTTGAATTGCTCTTCGGCATATATCAACTGCAAGTTCAGGCGTCATTATATCACCGTTTTAACCAAAGCTTTTAAGAAGAGATCCAACAACAAGATTCCACCCGTCAACGAGGACAAAGAGCAGGAGTTTAAAAGGCATGGAAATAATGACCGGTGGCAGCATCATCATACCCATGGACATTAAAACTGACGCAACTATCATATCAATGACAAGAAATGGTATGTAAATCATAAATCCCATCTGAAAAGCTCTCTTTAATTCTGAGAGCATAAAAGCAGGGATCAGAGTCATAGTCGGTATATCATCCCGGTTTTCTGGAAGCGTATCGAGCGTAATACCGGTAAGAAGGGAAAGTGCCTCTTCGCGAACTTGGCTGAACATAAATTCGCGCATGGGTTGGATTGCTTTTTCAAGTGCTTCCGGCTGTTGAATTTCTTCCCTTATATATGGCTGCAGGGCGTCTTCGTTGATTGCGTTGAGGGTAGGAGACATGACAAAAAATGAGAGGAAAAGGGCGAGGCCTAATATTACCTGGGTCGGCGGCATATTCTGGGTTCCCATGGCCTGGCGCACAAATCCGAGTACAATAACAATTCGGGTAAAACAGGTGGTCATCAATAGAATAGCAGGTGCGACAGATAGTATGGTGAGGATAAAGAGAACCTGCAGAGCGCTGGATACTTTTTGGGGTGTATCTGCTTCTTCAACCCCGAAGGTAATTGTAGGGAGGCCTACACCATGAGCGGTGCCGTAAAGTCCGACAATGCAGGCAGTTACCGAAAAGATGGCGAGAGAATAATAGAGAGCTTTGTGTCTATTCTTCATGACTTGTTCTCTAGCTCAGCGGACTCTAAGGATTGGGCAAATGTTCCAGTTTCCTGCCTTGAAAGTGTTGCCACATGTTGAATGTGATCGCTGCTGATACCGAGTAGAAATTCTTTGCCGTCCACTTCAACGATGCAGAGAGATTTTTTAGGCATAACTGGTCGTATTTCTATGACTTTTATCCGTTGTCCTGGTGAGGATGTAAGGAGTGAGAAGCGCTTTTTAAGAAAGGCATACAATATGAGAATGATACCAAGGACAATGAGAAGGCCCCATATCATGCGTAAAGAACTTTCAAGTAATGTGGCTTCTGATCCTGTTCCCATCGTGTTTAACCAAGGTTTTCAATTCTGTCGGAGGTACTGATAACATCTGTGAGACGAATGCCGAATTTTTCTCCAACCATTACTGCTTCACCTCTGGCAATAAGTCGTGAGTTGACATACAGATCAAGGGGCTCCCCTGCAAGTTTGTCGAGTTCAATAACGTAACCCTCACCCATTTTTAAAAGATCTTTTAAGAGCATTTTGCTTCTGCCAACTTCCACAGAGATTTGCAGGGGAATATCGTAAAGAAAATCGAGGCCTCTGCTTTCTTTCTCTGCTGTATTGTGCTCAGGAGAAAGTCCGCTGGTCGGGTTGTTCTGCAGCAATTTTTTAATTTCTTCGGGATCGGGGCGACTGTTTTCAATCGGAGTTGTACTATCCATTACTTACCTCATTTATAAACGCCGGTGAGACTTATGGCTTTTTTGCCGTTATGTGTTCCTGGAATGGCAAAATATTTCAACTGTTCTTCGACCAAAACTTTCAGTGGAGTGTTCGGGTCATAATCGATGTCGAAGATATCACCTTCTTTCATATGTAAAATCTGTTCAATGGTCAGGGACAGTTTACCGGATTGTGCAACAATTGTTGCCGGTACGTCCTTGATTTCGTCTTCAATTATTTCCTGCCATGTGCTTGTGTTTGCTGTACTAACACTGAGCAGTTCTCGAAGTAGTTCACGAAGAGGTTCAAGGGTGACAAAAGGAAAGACGAGATGGATTTCACCACTATGTTCACCTGCTTTCACCAGAAAAGTTCCTACAATTACTTCACTGTCCGGTTCAACTATGGAAACGAGACGGGCATTGTTTTCAAGTTTTGTGAGAGTGGTGTTGAGCTCGAGTAATTGAGCAAACGATTTATTAATATCGGTACAGGCATCATCGACCAGTGTTTTCAGTATGGTCAGCTCTATGGTGGTCAGTCTTCTGTCAAGATGAAGTGTGTCAAGCTCACTTGACGCACCGAGCATGATTTCAATCATCGAAAAAGACAATTTAGGATCAAAAATGATGAGTGCACCGGTCTTTAGTGGAGACATGTCAAGGATGCCAATAGCACCAGGGACGGTTTTACCTGCCATGAATTTTTCAAATTCATGGGTTTCAAGAGCTGTTCGTGTGATCGAGAATGTCCGTTGAAGTTGATTCGTAAGAGATGTGGAATACATACGGCAGAAGAGATCCAGAATAATATCAAAATTGGGAATTCTGAACTGTTCACTGTCAGCTTTTTCCATTTGAAAAAGATTGACGGGAGAACACTCCAGAAAAGGAGATTGCTCGCCGTCATCGATATCGAGAGCGACGCTACCATCCTTGATCGCTTTGATAAGAGCTGCAATCTCTTTTTTATTGAGTACTGGTTCCATGGCTTTTATTGGACAACAAAATTAGTGAAATAAATTGACTTTACTTTGCCAGTTTGAAGAAAGGAGTTGATCTTGCTGGTAAGTTCAGCTTTAAGTTGTCTTTTTCCCTGAAGATCCTGAAGTTCTTCATAGGTTTTATTGCCAATCAAAAGAAGAACGGCATCACGAACTTGCGGCATACGTTGTTCGACTTCTCCTTTAACATCTTCGTTTGTTAGTTCCACTGTAAGGGATGCTTTTACATAATGTGAAACATCGGCACTGATTATGTTGACAATAAACTCATCAATGTTCACCATTGGCCCTATTTCAGATTTCTTTTGAATATCCGGGACAGGTACCTCCTGGCCGGGGTCTTTGTCTTCCGGTGGTGGCGGTTCTTTTTTAAGAAAGAAGAAGGCTCCCACTCCAAGGCCTATCAGCAGGACAAGGACACCAGCTCCAATCATAATAAAAAGTTTCTTTTTGCTTCCGCTCTTCTCTGCGGGTGCTTCTTTTTTGTCAGCCATATAGATATTCCCGTAAAACAATAAAGTGAAGTATTCCCGGTAAATAAAACGGGAGCTGGTTACTGATTTTTTATAACGTATTACAATGGAACAGCTGAGTTCCCACCCTGCATACCGGTTTTAGCCATTTGGCTTCGAAGTCTCAGGACAAAATCAACACGCCGGTTTAATGCTCTGGTTGCCTCATCCCTGTTTGGAACAACAGGTTTTTTGTTGCCGTATCCGACTGCAGCCATCCGATCAAGAGGAAGAAGATCGCTCTGGGTGAAAAAACGGAGCACAGAAATCGATCTGGCTACAGAGAGATCCCAATTACCGTATTTAGAATTGGAAATTTTCCTGTCATCAGTGTGACCTTCAATACGTAGGTCCATGGGTAAAGGACGGATGATATCCGCAACATTTCGTAAAATAGGATATGATTTAGGGGAAACTTTGGCCTGCCCGGGCTGAAAGAGGACGGAGTCATTGACTCGTAAAATTATAGAGTTATCATCCTGTCTTGATACGCCTACATCCTTGTCAAGTCTCAGTGAGTCAATTTGAGATTTGATTTTGTCATATACTTTTTCTGTAGTTTGTTCTTGAATCGGTGAGTAGTCTGAGAGTGGTGATGATGGTAAAATCGGAATCGCAAATTCGACATGGGCGGGTTCCTTGTGGACGCCAAAGGCATCTTTTAAAGAACTGGATGCTTCAGTAAATCGAACAGGATCCATACTTGCCATTGAGAGTAACAACACAAAAAAGGTGAGTAGAAGTGTTACAAGATCGGAGTAGGTCACCATCCATGCAGGTGCCCCGACTTCACACTCACATTTTTTTTTCTTTTTTTCTTCAACAGGTTGATTTTCTTCAGCCATAATCGAATCACCTATTTTTTGAACGTGGATTCACGCAGTTTGGGTGCAATAAAAGCGTGGAGCTTTTGTTCCATGATCCTTGGGTTTTCGCCAGAGAGAATAGATTGCATTCCTTCAATAATCAGTGTCTTAATAAGAACCTCTGACGCCGATCTATTCTTGAGTTTCCCAGCCATGGGGGAGCAGACAACGTTTGCGATAACAGCACCATAAAAAGTGGTTAAAAGAGCAACCGCCATGGCAGGGCCAATGGATGCCGGATCATCCATTGTTTGCAGCATCTGTACCAGCCCAATAAGTGTTCCAACCATTCCCATGGCAGGGGCGTAGGCTGCAATTGATGTGAAGATATCAGCACCTTTTCCGTGACGCTGCTGGATATACTCTATTTCTGTATTCAACATACTGCGCAGGGTTTCGGGCTCTTGACCGTCCACAGCCATTTGCAGAGCCTTTTTTAGAAATTCGTCGTCCACAGTTTCCATTGCTCCCTGGAGAGCAAGTATACCTTCTTTTCTTGCCTTGTTGGCAAACTCCATAAGCTGGATAATAAGGTCATTTATTGACATTTCCTTATAGAGGAAAGTTTTTTTGGCAACATTTAAGGCGTCAAAAACATCTCCAAAGGGATAATGCACCAGAGTGTTACCAAGGGTTCCGCCAAAAACGATCATTATAGATGGTACATTTATAAAAATGGACAGAGGGCCACCCTGCAGGATGGCCATAAGCATAAGGCCAAAGGCAGCGCCAATACCAAGTACGGTTGAGAGATCCAAACAGTTTCCTCCATAAAAATTGAGGGTTATACGTTGTAACCCTCAATACTGATAAAAAACAAGCAATGAATTTTTAAGGTACTAATCCTATAATAGACGCAGTATTTTCAAAACTCAAGGTTGCAATAAATATTCCACGTTAATTAATCATTTAGAATTTTGGGGGAAATGGCCAGAATATTGGCAGAGAGGGGCGATTGAAAGAAAAAACGCCGTAGGGATGGATTAACTATCCTTACGACGCTGATGGAAAAATGTCAAAAATATGACTTTATCTCTTGAGGTTAATTACTTCACCCAGGAGTTCATCTACCGTTGTGATTATTTTTGAGTTGGCCTGGAAGCCCCTTTGTACGGTGATCATTCTGACAAATTCCGCTCCCATATCAACATTGGACTGCTCAAGGGAGTTTGTGAAGACTTTCCCGAGTTCCGGGCCAGGCAAACCGGTTCGGGGGGAACCGGAGCTGGTTGTTTCTTTATAAAGGTTGCTGCCGGCAAGAGCCAAACCGTGATTGTTGACAAATTTACCGAGCACCAGTTGGGCGATCTTGGTCTGTTCTCCGTTTGAGTAGGAGGCAACAACAATCCCTTCCTGATCTATCTCAACGCCGGTGAGATTTCCTGCTCCAAAGCCGTTCTGGTTTTGAGAAATGACTACGGACTCACTGTTGAACTGGGTTGTATCAAAAGTGATAGTGATTCCGGTTGGTGTTGTACCGTTATTCCAATCCAGGTTAGCAGCAAGAATATCTCCTGTTGTCTCTGTTGGTGGAGTCGCAGCAGCATTTGTTAAAATACCATCAGCTGTGAAAGTAAGTGCAGGAAAATTTCCCTGCATAATGGTTGGAGGTACAGCACCATCATCTTTTTCAGCACTCCATGCTGCATCCCAGGTATTAGCAGCAGTTTTGGTAAAGTATGTGGTTAAAAGATGTGGATTACCAAGGGTATCAAAAATCTGAACGGAGGAGGAGTAATTGTATGTGTCGGGGTTCGTTATATCAAAGGGAACCACTGTTGGAACAACTTCGGTCGAATCGAGGTTCGTGGTTAATGTGAGCGCATCGGTAGCCTTGCCCTGGATTAGACCTGTACCTGCAACCTTTATATCGCTGGCATCTCCCGCCTGGAGTTCACCCTTTGCATCAAATTGTTTTCCCTGTACCCGCAATCCTTCCGGGTTGATGAGGTACCCTTCATCATTAAATCTAAAAGATCCGGCTCTTGAATAGAATGCAGTAGCATCGCCCGGTTCTTTTAAAATAAAAAAGCCTTCTCCTTCAATGGCAACATCAAGATTTGATTCTGTTGATTCAAACGTCCCCTGGCTGAAAATGTTATCAACCTTTGACATGCCGACACCTCTACCAACCTGTGAAGTACCGCCGGAACCGTTGATTGTCGAACTGAGAAGGTCGGAAAAGACCGTGCGTGATCCTTTAAAACCTACAGTATTGGTATTAGCCAGGTTGTTACCAATGACACTCATCGCCTGGGAGTTTACATTCATCCCACTGACCCCACTATATAATGCACTCGAAAGACCCATCTTATCTCCTTTTTATAAGAGTCAGTTTATGAAAACTACCCCTGCGTTTTTTTACGAAAAAAATTATTCAACAATGTTGTTTACATCATTTGTAATATCAGCAACAGTGTTGAGATTGTTCTGTAAAGATGAAGTTTCATCTTCGGATTCTTCTGAATTTTGCTCAGCAACCTGTGGCGAACTGCTAACTTCATAAACTCCAAGAATGGAATTGAAGGCAACTTCACCAGCGTTGGTAATGAGAACACCACCGGATTCACCTTCAAGGTCAACACCGGTAACTTCGGATTTAATAAGAGGTGCAACACCTATACTTTCACCATTTTCAGCTTTTGCCTGCAAAACAATTTTATAGTTGCCGGCACCGGCCTGATTTCCATCTTTAGTCAATCCATCCCAGGTGAAAAAATGATTTCCCTTACCAAGCTCAGTACCTTTAAAGGTCGCAATTGTTGCACCATTAAGCTGTAAAGAGAGATTGACTTCAGACGCAACTCCATCAAGTGTATATCCTACTTCGACTGAACCGGCTGTGTAATCAAAATCACCAGTGTGGTAGGCCACGTCTTTGCCGATGGTATTGAGTGTTGTAAAGCGATCGGCATTGGCATTTGATTCGACAAATTTATTCATACTCTCATTGAGAGTGAAAAGTTGCTCAAGTGAACTGAACTGAGCAAGTTGAGCCGTAAATTCTGTAGGGTCATCAGGGTTGAGGGGATCCTGGTTTTGTAGTTGCGCAACGAGTAAAGAAAGGAAATCTTCCTTACCCATGGCCGTCTCTTTGGTGCTTTGGGCGACTGATTGACTGTTCGATGTCGTTGCCGCCTGACTGATTGTTTCTATATAGCTGCTCATAGTTGCTCCTGTATTTACTAAAGCGAAAGGGAATTTAACAATGACAGTGTTAAGCTGTCACATTTACCCCCATACCGTCGGAATCAATGTCCATCTCAATATCGTCAATGGTAAATGGTATTCCCATACGGCTGTTCTCTTTTTTCACTTGTGGTTCATAGTCATTGTTACTGAAAAGCTGTTGGTCGAAGTGGTCAGAATCTCCAACGGATTCCGACTCAGAACTTATGGAGATTTCTGCAACGGAAAACCCCTGGTCTTCAAGGACAGTTTTCAGTTTGGCAATATTCTTTTCGATAATCTCCTGTACATGATGGCTCTGAGCAATGACATGCGCACGGATAGAACCCTCTTTAACCGACAGGTTGATGTTCAATTCGCCAAGTTCTGCAGGGTGCAGTTTGATATTTACCCTACTGTCGAGATGTCTTCTGCTTACCTGAAAACGTTCAATCAGTTGCTGAACAACCTCATCATCATGGACAACAAGGCCTGAAGGCAATACTGTAGTACGTGTCGGGTCTATGACAGGAGGAGTTGAATTATCCTGTGGAGTTCCTGTGAGGATCGAAAATTCACTGCCTGAAAGATTTGCTGGAGTAAGTTGATTATTCTGCAACGAAGAGGACTGTGATTGTGGTGTGTTGCCCATGTCCTGGGAATTATCCTGTTGTGCGTCTTTTTGATCGCCAATATTTTGCATACTCATTTTTGCATCGTAATACTGGTTTTGAACATTTTGTCGTAAAGAAGTGTTTTGCTGGGTGGCTTGTTCAGGTTTGATGTTTATCCCAAACAGTTCTGCATTTGACGTTTTGAAAAAACTATTCTCAGTGGAGTCTGACGAGCTGGCCACTATTTGCTCTGACCCGTAGAGTTGAGAAAGTATTCCTGTACCGGCTGAGTTGTTGGCTTTAGTAATTGAGACAACACCGGTTTCGCTGCTGTTTTCGATAATCTCCTGCAATTTTTCCTGGAGTGTTCCCTGGTAAGAGTCTTGTGTCTGCATCGTATTGTTTTGCAACGCAGTGGTCAGTGTTTTAGGGAGGCCTATGCTGCTCAGGTCGGTTTCCCTCAATATATCACCGTTTCCTGCTTCTACGGGAATCAGACTACTTTTTAAAGTGGAGAGGGCCGACTCAGTAACTTCGTTTTTTAAAGGTGTATTGGCTGGAGTTATAAGTTCTGTGTTGATTAAAGCATTCGATGACGCGTTGAGGGGAGTAGCTTCAGTCTCTGAGATATCTTCGGAACTTTTATCAGACGTGTCGTCCGGAGCGGTGGGTGTCTGCTCTTTGTCTGATGTCTTCGCTACAGTAGGTTCTTTCGGATCGTTTGTGTCTGTAGTTTGTGTCTGATTTTTATCAGAAGTTTTGGAGAGTGCATCGTCGAGATGATTGGAGAAGGAACCCGATTCTTCGACGTTGGATGGATTGCTTTGCGGGGCCGTGGGGGCGGTTGGTTGGACAATCGCTATTTGTGTCATCATATGTCACTCAAGTTGCAATGTTGAAAAAGTGTTGCTGATTTCTGTTGCTTTTTGTTTTGAGAGTTGATCCAGTATTTTTGCAGCCGCTTTTATTTTCATGTTGGCCAGAAGATCGGCAGCCAACTGGCTGTCTAAGCCTGACAGAGCCAGCGATGCTTTTACTGGAGTCATCTTTCCATAGATCGTTGCCAGTTCCTGTAATCGTTTCTTTTCTTCAGCAGATTTTTTTGCCAGAAGCGACTCTATCTTTTTTTGTAAGGTGCTGAGTTCTTCAAGCTTCTTATCGATCTCAGCAAGCTTCTTATCGACACCTTCTTCAAGGACCTTTAGCTCCTTTTGTCTTAAAGAGATTTCTTCTCTCTCTTTTCTGAAAGATTCTCGTTCTTGCAATATGTTGCTTTCAATTCTCCGCTCTTCTACGGAGCCATAGTTCGTCTTTTCCGGAGAATCAGCAGCATGGGCGGGAATAAAAAGTGCCAATGTGGACAATAACAAAAACTGTGATGAATAATGTTTCATAATAAATGGTATGTTTTGTGTTGATTTCTCAGTTTTCACCGCCGTGGCGAATGATGGCAATCTCGTCGAGCATTGCTGCTTCCTTTTTATTCAAATACTCTTTCCAGGCTTGGTTTTGCTGTTCTTTGAGTCGTTCCATTATTTGCCTGTCTCTGCTCCTTCTGATGAGGTTATCCCTCTCTTTATGCATGAGCATTGTTTTTTCATCGAGTTTTTTTTTAATTGCAATAATGTTCTCCTCGTTTTGCACAATGCTGGTTTCGTACCTGATGAGTTCAGTAATAGCTACACCTCGTGCCTGTAGTTGCACAGATTTTTCAATGAGCTGATCGAGCTTAATTTGTTCCTGATTGAGTCTCTGTTCGACGATTGCTCTGTTTTGTTCTGCTTTAAAAAAACGATTGTGTGCGATGTCTTCCAACCGTTGTCGATAATTCAGAACTGTTTCGAGGCTAAAAGGTTTCATGGAACCTCACACAACAAAGGGGGAAAAAAGTAGGTTTGTGTTAAAACACAGGAATTTCAAAAAGAATGCTATTAACGATCAGTCTCGCGACGGTTTTTTCTGGCCGGTTCTTCATCCTTCCTGTCACTTAAAAGTGTTCCCAGTTGCTCAAGCGTTTGTTTCAGTGTTGTTGTTTCAGTGTAGTTCTGGCGCAAAAAATCGTTAATGGCGTCGATCTTACTGATGGCGTAATCAATCTTTGGATTTGAGCCTTTTACATAGGCACCAATATTGATTAAATCTTCAGCTTCCGCATGGCTGGCAAGTACTGTTCTGGCTTTACCGGCGAGTTCGAGGTGTCGCGGGGAAATAATGTCGCGCATTACCCTGCTTGCCGAATTGAGCACGTCAATGGCTGGGAAATGGTTCCTGGCAGCAATTGCTCTTGATAAAACAATATGGCCATCAAGAATGGAGCGAACAGAGTCGGCAACAGGTTCTGTGAGGTCATCACCATCTACCAACACTGTGTATAACCCGGTAATGGAGCCTTTACCTCTAAACCTGCCTGCTCGTTCTAAGAGTTTTGGCAGCGTGGCAAAGACAGAAGGTGTGTATCCTTTGGTTGTCGGCGGTTCACCTATGGCAAGTCCAATTTCTCTCATGGCCATGGCAAAACGGGTCACGGAGTCCATCATTAACAGGACATTTTTGCCCTGATTACAGAAATATTCTGCAATGGCGGTAGCAACAAAAGCACCACGCATTCTCAGTAGAGGAGGTTGGTCTGAAGTTACAACAACGATGACTGATCTGGCCAGGCCGTCTTTACCGAGATCACGTTCGATGAATTCCCGCACCTCTCTGCCACGCTCTCCTATAAGGGCGATGACATTAATGTCTGCTTTTGCGTATTTGGACATCATGCCAAGGAGAACGCTTTTGCCTATTCCAGAGCCTGCCATAATACCCATGCGTTGGCCCATGCCACAGGTGATCAGGCCATTGATAGCACGAACGCCAAGATCAAGAGTTTCAGTTATGTTCTGCCGTTCCATGGGGCCTGGAGGTAAAGAATAGAGGTCTTTTTCTTCAGTTAGAACCGGCGCAGGAAGGCCATCATGGGGAAGTTCCATAGCATCGATAACACGACCCAAAAGATTGTTGCCGACCTGTATGGTGGCACTATTACGAACAACCCTGATGAGGCTTCCAGGGCCAAGGCCACGTAATTCACCCAACGGCATAAGCAGGGCTTTGCTGTCTTTGAAGCCGACAATTTCGGCATGGATGGGAGAACCACCGTCAATTGGAGTGAGTTGACAGAGTGAGCCAATGCTGGCGTGGGGACAATATCCCTCAATAACGAGCCCAACAATACGGGTGACTTTACCCCAGACTTTTATGACGTTCAGGTCATTTATGTGTGACGCATTGAAAGGCATGGTTAGAATTCCATTTACGATGCGATACTTTTCTGGATCGAATCGCGGATCATTTCAAATTGACTGGCCACAGTGGCATCAATAGTACAGTTTTCAGATTCAATTTTTGCACCACCTCTTTCAATTGTTGAATCTTTTTTGATGACGACATTGTTCAGGCCGCTGACTCCGGCAATGAATTCGTCGGATCTTTCTATTACGGTGGCATAATCGTCGGGATTTATATAAATATAAAATTCATCTGATTTTACTGCACGTTGCAATGCTTCTTCGATTGTTGCAATGACAGTGTTTTTCTGTTCGTGCAGGGAACTGCGAATTATTCTTTCTGCTATGGTTAATGCAAATTTCTGTAACTCTGCACCACTATTGGTAATAAGTGTCTCTCGTAGGGTTTCGAGTTGCTGGCAGGCGTTTAAAAGTGCACGAGTAGCGGCTCCGAAATCATTGTCAGCTTTTTCAATACCCTCTTTTATTCCAAGAGAATAGGCTGTCTCAATTTTTTCTTCAGCTTCGACAAGTGGCATAACATCGGTTAGGTCGTTTTGCAGATCGTCTTTGCTTGGAGCAGGTGTAGTCTTGGTGGTATTCTCATCATTTGTCAGGGATTCTGTCAGAATATCTTTCTCGCCAGGCTCTTGTGTAGGATCAGCATCAACTGGTTGTAAGTTTACAGATTGGTTAGGATTTTGCTCCTCCTCAACTCGCCCTGGTTGCCGCTGGGATGTAAAAGCACGTTGATCGTGCTCTTGCAGGGCCTGCCAGCCCGGTTGAACAACCGGGGCTTTCTTTATAATTTCCTCAGGTTGGAAGGAATTGGAGCTTTTATAGTATTTAGACAAGCTCATCTCCGCCTCCTGAACTGATCACCAGTTTACCTTCCTCTTCGAGTTTCATGGCAATTTTAACAATGGACTGCTGCATCAGTTCAACCTCTGAGAGTCGAACCGGGCCCATGGCATCAAGGTCGTCTCTAATCATGTCGGCTGCTCTTGCCGACATATTTGAAAATATTTTCTCTTTCATTTCATCAGAGGCAGTTTTTAATGCAAGGGTGAGGGAGTCGTTGTTCACCTCTCTTAAAATCATCTGCAAAGACCTGCCGTCAAGGGCAACAAGGTTTTCAAAGGTGAACATTTTTTTGCGTATCTCTTCAGCCATCTCTGGATCATTTTGTTCAATTTCATCGAGAATATCAGCATCGATGTTGTTCTTCATATGGTTGAGTATACCGACTATGGCATCCATACCATCAACTTTTTTGTGAGCTTTGCCTGAGACCAACCCTATTTCGCGGTGGAGAGCGTCTTCAATTCTGGTTATAACCTCCGGTGACACTTTTTCGATTTTAGATATACGGTAGGCAACATCGGTTCGCATCTCCTCTGGGAGACTCGTGAGAATTTCAGCGGCATGCTCAATATGCTGGGTTGACAGAACAAGGGCGACGGTTTGCGGGTGTTCCTGCTCCAGAAGCCCCGCAACCATTGCAGGAGCCATTAAAGCAATTGTTTCAAGAGATTTTGTCTCTGTTCCGGACACAAATTGATCAAGAAGAAAAGACGATCGTTGATCACCAGCTGTTGATTCGAGAGCTTTTTTCGCAAATTCTTCTCCTTTTACAAATAAGCCGGCGAACTGCTCCTGTGCTTCGTGAAAGTTTGCAAAAACTTTTTCTTTGATGTCAATTGGGATATGGTCAATAGTCGCCATGGTGCGAGTGACCATTCTGATCTCCTCATCAGAGAGTTCTTCAAATATTTTTGCTGTCGCATCTTCGCCAAGACATATCAGAAGTACGGCAACACGATTGAGTCCGGTTAGTGTTTCAATGGCCATTTCTGGTTACCCTTCCTGGATCCAGTTTTTGATTATAAAGGCAGAGGGAACCTGGTTTTTCTGTACTTCACGACGGAGAGCAGTGATGGCATCCTCAACAGGTACAACCTCTTCTTCAGGCTCTGTTTCGACGAGTTGCCGCTGTTCCTGTTCAAGTTGTTCGACTGTTTTGTAATGTTCTTTAACTTCACCTTTCATGGTTTTTATAACGGGCCTGATGAGCAGAAAATAGATCAGCAATATTCCAAAACCAATGAGGCCGTATTTTATAAAAGGAATATACTGATACAACGATCGTGCCGGGGCCAGTTCTCCAGTAGTTAAGGTTTCTCTCTGGTCGACAAAAGGCAGGGACAGAACGTTTATAACATCACCACGCTCCGGCACCATGCCAAGCGCGGTTGCTACCATATGTTCTATTGCCTTGAGTTCTTCCTCTGAGCGTGGAGTGGTTGTCTGTGCTTTGTCCTTTTCGTTGGCTGAAACCCGATCCGCTACAAGAACCGATACCGAGAGTTTGGTGACAGTGCCAACAGGTTGTATTGTCTTGCTGATGGTTTTGCTAATTTCGTAATTTGTTGTGCGTGAATTTTTACTTGATGGCGGTGCGGTGTCAGTCTGGCCAAAATTGTTGCCCTGCAGATTGGATTGTACGCCTGGAATTCCACCGCTAGTTTGGGAACCACTGTTCTCTTGGTTTACCTGCTCACTTCTAATGACGGGGTCATCTCCATCATAGAGCTCCTGTGTTTTCTCAACCTTGGAAAAATCAAGAGTTGCTGTAACCCTCACCATGGCGTTATCTTTGCCCATTGTCTTATCAAGGAGATCCTGGGCACGAATTTCCATTTTGTGCTCAACGTCCTGTTGAAAGACAAATCTGTCAACTGAAAGTGTTGAATCATCGTCATTTTTTTTGAGACTATCGAGTTCAATGCCATTGGAGTCGATAACCTTCACATTGTCTGGTTCAAGATCCGTTACGGAACCGGAAACGAGATGAATGATTCCCTGCACCTGTTTACTGTCAAGGGTTTGACCCGTTGCAAGGGTGAGGATTACAGAGGCGGTTGCCTTTTTGCTCTGGTTTTTAAAGAGTCGCTTTTCAGGAAGTGCCAGGTGTACGCGCGCAGAGATAACAGGTGAGAGCGAGGTTATGGTTCTTACAAGCTCACCCTGGAGTGCTCTGGTATGATTGACTTTCTGTACATAATCAGTCAATGCAAAACTCTGTTTGTCAAAAATTTCAAAACCGACTCCACCACCTGTCGGAATACCGTTTGCAGCAAGATCAAGCCTTGTCTGATAGATTTGATCGGCAGTAATCCAGATATCCCGACCGCCATTCTTCAGTGAATATTCAATTTTTTGACTTTTAAGGGCATTGACGACTGAAGAGGCATCGGTAAGTGATAAATTAGCGTAGAGGAGCTGCTGATTTGCCGTTCGCGCCTGGATTATAAGAATTGCAAAAAGAATTACTGAACAGGCAATGATTGCAACTGTTGCAATTTTTCGGGAAAGTGGCCATTCTTTGATGAGCCCAAAAAGATTTTTCCTTTCGATGGGCGCATTTTCCGAAGCTTCAATTACCGGTTGTGGTGCAACTGTTTTTTCTTCTGCTTCCATAGTCTGTTCCTTTGACTAGTTAGTGCCGAAGCACCTATGCCACAAGGTTATGAGTTGATAAAAAAAGAAAGGGAGCGTACGATTAAATTTGCATACGCATTATTTCTTCGTATGCAGTAAGTGCCTTGTTTCTCATTTGCACGAGCATGCGAAGGGATATATCAGCTTCCTCTACAGCAAGCATAACTTCATGCAGATGTTTCGCCTCACCACTCTGTAATTTTTCAATTGCCATATCACCGGACAGTTGTGCATCGTTTACATTTTCTATTGTTGATTGGAGAATATCCCCAAAGTCAGACTTGGTTTTACTTACTGAACTTGAATCTTGAACTTTTGGAGTTGTAAACGGTGTTGATCCAATTGGATTTATCATGGTATTTTACCTCCCAATTTCCAGAGCTTTTAAGGCCATTCTTTTTGCAGATTTGATTGCCGTGACATTTGCCTGGTACGAACGTGTGGCCGACATCATATCCACCATTTCTTCCAACACACTGATATTTGGCATTTCAACATAGCCATTTTCATCTGCGTCGGGGTGTGAAGGATTGTATACTTTTTTCGCTGGAGTGTTATCTTCTATAATTTTACTGACTTCGACGCCCTGGAGGTTGCCTTTGACCTGTGTGTTAAGTTGTTCTTTAAAGCTGAGAGGGGTTGACTGGAAATAGACGGATTTCTTTTTGTATGGGCCCCCTTCCGGGGTGGATGTTGTTTCGATATTTGCCAGATTGGAGCTGATGGTATTGAGGCGTATACTCTGTGCCTTAAGCGCTGAACTACTGATTTTAAATGAGTTGAGAATGTCCATTCTGTATCCTTTAAATACTCTTGAAGTAATTTTTATACGGGTTACTGACCACCTGAAACCACATATTTGAGGAGGCCAAGTCGTTTTTTCAAAAGTTGTGCCGCAGTTTCGTACAGTAATTCGTTTTCAGACAGAGCAAGCATTTCTTTATCTACATTCACTCCATTTTCATCTCCAATGCCGCTCTTATCTTTTACAGTTGTGATTTTTCCATTGACCGAATTGAAGTTGGATGGCCCGATAGAAAAATGTGCAGAATTGGAAATCGAAAGATTAATACTTTTTGAACCGTGGATTGCGTTGGCGAGATCCTGCTCAAAAGTAAATTCCGATGGAGCAAACCCTGGAGTCTCAGCGTTGGCTATATTTGATGAAATCACCTGTGCTTTTTCTGAGCGGAGATCCAGTACTTTGCTGAGCAGTTGTGTGTGGTAATCAAATGGTTTTAGAATATCCATGTTTTCCTGTCACTGTGAAATGTTTGCTCAATTCTCATGTTTGTGTTGCATTCTTTACTGTAGGCTAAAGAGTTACATACGGGTGGTAGCTTTAGCATAATCCAATTCCCGTTTTGCATATTGTTGCCAGAGAGGGCTATTTCCTTTTTCGACAATTTTTTCAAATATACTTAGGGCCTTTTGTTCATTTCCTTTTTTTCGCTCAAGTTCAGCCAACCTGAAAAGACTTTGTGCATAAAATATATTATCTGCTGGAATAGTCGTAAATACTTTTTCGGCTTCCTCAAATGATTGTGTTTTGTAGTAACATTCAGCAAGCATAAACTGCAGGTTGCCTGTAAGAGGGGGGGCCAGTCTGAGGAGTTTTTGTAATGAGTTAAGGCATAGAGAATAATCATCTGTCCGGAAGTAAAGAGATGCTGCTATCTCAAGAAGTTGTTTGTCTTCTGGCAGTGGTTTGGGAAGTATAGCCAGAGCGTCCTGGATCCGTTCGTCGGCAACAAGCGCCTGCAGTCGGATGAATTGGATTTGGTTTGTGAATTTTCCGTCGGGATAGTTATAGAAATATTGAGCCGCGTAATCATCAACTAAGCTGTAGTTCCCATGGGCGAAGGTTGCATCAATCATAGGCAGGTAAAAGTTTTCCCTCTGTCCGGCAGGTGATATTTCAATGAGGTAGAGGTATATTCTTTGGGCTTCATCAAAAAGACCGATTCTATGGTATGCTTCTGCGATATCAATCAGGAAAGCATTATCAATCCAATTGTGTTGAAATAGAGTTCTATTTTTTTTTGCAAGTACAAGTGCGTGCATATACTCCTTGTTGTCTACCATGCGTTTTATTTCGCCTGGGAGAAGATCAATAAGCAGGGCCTGGGCTGTATTTCGAATGTCTCCCTGCTGAAACTCTCTCAGAAGTTTCTGGAGCAGGTTAATAGCCTCCATATTTTCATCGAGTTGTGCGAAGACCAGTGCTTTTTTGAATAACGCTTCTTCGGTTGTTGAGCGTAAAAGTGATTTGTCTGCGATGGCACCATAATTTTTGATTGCAGTCTTTCCCCAGTTTTCATCTTGAAGAAAATACAAGTCATTTTTTTTCAATGCTGCACGAAAACCAGCTTCTGTCCCAATAAAGGCATTTTCGATCTGAGTGAATTTACCGATTAGTGAGGTTTGTGGCTCAAATTTTAGTATGGACATGAATCTTCTGTATGAAATGAGGCCTAAAAGATCTTTATCCGAAACAATATTTGCAAGCTTTTCATAGCAGGTTGCTGCCTTTTTGTATTTTTTCTGGGTATAAAGCGTAGAGCATAGACCATTTTGTGAATATGGCATGGAGTGGAGGAGTGATGATTGTGAAACAAGGTTGTATCTGGCATATGCTTTTATAGATTGCTGGATAGCGTACCAATAATCAGCCTGCCTGATCTGTATTTTATTTTCAACAGTTCGAGGCAGAGGAATAGTATCTTTTTGCAAAAGAGAATTAAGCCTGTCAAATTGTGATGTTGCAAGAGCAGTTTCTATTCTGGATAGGAGAAAATACGGAGCAAGCGGCGTGTTGTTTGAAAGCGTTGACTCCAGTTCCTGGTATTCGTAGTTTGCAATATACGGGCTTTCATGTACGGAACGAAGGTTGATTAGTAGATAGTGTGCGTATGTTCCTATAAGTTCGTTATTATACTTTTCTTTGAGCAGGTATAATTGTTTGTACGCTCCACTGAAGTGGCCGGCTCTTGCCAGTGTTTCACCATAAGTGAGAGCCAGCAGTTTCTTTTTTTCCAAGTCCGTTTCATTCCCGATGAGTTTGAGTAGGTGCTGGGAAAGTTGATCCCAGCTTTTGATGTCCGCCAGCTCGAAAAGATCGTGGGTGAGAATTTGCATGTTTTTTTCAAGACCAGGCCTGAGTAGACGGATAATCGGAAATGGAGGCATGGTGAATTTTACAGGAACGGAGATTGTAACCGGAGATTCATATTGGGAAAAAAAAGACATCCAATCATCTTTGTAAGGAGATGTTGTTAAAGGATTTGTGAAATCGACAGGTGGTCTATCAAGGACAGTAAGGCCGTTCAGTCGTGACGCGAGGTTTTTGTACGACTTACTGTACTGATTTCCCAGGAGTACCTCAAAAACGATCTTCCCGTCGCTATTGAGGGTCATTTTGTGTGTCTGTGGTTTGTAACGAAAGAAAAGAGAGAGAATGAAAGTGTCTTTCTTTGGTCGAGACAAAATTTTGACTATGTTCTTGTCTGGAGCGAAGAGAGAAAATGTGTCGGCCTTGTCTGTCTGTTTAAAAATAAGGTCAACCCGTTTTTGATTAGAATTTGTCGAAAACTCAGGAGTTGTATTGAAGCTAAAGTAAAGTTGGATAATATCTTTCGTCTCAACTTTGGTAACTTTTTCCAGAGTTGATGCGAAGATTACTCCATGAAATCCGCATAAAAAGAAAATTATGATTGTGATAAGACGTTTCATGAAATTTTATATGCAAAATGCGTTCCAACCGATGCAAATGGTATGTCGTGGGCTGCACGAATATGGAGCACCTGTGAGCAGTTACAGTTCAGAGGTAATAAAAACATAGAGTTATGAGCTCCGTGAGTAGTTACATTAATTCTTAATATGTCAGGAAATTAATATCGTGAAAGTTGGTTTTCCCCTCGATATGGTTTGCAATATGATTCTGCAGGGGATTGATGCTGATACGTAGGAGATAAAAATGAAGAAGATTTTATTGTTGTTGATCGCTGCTCTGTTTCTTTTGTCGGGTGCATTGTACTCAGTTGGCAGTGATAAGCAGGTGGACGATGAATATGATGAAGACACCTATGGCCCGGAGGATCCGATAATATGGACGATGCCGGTGAAATCTGTAGTCTTTGAACATAAGGTTCACACCATGGGCGCCGAACTTGAATGTGATTCCTGCCATGACGACCTTTTTGAGATGGAAGCCGGTGTTGCCGAAGAAAATGAAGATTTTACCATGGCCACTCTCTATGATGGTGGCTATTGCGGATCGTGTCATGATGGAAGCACAGCATTTGCTTCCAATACTCGCTGTACAGCCTGTCACATTGGAGTGAGAGGGCATGCCCGACTCCAGGGTGAGGATGAATCTGCCGAAGCTCACCATTGATTTTTTATCAACCGGAAAATGATACTGGATTGATATCTTAGAAATTTGAGAGAAGAAGGAGATGTGCAATGAATGGAAATGTAACAGCAGCAAATGCACCTGGTTCCTTGGGAGTTTCTGCAAATAAATTGTTGTGGATAAGTCTTCTGATGATCCTGGTAGGTGTCGGAGGGGCGGTTTATGCGCAGATAATCGGGCATCATCACGGATTTGCAAATACCAGGGAGATGCCATGGGGAATGCTTATCGGTGCCTACGCTTATTTTGCCATAATTTCGACAGGTTTGTGTATTCTTGCCGCTTTCAGTCATGCTTTTGGAGGCAATAGAATGGCTCCTCTGGCGAACAGGATGGTGTGGCTGTCCATTATTATGATTCTGGGTGCATTTACAGTGATTGGTCTGGAGATTGAAAATTCCTGGCGGATGCCGCTGGGCGTGATCCTGCACCCCAATGTCACATCCAATATATGGTGGATGGGTACCCTGTATGGTATGGCAGTTGGAATTATGTTTCTGGAGCTTTTTCTGATTCTGGCTGGACGTTATGGGCTGGCGATTGTACTTGGTGTTGCCGGGGCTGTTGCCGAAGCGCTTGCCAACAGTAACCTGGGGGCAGTCTTTGCCTCTCTTAACTCCAGGCCGTTTTGGTATGGTGCGCAGTTACCAGTTTTTTTCCTCGCCTGTGCTGTGCTTTCAGGTGCCGCTGCGGTTGTGCTCTTTACCTACTTTAGTCACAGCCTGCAACAGAGAAAGATGAAAGAAGGCACAGAGAAGGGGGTTCAGACGGCGGGCAAGATTATGGTACTGATGATCTTTTTTGTCTCACTGGCCACAGCCTGGAAATTTGTTAACGCATACCTTGGTACACCGGAGTTGGTTCTTGCTGTGGATTCAATGGTGAAAGGGCCTTTGGCTATCAGCTTTTGGGGTTTTGAAATTGGCCTTGGTCTTGTCCTGCCGTTTATCCTGCTGGTTGCAAGTCGATTGCTCTCTGTTCGTGTGATGGCAGTTGCGGCTTTGATGATCCTGGTGGGACAGTTTTTCTCCCGATTTAATATGGTTGTAGCTGGTCAGATAGTTCCAAACAATCATGGCTTTGTTGGTGTTCCCAATTATTTTTCCTATTCTCCTACTCTTCTGGAGTATCTGCTCGTTGTTGCCGGACTTGGTGTTGTCCTTCTCGGTTTTGTTGTTGGAGAGCGTTTTTTTGATAAGACATTTAATTTAGAGAGCAGTCATTGATTGTAGCGTTGCGATTTTGATGATTACATTCTGGAAATGTAACTACTCACGGGGCTCAAAACTCTATGTTTTTGTTACCTCTGAACTGTAACTGCTCACAGGGAGAAAATGGTTCCCCTGATGGACACCCTTGAATCACCAGTTAGTATCAATTATATCCTTGTCAACCCCTTCTTATCTCTAAATTATAGGGCAATGAATACCATTGGATATTGCTGTATCCCTCGCTATAAAGAGACCTAACTCTTTTATTTATGTGAACATTTCACTCCATTTGATATTTTGTAAATGTCCCGGGTAATCACAATACCCGTCCGCACTACCACCAAACAGTGTTGTATCATCAAAATCTGCAAGATCATATCCATGTTCAAAACGAAATGGCAAATCAGGGTTGGCGATAAACGGCCTCCCGTACGCTATCAGGTCGGCCATTCCATCGACAAGAATCTTTTCCCCACGCTCAACATTGTATTTCCCCGCCACAATGATTGTACCTTTGTATATCTCTCGGAGTTTACATCGAAATTCTTCTGGAATAACAGGAGCATCATCCCAATCTGCCTCTGATAAATGAATATAAACAATACCTTCTTCTTCCAGTTGCCGAGCTGCGAACAAAATTGCCTCAACAGCCTGGACATCATCCATGCCACGTTGCATGATAAAAGGTGCCAACCTAATCCCCGTCCTCTCCGGTCCAACCTCACCTGCAACCGCCTCTGTTACTTCCTTTAAAAAGCGGACACGGTTTTCGATGGAGCCACCATATACATCATCTCGGTGGTTTGATGAACGTCGAAGGAACTGATCAATCAGGTATCCATTGGCTCCATGAATTTCAACGCCATCAAATCCTGCAGTAATCGCATTTGCGGCACCTTTACGAAAATCATCAACCACCTCTTTTATTTCAGCCCTGTTTAATTGCCTTGGTACCGGGCAATCTACCATACTACCTATCCCTGTTGTTTCATCCACGACCCATACTTGTGCCTAGGGGGAAAGAGCAGACGGTGCAACAGGTTTGCCGTCAGGATGAAAGGATTCATGGGACATACGCCCCACGTGCCAGAGTTGTAGAAAAATATGCCCGCCGGCCTGGTGTACTGCATCCGTGATCAATCTCCATCCGGCAATCTGTTCAGCAGAGTAGATACCCGGGGTGAAAGAGTAGCCTTTTCCCTGTGGAGAAACCTGAGTCGCTTCACTGATTATCAAGTTTCCTCCCAATGCCCGCTGGGCATAATATTTGGCCATCAATGAATTGGGAATATCCCCCGGCTGGGTTGTCCGGCTCCTGGTCATAGGCGACATAACGATCCGGTTTGACAAAGCAATCTGTCCAAGGTTCATCTCTTTTAATAATTTTACAGCTTTCATGTAAGTCCCTCTCTAATTTATCTGAAACAATCATAAATAACGGCTTCTATTGTTAATCCTTCCGGGCCATGAAAAAAAATCTGTTTAACGGCCTGTTCGGGAAGCCATGTAACCTGATGTAATACTTTCTCTCTGTCCAGCGCTGCCAAAAGAGATTCTTCCCGAGTAATACTAATAGCGATATGCCCTACCACTCCGGTATTTTCTTTTGGTTTTCCGCCAGATGCCAGATGAAACATGGGACAATTATCTTTTCCAAGCCAGTACCCTGGAAAATCGAACGGAGGCCGATCACAAATTTCAAGATCAAGTATGTTCATGAAGAAATCCTTCATTGCCTCTACATCCACCGGTTGCAAAAAAATGTGATCCAGTTTCATAATGTCCCTCCCCTGGTTCAAAGTCTATATTCTACAAAAGATATTGTCTGGACGGCGACGTGATTTTGGTAGTGAGGCGTTATAGTCCTCTCGGTGAGAATAGCCAACAGCTAGGGCGACATCACACTGATACCCATCTAATTCTTTCTTAAAAACATCGTTTACCAGCATAATATCGAGACCTTCCATTGGTGTTGCATCAATTTTCAAACGAGCAAGAGTATGAAGTGCGTTACCCAATGCGATATACAGTTGGGCCTTTGTCCAGTTTCCTGTATACCCATGCAAATCGGTATTCAGCTCAGCAAACATGAAACCTCCGAACGCACCTTCCCTGTCATCCGGCTTAGTTCGACCATCTTCAATACCATTGTCAACGACTTCAGCATAGTCATCACGGGTGTAACATGGATTATGTGCAAAAAGAATAATCTGTGAAGCATCAAAGATATGGGCCTGGTTAAATTGATACCTGTATTCAAAAGTTTTACTCATGCGCTCTCTCGCCTCATCACTTTCAATGACGACAAAACGCCAGGGTTGTGAATTGATCGAAGATGGAGACAATCTCAGCGCATCAAAAAACACTTGAAGATCCTCTGGAGATATCCGTTTCTCACTATCAAATTTTTTTGCAGTGTGCCTCCAGCGGAGATCTTCAATAATCCGATGATTCATAGTTCTTCCTCTGTTTCATTTTAAAGTGCGTTTGTTTATTTTAGCCAATAAAATACTACTTTTACGTGTTTTCCATTGACTCAACGGTATGCTTTGTTTATTAAATTAACAATAGTCCACCTTTTTGAAACACTGTTTCTAAAATATTGATAATGACCATGCTAGAAAACCTCTCTGACCTACGTCTCTTTATCGAAATTTCGAGATTATCCTCCATTTCTGCCGCAGGGAAAAAGCTGCATCTCTCCCCGGCAGTTGCTTCAAAAAGATTGCAACGGTTGGAAAAAAATCTTGGAATCCTACTGGTTAACAGAACAACCCGCCAGGTCAGTCTGACAGAGGAAGGCCAAAACACATTCGAAAAGGCCCTGAATATCATTGATGCAGTCGATGAACTTGGAATTACACGGGAAACTATTTCAGCCAAAACAGTAAGAGGACGAATTCGACTCACCTCACCAGCATCATTTGGGCGTAAAATCGTAGCACCATGCCTTGCTGACTTTTTGAGCAAATATCCGCTGATCAAGATAGAATTGATACTGGATGACATGAAAACTGATCTCTTAAAAGAAGGGATTGACCTCGCAATTACTATTGCCCCCCTTGAAGAATCCAATTTCATGATCCGCAAGATCAAAGAAAACAAAAAGATACTCGTCGCCGGGAAGTCCTATGTCGCTCAGAATGGAGCCCCAGCCAGTTTTCAAGATCTATTCAGCCACAATACCCTGACCCTTGGGAACTATGTCAAATGGTCATTTATCAACATCAAGACACTAGAGAAGGAAAACATCACGGTCAGAAGTAACTTCAGCAGCAACAGTGGTGAAGCAACGGTGGCAGCGTCCATGGCAGGCTTAGGTATCTGTATTAAATCCTTCTGGGATGTCCAGGATGATCTGGAAAATGGGAATTTGATTCACATACTGCCCGACTATGTACATGCTAAAAAAATTGATATTAATATCCTTTACCCTACAAAGAATTTCCTTCCGGTAAGAACCAGACTTTTACTTGATTTCCTGATTGAAGGCATTCGCAATAAGCTTAACTGAATAGTTCCCTTAGCTGCACTTCGACTTATATCGGTGGTAAATCCAGACAGGCATCTGTTCCTTATCGTCCCTGATTCAATTAAAAAATTTATGATAGCAAGCGGGAAAACCACATTCGCCTCGCTCATCGTTGCCGTCTGAATGTTTTTTGGAGGGGAAGGATTGTTCTGTTGGATAATATCTTGATTTTTAGTAACTTCTCCAAAAGTGTTGGTAAAGTCCATTCTAACCGTCGCATAGCATCTTACGAAAATCTTTAACCAGTGGAAGGCCATACATAGCTTTTATTGAAGTGAGTTGTTTTT
>CAMZKN010000028.1 GCA_947311315.1 uncultured Desulfobulbaceae bacterium | reverse complement strand
GCTGGATATTTCATATAAGAGCCTAAAAATTTGACCAGCCGTGTTCAATCCTGAACAGAATTACCCTCATAATTGCATCGCGTAGGCATTGCCGTGCAGTAAAGCGCTATCTGACTTGATAAAATTGTAGGAATTGTTTCTGGATGGATCAAACTAAATCAAAGAATATAAATATATAAATGAAAAAAGCAGGGGGAAAGGTACGGATGAGAGTTGTCTTCAGGTTATTCTGGCATGGCTCCGTATTTACGTAGAATATCGTTTTGGGTTATTCGTTCAGGAACGCCGTTGGGGCTGATAACGTTGCGACCGCAAAGGATGAAGAGTTCGTAGGCGTAGAAAATTGCATATCGATCTCCGTTAAAGACAATAAGCTGATTACCATTTTCTTCACGAATCTGTTCACGAAATTTTCTGATACCTGTTTCTTCGCCCGCTTTTTCTAACTTATCCTGTTGGTCCAGCCAAACTTGAAATGCGGTGGTAAGTGCCATCATTAATACAGTGATGTAAACATGGGCGCGAAATCCTGCCATTGTGTTTCTCGGAGCGCGTTGGATAAACCAGGCTTGTTTTGCTTCACGGAACATGGCGTTTTCGATTTCGCTACGGGCATCGTAGCCGTCGAACACCTCTAATGGTTTATCGACGGAGCCATTGGTTAAAATCACCATAGTTTTGACATTTGGATTATTTCTCATATAGGGATTATCCAAAACAACAGCTGCGTTGATCGGATTGGGGGTAAAGTCATTCCGGTTTTCATGACTGCCGCTTCCAAGTGGGCCATAAAATCCTGCAGTGGTTAAGCCTTCTATACCAACAACCTCCCAGTGGTCGGTTATGAATGTTTTGTTTTTACCGGCACCGACACCTCGTTTTCTTTCTCTGATTTGCAATACTCCAGTGTCTGACAGTGAAATCGCATCCGTATACACAGCCATATTTGATTTTGCAGGAATATAAAACGTGATCCCCTGAGTATCGAGCCACCAGAGTAAGGCGCCATCCATAAAACCACGATCTATTGCAATGGATGCGATTTGGGAATGCTCCCCCAGGTTGGCAATGGCCTGCTCGATAACCTCTTGCGCAAGTTTCACATCCGCAACTTCAATAGTAGTAAATCGTAGAGCCAGAGGGAGTTTACTGTTTGGATCCCATACTACCCATATTTTGAATCCAAATACAGTCTCAACCACTTTCCGAATACGTCCACGTCGAAGTCTGAGATCCGGTGCCTTTTGTTTTGTAACTTTTCCCGAACCACTACATTTTTCAGTGGACTGCACTTCTGAAGCATCCAGAGACACGTGAAGTTTTTTGGAGAAAAATCTTTTGGCCGCCAGAATGCCTATCGCCTTGTTAAAGAGCTTCTCAAGGGCATTTCCTGTGATTGCAGCAACGGTCGATGCGATAAACGTTGGACAAACAGGACCTCGTATTTTTCTTCCTGGCTCCATATTCTTTTGACCATCAGTTGTTTTTTTCTTGCCACGATCACATGTCCCTTCTCTGATTTCCCTGCCATTAAAACCAACAAGCCGCATAAGTGATTGAGAGTGAAGAATAACCGGATCGATATGCCAGTAGAATTTAAGTCCTGCAACAACCCGCATGAGGTATATATAAATTATGGCATTAAAAGAAACGGGACTCTCTCTATCCTTCGATTTCGGATCAAGCCCCACGAAAAGATCTTTAAAGCCAAAATGATCAAGAAAATAAAAGAATTCATCAAACAAAGCAGCTTCCCCCAAGCCATAAACTTCAGGAATGTCATCCCCATTCGCTAATTCCTGAGCGATGCCTGCCTGGTCACGTCCGGCGGTGTGCCATGCCAGACGATTTGCTATGTTTTTTGCTGCTTCATTGACGATACTCATGCTATTTTAATAGCAGGTCGGGCAAACAATTGCAAACTGCCGCAAGCTGTATCTTGTTGTATTAGTGCATTTTTATAGGCGCGCAGATTGGGCAACACGAGGAGAAATTGAACCCCTAGGGGAGGGGGCGCGGCGCGGCGGAAAACGGCACGTATACGGCTAGCGAGGTGTGTTCCTGGCCGTGTTTTGGGTCTATTGAGGAAATCGGTCGATTCTGACAAAATCCGTTTTTCTTAGAGAAATTTTCTTTTTAAAATATTATTTCACATAGATGGGAGGCTTATATGAAATATCCAGGTTTACCGACCACAGCCAATTATTGCACAAGCTCATTGCCTATGCTATTCTCACCGAGTTAGCACAATGAAAATAATTTCCCTGGATCAGAGATAATGACTAACCAGACACTAAAAACATATAATGACATCAATTGGGCGCAGCTTCGGGCAAATGCCCTTGAAGCAAAGGGCTGGAAAGACAAAGGGCCAAAAGAATGGGACAAAAAGGCAGAATCTTTTGCTGGCAGAAACAAAAACGCAACCTATATTGACCTGGTTCTCGCCCAGCTGCCTCTTGACCCATCTATGTCGGTTCTCGATATAGGATCAGGCCCGGGAACTCTGGCGCTTCCCATCGCCAAAATGGTTAAAAGCGTTTCGGCTGTCGATTTTTCCAGAGGCATGCTCGACGCGCTCAAACAATTTGCTCAGGAACAGAACATTGATAATGTTACCTGTGTACAGTGCGCCTGGGAGGACGACTGGAGGGACAAAGGTCTTCTCCCGCACGATATTGCCATCGCTTCCAGATCAATGGGGGTTAAAGATCTTGAACCGGCGCTTAAGAAAATCAACAATTTTGCAAAGCAATACGTCTTTCTCAGTGACAGAATTGGAGCCACTCCATTTGACCAGGGTGCCTTTAAAGCTTTGGGCCGCCCTTTTACCCTGGGGCCGGATTATATTTATACCCTGAATACACTCTACACCATGGGAATCCACCCCAATGTTACAGTTCTGGAATTAGAACCAGAGGTCACCTACCCATCCATGGATGAAGCGATCAGTTCTTTCAGCTGGATGTTCCACGGTATTACCGCAGATGAACTGATTACTCTAAAACACTATATACAATCCAAAATTATCTCGTCCGAGCCTGACGCTATCACGATTCGCAAAGATTCACCACCGCGATGGGCCTTGATCTGGTGGAAAAAATAAAAAGGTAACTGCTCACAGGGCACCCCATATTCGCACGGTCACATTTGCCGGTATAGAGGGGCTATAACGGGCAAATGCGCCTGCACGAATATGGAGCACCTGTGAGCAGTTACAGTTCAGAGGTAATAAAACATAACGTTATGAACTACGTGAGTAGTTACATAAAAAGAAGAATCAAATGACATCAGAAAAATACGATGTAACAGTTATTGGTGCGGGCCATGCCGGTTGTGAAGCGGCTCTTGCCGCCGCCAGAATGGGCCACAAAACCCTCCTTACCGTAATCAATGCAGACACCATAGGCGCTATGTCCTGCAATCCTGCCATTGGTGGGCTTGCAAAAGGACACCTTGTACGGGAAATTGACGCTCTCGGTGGCGAGATGGCAAAAAATATTGATGCCACTTCCATCCAGTTCAGAACGTTGAACACCAGTAAGGGCCCTGCTGTTCGCTCTTCAAGAGCCCAGGCAGACAGATTGCTCTACAGATTACGGATGAAGTCTATCATCGAGAATCAAAAAAACCTCACTGTAAAACAGACCGTCGTTGATGGTTTTATTGTCGAAAACGGCAAGATCGTATCCATTCGAACATCTCTTGACGAAGAAATTCCAACAAAAACAGTAGTCGTTGCCACCGGCACATTCCTCCATGGTCTCGTACATATTGGCCTAAAGAATTTCCCGGCGGGAAGATTGGGTGATGCCCCATCCAACGGCCTTGGTCGCTGGTTTAAAGAAAACGGATTTGCCGTCGGCAGAATGAAAACGGGAACCGTACCACGACTTGCCTCACATTCCATCGACTACTCAAAGCTCGAAGCCCAGCATAGCGATTCTCCACCTTCGCATTTTTCGTTTAGCTCAAAAGGTGACTACACCCTGCCTCAAATGCCCTGTTATATCACCTATACCAATGAAAAAACGCATGAAATAATTCGCGGCGGCATAGATAAATCTCCCATGTTTACAGGAGTTATTCAGGGAATTGGGGCCAGATACTGCCCATCCATCGAAGACAAGGTTATGCGTTTTCCCGAAAAAGACCGGCATCAGATTTTCCTCGAACCGGAAGGGCTGGATACAGTAGAAGTTTATCCCAATGGCGTGCCCACCAGCTTACCGCTTGCCACGCAGACCGCAATGATCCACAGCATCAAAGGGCTCGAGAATGCCGAAATAATACGACCCGGTTATGCCATTGAGTATGATTACATTGACCCTTTGGGGCTCAGGCCATCCCTTGAAACAAAACTGGTAAAAGGATTGTTTTTTGCCGGCCAGATAAATGGTACATCGGGCTATGAAGAAGCCGCAGCCCAGGGTCTGATCGCCGGGATTAACAGCTGCAGATACTGCCTGAGCCAGGATCCGCTTATTCTCGATAGATCCCAGGCATATATCGGTGTTCTGATAGATGATCTGGTAACCTGCGGAACCAAAGAACCCTACAGACTCTTTACCTCAAGAGCAGAGTATAGACTTCTTTTGCGGGAAGATAATGCCGATAGCCGCCTGGCACAAATTGGCTATGATATCGGACTGGTTGATGCAAAATCCCATCAACAGTTCCAGGCCAAACAGGAGGCCATTCAGGCAGGCATAGCACTACTCGAAACAATTTTTCTAAAACCGGCACCTGCCGTAAATCAGGCTCTTGCAACCCTTTCAAGTAGCACAATTAAACAAAAATGTTCTCTTGCTGATTTGCTTCGACGTCCGGAACTCTCCATCGAATCCTTCAATGCTTTACCTGTTGGTCAGGAAACAGCAGAGAACATCAATACTTTATGCACCAGTCCATTTAAAGCTGAAATTGAACTCCATGTAAAATTCAAAGGATACATTGACCGGCAAAATGAGCAGGTGGCCAGGTTCAAAAAAATGGAAGGGGTCCAGCTGCCAAAAGAGATGGACTACAAATCTCTTTCAGGTCTGTCCAACGAGGTTGTGGAAAAACTGACAAAGATCCAACCGCTTTCACTGGGACAGGCGTCCAGGATTTCCGGTATTACCCCTGCAGCGATATCAATCTTGCAAGTTCACCTGAAAAAGA
Organism: uncultured Desulfobulbaceae bacterium; assembly: GCA_947311315.1. Lineage (GTDB taxonomy): Bacteria > Desulfobacterota > Desulfobulbia > Desulfobulbales > Desulfocapsaceae > Desulforhopalus_A. The sequence continues at coordinate 16,589 of CAMZKN010000028.1, read as the reverse complement.
TGAAAAACTAACACCTTTAGCCATGTCCACACTTACATTTCCACAAATTGATCCGATACTCTTCAGCCTCGGCCCTTTGCATGTACGCTGGTATGGGTTGATGTATGTCCTTGGCTTTATGGCAAGTTATTTCCTGGTGCGCAGACAGATTCGTGAGCAAAACTACCAGGATCTTGGTGTACATTTTGAAAATATCAACCTGATACTTATCCTCTCTGTTGTTGTGGGTGGCAGGCTCGGTTATGTGTTTTTCTATAATTTTTCATACTACATGGCTCACCCGCTTGAAATCCCCGCTACCTGGAGCGGTGGTATGTCGTTCCACGGTGCCTGCCTTGCGGTACTTGTCGGAGGCTGGCTCTACTGCCGCAAAAACCGGATCGACTTCTGGAAGACAGCGGATATTTACGTCGCCACTATTCCCATCGGGATTGGTCTTGGGAGGATTGGCAACTTCATAAATGGAGAGCTCTATGGGCGTACAACGGATCTTCCGTGGGGTATGATTTTTCCAGGTGGTGGCAACATCCCCAGGCACCCGTCACAACTCTATGAATCCTTTCTCGAAGGCTTCCTTCTTTTTATTCTGCTCTGGTTCACACGAAAAAAGCCATGGGAAAGGGAAAAATTCTGGCCCCACGGTTCCATTGTTGCTCTTTTTCTCTGTTGTTACGGAATATTCAGAATATTCGTTGAAAACTTCAGAGAGCCTGATAGTCAAATCGGCTATCTGTTTGGCGGTGTTACAATGGGACAATTACTGAGCACAACCATGGTAATTGCCGGTCTCGTTCTCTGGCGAATCAGATACTCCGCCTCAAAATCCGACGAAACTCACTGAACCCTACTATATAATTTTTTACCGGGTCTGAATTTAACAACATTATGAGCAGGAATCTCAATGGCCTGTCCTGTCTGAGGATTTCTACCCTTCTGGGTGGCTCTTTCAACCACCCTGAAAGAACCAAAACCTACAATTGTCACCCGCTCACCCTTTTCCATGGCATTGCTCATATTGCCCAGAATATTGTTCAATACACGTTCAGCCTGCACCTTTGTCATAACACCAGCTTTTGCAATCGATGCAACAAGTTCACCTTTATTCATTTTTTCAGACCTCTTTTGTGTTGTTAAAATACAAATGACGCCAGTATTTCTAGCTGGTTCAGCAGAAAATGCAATTGTCGAAAACCCCGATGCGGCTATAGGTAATTTTACCTATAACCGCATCAGATACATCTACTTTTACTTGTTTATCAATATGATACAAAGATAAATGTTCAGTTTTTCTGTTCTGCTGAGAAAGAAAAATATAAGAAATGTTGCAACTACTCACGGAGTTTATAACTTTATGTTTTTATTACCTCTGAACTGTAACTGCTCACAGGTGCTCCATATTCGTGCAGGCACATTTGCCCGTTATAGCCACTCTATACCGGCAAATGTGACCGTGCGAAGATGGGGGCCTGTGAGCAGTTACGAAATGTTCTTAATTATTCATTTACAGGGGCCACAAGCCCATTGCGAACAGCATACTGCACAAGTTCCGCACTATTCTTTTTATTAAATTTCCGCAACAAACTGGAGCGATGATGGTCAATTGTTCGTTGGCTGAGTTTCAACTGTGCCGCCATGATTTTGCTGGTATGCCCCTCGACCACCAACTGCAGAATCTCTTTTTCTCTTTTAGTCAATTTTTGCAGGGGGCTTTTTTTCTTATCGCGATACATACTAATCACATCACCGGCAAAATCTTCAAGCATGTTGGGAGTTATGTAACTTTTACCAGACAAAATTTTTTCAAGAGCAAACTGCAACTGGTCATCGGGATCATCTTTCATCAGATACCCATCCGCCCCGGCGGCCATTGCATCGTAAAAATATTGTTTACTTTTATGCATTGTCAACATCAATATTTTAACCAATGGGTACTTGTGCTTTATGAGACTTACTGCTTCCATACCGCCAATTTCCGGCATGGAAATATCAAGAATCACCAGATCGACCTCATGCTTTTCCAAAAAAGCCATCAGCTCTTTTCCGTTACTGACTTCACCTTCCACCAGAAGATTAGCATTCTTATTTATAATATTTTTAAGTCCATGACGAATAAGCACATGGTCATCTGCCAGCAGTATACGAGATCTTTTTTCTACAGACAGCTCATTCGAATCACCCATTTACATCCCCCCCACACGATCTTACAGTTCAATAACCGGACTACCGCAAAGTCAGTTTCATACAAAATCTGTTCCTCTATAACCACATTCTATCGCAAATTACAATTTCGTACAAATCCTCCTGTAATTTTGCCAAATTGTCTTGACTTTCATTGCAAGAGCGCTTTGATTACCTCATCTGAATAGGCATAATTTATACGTATCAGGGTTTGCGCCCTTTTTATAGTTTTACACTATTATATTTCACTTTTACTGGAGTTCAAAATGGAAAAACGTCCCCCCCTTGCACGCGCTCAGCTACCATTTCGTCAGTACAGAGATAACGCAGGCACACCAGTTGTTGCCTGCAATCTCTCACACATTGCCCCAAGCCAGCAGGATCATTGGCTGACACGAGGGAATTCCCACTATCCTGATTTTTTACATGCTGACAAAACATAGCGAAGGCACCTTATTTATACTAGATAAGTAAAGGTTGATAAAAGGTACTTAAATGATTTTTAAAATATTTCCATTTCTTGCCTGGTTTGACGATTACGATACAGGCAAATTTAAGACTGACCTGCTGGCAGGTATCACCGTAGCACTTGTTTTAATTCCACAATCAATGGCATATGCTCAGCTGGCGGGTCTCCCTGCCTACTACGGGCTATACGCCGCATTTTTACCACCAATGGTTGCCGCCCTGTTTGGCTCCAGCCGTCAACTGGCCACCGGCCCGGTTGCAGTTGTCTCTCTGATGTCTGCGGCATCTCTCGAACCGCTGGCAACAGCAGGATCAACCGAATTTATCGCATATTCCATTATCCTGGCCTTAACGGTCGGTATATTCCAGTTTTCTTTAGGTGTACTGCGTCTTGGTCTTGTTGTCAATTTTCTGTCCCATCCGGTTGTCAATGGTTTCACCAATGCGGCAGCGATAATCATCGCTTCATCACAGTTCTCCAAATTTTTCGGCGTCTATGTCGACAAGGCACCCCATCATTACGAAACAATGGTGAGAGTTGCCAAGGCAACACTGGACTACACTCACTTTCCGACGTTGCTCTTTGGCATCAGTGCAATTGTCATTATGGTGGGGCTGAGAAAGATTAATCCGAGAATTCCCAACGTCCTTATTGCAGTTTCCCTGACCACGGTTCTCTCTTATTTTATCGGGTTCAATAATGACACCCGCATAGATCTTTCTGCGATCCGAGCACCGGAACTGGGACAGATAATAGCTGAATTCAATGAATCTGTTTTAACCATAGAAAACCTTGGTGAAAAACGGGCCAGGGTCGGCCTGCAAGTTGATGACGAGATAAAAGCAGAGAAAGAAAAACACACCAAATCCAAGAAACTGGTTCAACTACAGAGCCAGGTTGCAGTTCTGACCATCGAAATTGGAGAAGCTAAACATCACGGACATCAGCTTCGTACTGATTTGCGGGCTATGAAGTTTGAAGCAGTAAAGGAGAATGACAAGTATACATTCTATCCCAAGGCCCACATTCCACCCGGAATCGAAACCGACGGAAAAACGTGGCGACTGAAAGTTGGAAACACCGTACTGGACAAGAGCAGTCTTTTTATCATGGGCGGGGGAGCAGTTGTCGGCACAATCCCCAAAGGATTGCCTCAGCTTACCATGCCTGATCTCACCGTTAAATCCTTTTTTAAACTTCTGCCAACGGCCATTATTATTTCACTGCTTGGTTTTATGGAGGCCATTGCCATCGCCAAAGCCATGGCGGCCAAAACCGGTCAAAAACTTGATCCAAATCAGGAACTCATCGGCCAGGGACTGGCAAATATGATCGGGTCAATCGGTTCCAGTTACTCTGTCTCCGGTTCTTTTTCCCGCTCCGCAGTCAACCTGCAGGCAGGTGCAATATCTGGCATATCCTCGGTTGTTACCTCGCTTATGGTTATCATCACTTTGTTGTTTTTCACTCCCTTGCTCTACCATCTCCCGCAGGCTGTTCTTGCTGCTGTCATCATGATGGCAGTCATTGGCCTTGTCAATGTCAGGGGCTTTATTCATGCCTGGAAAGCACAGTGGTACGACGGAGCAATCTCGATACTCAGCTTCCTCGTCACCCTCTACTATGCACCACATCTCGACAAAGGTATTATGGTGGGTGTTGCACTTTCCATGGTCATTTTTCTGTATAAATCAATGAGACCTGTCGTGGCATCTCTTTCTTTAAATGAGGAAAATGTACTCAAATCTTCGGAACACTACAGGCTGAAAGGATGTCGGCATATTTCCGTTGTCCGCTTTGATGGAGCTCTATTTTTTGCCAATGCCAGTTACCTTGACGAACAGGTGTCCAGGTTCAGAACAGAACAACCGGATCTTCGCTATATCCTCCTTGATGCAAGAGGGATTAACGATATGGATGCGTCTGGCGAAGAAGCTCTGGAAATGCTTTGCCGAAGAATACGAAGCGCTAAACTCGGTTTTGCAATATGTGGAATTAAAGGGCAGGTTCTCGGCGTCATGGAACGTACCGGGCTTATCGATGAAATCGGGAGAGAGCACATCTTTGCCGACAGTAAAACGGCGGTCGCCGAGATCATCGATCGAATACATCGGGGTACAGATCTGCCACAGGCAGGATGTGATGGTTGTCCTTTGACGCAGTATATTCCAACTGATAAATAATCCCTGAAAATTTTTCCCCTTTTCCCGTTCCACTGCGTAAATAACGTGGTGGAACGGACATTAACCATTGGCCCGACCTTGCCATGCTTTTATTCTATTGATATAATCACGCATGTTTGTTGTTTCTTCTGTTTACTTTACCGGGAAATCACTAATGAAAAAAATTGTATTCTTCTCCCTTTTTCTCGCTCCGACATTGGCAATGGCCAGCGGTTCTGCAACTCCTGTCGATACAGCCGGGCTTACAGGTTCCTTTTTAGGGATTTTTTCAGTCCTCCTTTTTGTCTTTGCCTACTCCCTGGTAATCCTTGAAGAACAACTTCACTTGCGGAAATCCAAACCGGTACTCATGGCAGCCGGAATTATCTGGATATTTGTTGCCGTCACTTTTAACAGTATGGGACATCCGCACGCAGCAGAGGTCGCTATACGCCACAATCTTCTGGAGTATGCAGAATTATTTCTCTTTCTCCTGGTCGCGATGACATATATCAACGCCATGGATGAGCGGAACGTCTTCCAGGCATTGCGTTCCTGGCTTGTCAGTCGAGGCTTTTCACTGCGAACCATCTTCTGGGTTACCGGATTTCTCGCCTTTATTATTTCTCCTATAGCAGACAACCTTACGACAGCATTACTTATGGGAGCAGTGGCCATGGCTGTAGGTGGCAGCAACAAAAAATTTATCGCGCTTGCCTACATAAATATTGTTATTGGCGCCAATGCGGGCGGTGCATTTTCTCCATTTGGTGATATCACAACACTTATGGTATGGCAGAAAGGAGTGGTACAGTTTCATGAATTCTTTGACATCTTCTTCCCTTCTTTGGTCAACTGGCTCGTCCCCGCCATCTGCATGAACTTTGCTATCAGTAAAGAAACCCCCGAACCAAGCAAAGACAAGTACGTCATGAAACTTGGGGCGAAGAGGATTATGTTTCTTTTTCTGGCAACCATCACTACCGCCGTCTCTTTCCATAATTTTCTACACCTTCCTCCTGCTGCAGGTATGATGCTTGGCCTCGGATATCTTGGTTTCTTTTCGTATTACCTGAAAAGAACGGAAAACAAAAATTACAACATTGATGACAACCCTCTCTCGCATCAGACCTATTACACTAAACCGGATCCGTTTGATCTCTTTAAAAAGATTGCCAGGGCCGAATGGGATACTCTTCTTTTCTTCTACGGAGTTATTCTCTGTGTTGGAGGTCTTGCCCAATTTGGCTATCTTGCCTATGTATCGAAATTTCTCTACCAGGATCTTGGGCCCACAACAGCCAACGTCATAGTGGGCATCCTTTCTGCCATTGTTGACAATATTCCGGTCATGTTTGCCGTACTTACCATGCAGCCGGACATGTCCCACGGACAGTGGTTGCTGGTAACACTTACCGCAGGAGTCGGAGGTAGTCTTCTCTCTATTGGATCCGCAGCAGGTGTCGCACTTATGGGCTCTGCCCGGGGTGTATATACCTTTAACACCCATTTGAAATGGACACCGGTTATTGCACTTGGTTATGCTGCTTCAATTTTGACACATCTATGGATAAACGCAAACCTCATGTAACGATGGCGTCGTAAAAAGCTCAATCTGCTGCGTTGTAGGTTTTTAGCAGACATTTGGCATACCGTATGTATAGCCAAAAGTCCGCTAAAAACACTACGCCTTGCATATCGAACTTTTTCCATAGCCATCCGAGAACTTCGAATTACCTTTTGACGCGTCCTTCATGTAACGATGGCGTCGTAAAAAGCTCAATCTACTACGTTTTAAATATGATGATGTTATGACTACTACTTCCATAGACGATTGCCGCCCCTTGCCTGTTTCCTGGAAGGAATGCCTGAAGAGGGGCTGGACAGATATTGATATTCTCCTGGTAACTGGCGATGCATACATTGACCATCCCTCGTTTGGCATTGCGCTTATCGGCAGAGTGCTGGAGGCCAGTGGCTACCGGGTAGCAATTCTCCCACAGCCTCATTATCACAACAGTGACGATTTTAAGAAGTTCCCGGTTCCAAACCTTTTCTGTGGCATTTCTGCTGGCAACCTCGACTCCATTGTCGCCAATTATTCAGGTAATGGTAAAGTTCGCAACAGTGATGCGTACTCACCTGAAGGCAACCCCTGGCGTGGCAGTAAACGGAGCAAAACCGAGAGAAGAAGACCGGATCGGGCCTGCCTTATCTACACTAGCTTGGCCAGATCTGCATACCCCGGTGTTCCAATCGTACTTGGGGGTATTGAAGCGTCACTAAGGCGTTTTGTTCATTATGACTACCAGCAACATCACCTGCGAGCTTCTTTTTTGACAGATGCAAAAGCGGATCTTCTAGTTTATGGGATGGGTGAAAAATCAGTACGTGAAATTGCATGGCGATGCGAAAACCGCCAGGAGCTTGGTTCCATTGCTGGTACCTGTCAGCGTCTCACCGATAAAGAACTGCATGCACACTTTCCAGACATACCTGAGAACAGCTCACGAAAATTCCTTATCTTGCCTTCACATCAGGAAATTTCCAGAAATAAAAAACTGTTTCTCGATGCGGAAATTGAAATTAATAAGCACGCAAAGGCGTATTCCAACAGAATTATACTGCAGCGCCAGCAGAGCCACTGGCTTGTACAATATCCAGCGCAAACGCCACTCAGCCCGGATGAACTTGATATACTTTACCACTACCCCTATTCAAGAAAGCCCCATCCCACCGCACGAAAAGTTCCCGCCTACACCATGATAAAAGACTCCATTACCATCGTACGTGGATGTTCAGGAAATTGTTCTTTTTGTGCTATAACAAACCATCAAGGCCCAGCGATAGTATCACGCAGCAGGAAATCAATTCGTCAGGAATGTGAGCAGGTAAGTCGAACAAAAGATTTTTCCGGCACAATCAGTGATCTTGGTGGGCCAACCGCGAATCTGTATGGAACCCATTGCAAGATAGGTTCCTGCAAAAAACATGACTGCCTCTACCCAAAACTCTGTCCAAATCTTATTCTCGATGAAGCTCTTTTCTTAAAGCTTCTTGAAGATGTCTCAAACATAAAAAATGTCAAACATCTTTTTATCTCTTCAGGGTTGCGCATGGAACTGCTTCTCCGTACACCGAAACTTCTCAGGGCGTTGCTCCGCAAACACACACCGGGCTCGATGAAGATTGCCCCCGAACACACGGACGATGAGCTCCTTGAGCTGATGCACAAAGAGCCCCATACTCTGCTGAAAGCGTTTATTGCTGATTGTAAAAAAATTTCCAGAGATATTGGTCGAAAAATCACCTTTACCCCCTATATTATCACATCCCATCCAGGCTCTACAGAGACCCACGCACAAACACTGGTAAAAGATATCAATAAGCTTGGTCTGCAGGTAAGAAAATTCCAGGATTTCACACCAACCCCGGGAACACTCTCTACCGCCATGTACGTAACAGGAATATCTGCCTATTCAAAAAAACAGATCCCCATACCGTGCAACCAGGCGGATAGAAACAGGCAAAGGCGAATAGTTGAGCAATCTTTTCACACCAAGAAAAAGGGGAAAAATCGATAAACTACTCCTCTTGCTGCTCCCTCTGATAGCCCCCATAGGAATAGTCACTTTTATAGAGAAGCGCTGAGGAGAGTATATTTCTTTGATGACCGTTGAAAATAATGCCAATTATCTTTTCCAGACCGATTTCTTCAATCACTTTTTTAACCACTGCAGAACCTGACCTTCCGTGCCTCACTACCAGCACAACACCATCAACCACCTGAGAAAGCACAATGGATTCTGAAGCAACTTGGGATGGAGGGCTGTCAAAAATTATAAACCTGTCTTCATAACGCGCCGCAAGTTCATCAACAAGATCATGCATACGGGCAGAACCCAGTAATTCAGCAGGATTAGATGGAGGTTTGCCACTTGGTAAAATAGAAAGCTTGTCAACCGAGGTTTTTTGAATCAAATCCACTATCCCGCGATCACCTTGTAGATAATCGACGAGGCCTGTCTCACGCGAAACTCCAAATAAACCAGCAAGGGTCGGTAGCCGCAGGTCACAATCAACCAGCAGGGAATGTTGATCAACACCTTGAGCCAGGGTTATCCCAAGATTTGCGGAAACAAAGCTTTTCCCTTCTTTTGGCAGGGCGGAGGTAACCATGATGGTGCGGGGTGCCGGGCGATCGTTGCCAGGGTGTAGAATCCTTGAGCGTAACACTCTAAAGGATTCTGCGATTTCAGCCGAAGCACTTGAGACGTTGGTAAGACGTTCATCCCACTGATCAGGAACTATGACCGGAAGAGTGTCAGCAACAGTCGAATCGCTGAGATTTGTTGTTTTCTTTCCCATAATTTTCAACCAAAATTAAAAATATTTTTGTGACTACTCACGGAGTTCATAACTCTATGTTTTTATTACCTCTGAACTGTAACTGCTAAACAACAGTACAGCGGTGTCATACCTTCCGTTCTTTTTGCAGCATTCCTCTACATATGCTTAATAGTTACCTGTGTTTTTCATATAACAATATATCCTTTTGACCAGACGGCTGCAAACAAAGCAACAATACCACCAGAAGCCAGAATCAGTATGCACACCGCCAGGATATAGCGCATCTTCCTCCTCTTTTTTTCATCGCTGGTTTCAATATAAGGAATTGTGGTAATAAGTTCTACTCCAAGCTCAGACTCGAGAGAATCCGGATCCCTGAAGGTTGTATCAAAAAAATCCAAAAGTAATGTGCCGCCAAATCCAGCGCCAAGCCCCATAGCCACGGCCATTCCCATGATCATCATAAAATTGGGTTTTATCGGCTTTTCAGGAAATCTGGCAGAATCTTCAATTTTAAACTGACTGCCTTTTTGCCTTCTTTCCAGGTTGAGTTTTGATCTCGCCTCCAGATCCTGGGCGATTAGATACTCATAATGCCTTTTTAACTGGCTGTATTCCCGTGTTAATGATGACCATTCCGCTTCCCTGACCGGCGCTGCTGCCACCCGCTTTTCATAAAGAGCTATTTTGCTCTTGAGTTGCTCTTTTTCAATTTTAATATTCTTTATGTTTAAAAGCACATTTTTCCGTTGTGTCTCAAGTTGCAGGAGAATTTTATCCGCTCCAATTGCATCCCCCGTTCCACTACCTGACGCACTTGTTTCACCCTGTTGTATAGAATCTCCAGGTACGGTATTGTCGGCTTCCTGAAGTTTTTTCTCAAGTCTGGTAATCTGTTTCTTGATTCGTTTTACTTCCGGATGAATTTCTGTATAGCGCGTCAATAAAAGTGCAAGCAGATCTTTCTTGATCTTAATTTGCTGCGACACACTCAAGACCCTGTTTCCAACATTACCCTTTTCTAGACTTCCGGATAAATCAAGCCTGCTCTTCTCCTCTTCCAGAAGTTTTTTCCGGTTATTTATCTGATCTGCAATAAGTACCAGAGTTCTCTCAAGATCCTGGATACTTTCCTGTTTCCCCTGGCTCTGCTCCTGCAGTGATATTAACCGTGACACATTCGTAATGCGCTGTTCAGGCATCTCGTAGTAGTACTGGATTTTATAATCACGCATAGCACTATCTTTACTATCCATTACCCCTTTGGCTTTCTGCAATTCATCACTGGTATAAGAAAATGTCTCAGTTGCCCTCTCTTCTCTGTATTTGAGGTTTTCCTCTATAAATTTTGCGGCTATGGCATTGGTGACCTTTACAACTTTATCAGGGCTACCGTACTGAAAAGTAATTTTAAAGATATCACCACGACTGGAAGGTTTGATCAGAATTTTTTGACGCATCTGATCAACAACATCTTCCATGGGCATATGTTTTCTGGCTTCAGAGTAAAGATCAAGACTAATAATAAGTTTTTCCAGATTCGTTCTACTGGTCACAATTTGTGTTATTGTACTGACAATATCACGGATTCTGGCGGTGACATCACGGGTCATTTTTCCCGAACTAATCGTCTGCCTCTGATAACTGAGTAGACTCGTTGCCTGGTACACTTTAGGGGTTTTAAGATACATCCCCAAACCTATAGGTAAACTCAACAGAAGTAAGGCAACAATAAACACCTTTCGTCTGTAAAAGAGATCAATATATTTATTTGCAAGTTGACGTTGTTTTGGATTCATTTACAATACACACCGTGTTGAACTGCGTTGTTATTTCACAAGTATTTTCAGGAATATCACTCAAAACGATAAAACATTTAATCGCTTTTTACAATTTATAGCAGACGAGGCCATTAAAAATCTTCTTCAGCAAAAGTCACAGCAGCAGAAACAGATGGACAATCCATTACCAGCATAAAAAGGCGATCCAGCCCCAAAGCTATGCCTGCAGCAGATCCCAGTCTATCAATATCGGAAAGAAATTTTTCAGGCATGGAGATACGATGTCCATAATTTTCCCGGATTTTATCAATCTCTGCCTGAAACCGCACCCGTTGTTCCACTGCATCGGTCAGTTCGGAGAAGCCATTTGCCAGCTCCACACCTTTTATATATAACTCAAAGCGCTCAGCTATCGTTTCCTCACCTTCTTTTTTTCGTGCAAGCGATGCCAGCTCCACCGGATAGTCGTAGAGAAACAGCGGAGAATCCATGCCCAAAAAAGGCTCTATATATTCAACCAGTATTTCATCAAAACAGTCTTCTGTCAAAGCCCGATTGAGAGAAACAGGACTAAATTGCTTAAAAGCATCCTCCACCTTCAACTTATGCCACTTCCCCTGAAGAGAAATACCCTTAAGTAGTTTCTGCTCCGGATTCAGATTTTGCTCTGATTGAGCTGATTGCAATTGAACCAGAACATACCGCAGAAGGTGCTCGCAATCAGCCATCAACTGAAAATAATCTGCACCTGAACGATACCATTCAAGCATTTGAAACTCTTCGAGATGCAAACGACCACGTTCCTCTTTTCTAAAACAGTGGCATATCTGAAAGATATTAGTGCAGCCTGCAGCAAGCAGTCTTTTCATACACAGTTCCGGCGAGGTTTGCAGGTACAAACCGTCAGAACCAACAGGAATTATTGTGCTTTCCGGAATAGATACAGGTTGGCGAAGGGGTGTATCAACCTCCAGAAAATTCTCATTATAAAAGAATTCCCGTATACAGCGAAAAAAGGCTGCGCGCATGCGCAGCCTTGAAAGTTCCAACACCGGTGCTACTCTTTTACACGGGTTACATATTCTCCGGTTCTGGTGTCAATTTGTATTTTGTCACCTTCCACCACAAAAGGCGGCACCTGCAATTCATATCCGGTTTCAACGGTTACAGGCTTGGTATCATTCCCGGAAGTATCTCCTTTTGCCCACGGATCGGCCGTTGTCACTTCCAGTTGAACAAAAGTTGGAACGGTGACATCAATTGCCATTCCATCAAAGAAAAGGACATCAACTTCCATGTTATCGATGAGAAAATGAATATTGTCCCCAATCTGTTCACGGGAAAGGAAGAGTTGTTCATAATTTTCTGTATCCATAAAATGAAATTCATCGCCCTGGTTGTACAGAAACTGCATATTTCTCTCGGCAAGAGCAGCCTTTTCAAATTTATCATTTGAGCGATACGTTTTTACCAGCTGATTACCGGATATCATATTTCTCATTTTACATCGATAAAGGGCCTGGCCCTTACCAGGCTTGGAAAATTGAAATTCAGTAACAATATAAGGGTTGCCGTCAATTTGCACTTTTAACCCTTTACGTAAATCAGAAGCATTCAGCATTGCAGCTCTCCATATTATAATAGTAGCTTGGAAATTCTATTCTCGGTTTTTTCTTTAACTCCACACTATACCTACCTTTGCTTTCTCTGTGCAACTGTTAAAATGCAATGTGTAAGAGCTTCTTTTCCAGGCAGGACGAAATCTTGCGGAATTTCAAGAATTGCATTATTGAGTCTATGTTCATCATTTTTTAATACCTGGAGAAAAGAATGACTAGGATAGGAATCCTTTCCGACACACATATGACTGCAACAGATGACTTTTTTTCCCGTCAATGCGCCCAGGCCTTTTCAGGTTGCGAAATAATTCTCCACGCCGGAGACCTCTGTGATGTATCCATTCTTTCCGCATTTTCGGGCAAGCACGTTCATGCAGTCTGCGGTAATATGTGTAATAGTGGCACCAGACTTGCTTTACCTGAGAAAAAACACATTATTATAGATGGCTATTCCATAGGGCTCACCCACGGTGCCGGCCCCCGACACAACATCGAAGAACGTGTATTTGGTATGTTCTCCGAAATGAGTTGTATCGTTTACGGGCACACACACATTCCCGTCTGCCACACCATCGGCACAACTCTTTTTATCAATCCGGGCAGTTTTCAATCGACAGGGAAATATGGTGCAGTCGGCACATATGCAATCCTTCATATTGACCATGATGGTATCTCGGGAACCATTCACTCTCTTGCGGCTACATCATGAAAAATCTCTGGACTCCCTGGCGAATAGAACATGTTCTTGGCAAAACCGATCAACCCGACAACTGTCTCTTTGAACCCGAAGGTGACGATATTTCAAATAAGGATGAGCTTCTCCTCTATCGGGATAAAAGCGTGGTTGTCCTGCTCAACCGCTTTCCCTATACCAATGGCCACCTGCTGATCGCCCCCCGAAGGCACATAGACTGTCTCACTAAACTACATACAGCTGAAACCCAGAGCTTGGCAATAATGGTACAAAACGCCACCGCCATTCTCAAAAAACATCTTCAGCCGGACGGATTTAATATTGGCTGCAATATCGGTGCAACAGCCGGTGCCGGCATCGCAGATCATCTGCACTATCATATCGTACCACGATGGGATGGCGACCATAATTTTATCTCTGTTATCGCTGATATTCGTACAATTCCCGAACATATTAATCATACTTTTGACAGGCTTTTACCTAAGTTTCTCTCTCTGTAAACAAAAGACAAAAAAATAAAGAACACGCATGACTAAGGTCACGAAACTTACCCCGATGCTGCAGCAGTACCTCGAAATCAAGAACGAACATGAAGATGCAATCCTCTTCTACAGAATGGGCGACTTCTATGAAATGTTCTTTGACGATGCTGTGATTGCCTCCAAAATCCTTGGAATCACGCTTACTTCACGCAACAAAAAAAGTGATGCCAACCAGGTTCCCATGTGCGGAATTCCCTACCATGCGGCACAAAATTATCTCGGTAAACTCATAAAAGCAGGAAAACGTGTTGCCATCTGTGAGCAGACAGAGACTCCCGCTGAAGCCAAAGGGACAATCGTTAAGCGCGAAGTTATCCGCATAGTATCCCCCGGAGTAGTCACTGATGATATGCTCCTCGACGATAAAACCAACAATTTTGTCAGTTCCCTTACCTACAGGGAAAAAGGCTCCAAACGATTGTACGGCATAAGTTTTCTCGATGTCAGTACCGGCACTTTTTTTTTAGGAGAAGTAGTAGCAGAAAAAGAATCCATTGAAGATATCCTCGACCAACTCACCCGCCTGACACCATCAGAACTGCTTATCTCAGAAACTGATTCGCAGCACATGAGTGTTCTACTCGAAAGTATACAAAATATTCTTCCTGGCATCTGTATTACAACGCGCCCTAGTACTCTCTACCATCAATCAACAGCCGAAGAACTCCTCCACGAACATTTTGGTGTCGTCACACTCGATGGCTTTGGTTGCGGCAATTTTACGAGTGGCGTCATTGCCGCTGCAGCCCTTCTCGAATATATCCAGGAAACACAAAAAACAGCTATCGATCACATTGAAACCCTCTCACCCTTAAGCACCGAATCTATACTGCTTATTGATGAATCTTCCCGCAGAAATCTCGAACTGACCCAGACCCTTGCCGGGGCAGATCGCCAGGGTTCTCTCTTATCCGTTCTTGACCAGACCTGTACTCCAATGGGGGCACGACTCCTCAAACACAACCTCCTTTTTCCCCTGCAGGATAAACATCGTATCTCCGACCGACTCGACGCAGTCACCTTTTTCTTTCATAACAGCAGTCTCAGAAAAGAATTGCGCGATGCTCTTACATCCGTCTACGACCTTGAACGTTTAAACAGTCGCATGATCCTTGGCTCGGGTAATGGTCGTGATATGCTTGCCATGAAACGTTCGCTTGCCAACCTCCCTGCTATCCATTCACTGCTTGCAGAGTGTAACACCAAAAAGCTTATCAGCATCAGGGAGGACCTTGATCTGATGAGCGATATTTTTGATTTGCTGGACAAAACTATTCACCGGGAAGCACCGATTACAATCCGGGACGGCAACCTTATCAAAAACGGTTACAACGAGGAACTCGACGAGCTGGTCGCCATTCTCCAGAATGGTAAACAGCTGATACTTGACCTTGAAGCTCAAGAGCGCGCAACAACAGGTATAACTAAACTCAAAATTGGTTTCAACAAAGTATTCGGTTATTTCATCGAAGTAAGTCGGCTCCATGCTGACAAGGTTCCTGAACATTATATCCGCAAACAGACACTCGTTAACGCCGAGCGCTTTATAACGCCGGAACTCAAAGAATTTGAGACAAAAGTGCTGGGAGCCCAGGATCGACGTGTCGAACTTGAATATCAACTTTTTATTGATATTCGCCTGCAACTCGCGAAAAGTAGCAGCAGAATTCTTAAAACTGCTAATTATCTGGCCCAGATCGATTTTCTCCAGACCAACGCAGAAATTGCTCACGCCTACAATTACAGGCGGCCGGAGATAGATAATGACGATGAGATCATTATATCAGAAGGGCGTCATCCTGTTATTGAAAGATCCCTGCCTACGGGTAAATTTGTACCTAATGACGTCCACCTCGATCAAACCAGGAATGAGGTGTTGATTATTACCGGCCCCAATATGGCCGGTAAATCTACCGTTTTGAGGCAAACTGCTCTAATCGTGCTCATGGCACAAATGGGGTGTTATGTCCCGGTTGAAAGTGCAAAAATCGGCATAGTTGATCGTATTTTCACCAGGGTTGGTGCAATGGACAATCTGAGAAGGGGGCAGTCAACTTTTATGGTCGAGATGAGTGAAACTGCCAACATTCTCAACAACGCTACTCCCCGAAGCCTCGTTATCCTTGATGAAATAGGTAGAGGAACATCCACCTATGATGGCCTCTCCATCGCATGGGCAGTCACAGAAGATCTTGTTAAAAAGAAGAGAAAAGGTGTAAAGACACTTTTTGCCACCCACTACCACGAGCTTCTCCAGCTCGCCCATGAACATAAACGTATTCAGAACTTTTCCATTGCGGTTCGAGAATGGCGAGGGAGCATAATCTTTCTCCATAAACTCATCCAGGGTGGAACTAACAAGAGTTACGGAATCCAGGTTGCGGGCCTTGCCGGGGTGCCACCCCACGTTGTTGCCAGAGCACAGGAGGTTCTCAAAAATATTGAACAGGGTCACCAATTGAAAAACAGCAGTATCCCCGACACCAAAAAGTCTGGCAAAAAAAGAAATCATCCCGACCAGTTATCCCTTTTTGATAAACCAGATCCGTTGAGAGATTTTTTAACATCCTTTGATATAAATGAATGCACTCCTCTTGACGCCTTAAACACCTTGCATAATCTTAAAAAATTGATGTAAAGACGATAACGCCATATGAGATGAATTTTCGTAACTTCTCCAAAAGTGTTGGTAAAATAAAGCGTGCGTTCGAACCCCTGCCCTTGTATGATGGGAAGCATGAAAAGCACATTCGATCAACTCACCAAAAACATTCCCAAAGAAGACAAAGAAAAT
>CAMZKN010000027.1 GCA_947311315.1 uncultured Desulfobulbaceae bacterium | reverse complement strand
TTTTCTTTGTCTTCTTTGGGAATGTTTTTGGTGAGTTGATCGAATGTGCTTTTCATGCTTCCCATCATACAAGGGCAGGGGTTCGAACGCACGCTTTATTTTACCAACACTTTTGGAGAAGTTACGAGATATCTTCAAAGCCAAGAGCAAGCCACTGAGGTTCATAGTCCGGATAAGAGGCTAAAAGTTTTTTTGATTTCTCCTTAAGTTTATTCAGTTTAATCCTCTTTTTATTCATTTTAATTTCGGCCATAACAATATTTTTTTCGATATCATTGATTGCAACCAGGTCGATTTCGTTCAGATTCTTCTTCTCCCAATAAGTGCCCAGCTGATTATACTTACCACTGGCTGCAAAAAGATCATGAAAGAATTGCTCAAGAATACGACCACAATATGTTTGAAAATCACGTGAAATTATTTGTCTGATATAGCTGAAGTTGCCGGTCTCAACTGCACTCCAGTTCCGATGTATGAAGCGGAACCAAAACTTAAGAAAATGGTCTTTAATGCAGTATTTAACAAGCCTGGCATTGGGTTTGGCGTTAATGGGCCTGACTCTGCTGATAATATTATAGTCGTTTTCAAGTCTGCTTAGGTAGCCACCGATATTTTTTTCCATCAAAGATTCAATCTCGCCCCGGCTTGTTTTTCCACGGCTTATCAGTTCAAGAATGGAGAAATACGTTCCATATTCTTTGCCAAACTCTTCGATGAGCACATTTTTCCCCTCCAGCAAGAACGGTGAATACTCCGACACCATAAATTTCAGCATGTCAGTGAGAGTACCATCACTGTTACTAATAAGGCTGTCAATATACTTTGGCATTCCTCCGGTTAGAACGTACCACTCAAACAAGGTTTCGGGTTGTTGGAACGTATGATCTGCAAGGATTTGGTTCAGAGTAGTGATTGAAAACGGTTTGAGAGAAATTATTCGGTCTGCTCTGCCAAAAAGTGGTTCTTTGGAATTTTGAAATATCTTATTGATAAGAGAATATACAGAGCCAATGCAGATAAGGTTTAGATGAGTCTTGTCTTTACCCAGGTCCCAAAGGTGTTGTACCTCAGAGTAAACTGCGGAGTTGATCGTGTAAAATTCCTGAAACTCATCAAGGATGAGTGTAAATTGCTCTGTTTCGGCCAGCTGAAGCAGTAAGGCGAAAACATCCTTGAAAGACCTGATTTCACCAATAACCGGAACTGAAAATTGTTTTTTTATTTCTGCGAGAAATTCTTCACACAACAACTTTTCAGATTTCTTGGCGATAAAAAAATAGAGATGCTTGTGGTCACGGGCAAACTCCAGAGCAAGTTTTGTTTTACCGACCCGCCTGCGACCAGTCAACACAGTCATCCGAGCAGTATCAACAGTTTGTTCTTTCAGCTGTTTAAGAAGTTGTAATTCTTGCGTGCGAGCATAAAATTCCATGAGACCTCCGCTTTAAGAAACACGAGTTACTGTAACCCATGTTTCTTTTTTTCGCAAGTCCCTTATGAGCTCTTGTTTCCTCCCCATTATCCAGTTGGTAATGTGGGGCCCCCCTAAACTACCCAAGCTTGAAAACAACGTTATGGAAGTTTTTTGTTTCAATATGGAAGTCTACACAATAACTTCCATCGTACAATTTAAACCCTTTATAAAAATAAATAACCATGTGTGCTAAGAAAATATCCAAAGATTATTCCATATCTTTCCCAGCTATCAAAGGAGTTCAGACAGGAAAAGAATATTATGTCACTATGTGCCCATTAAAGCTGCTGCCAACTATGTTCCAGGCGGCAATAACAGATATCCCTCCAGAACTCGTACCTTCTTGTCACGTTTAACATTCTTGTTAAATTTTTCTTGCCAGAACTTCACTCTGCTCTTTGGATTATAAGCATAGCGACACCCCTCATGCCGATGCCAGAAGCACCCATGCACAAGAGTGATTTTTTAACCAGTTTTAGTCAATTATCTGCCGGAGAGTTTCAGCCCACCGGTCAAAAGTATTATTTGTTTTTTTCTCTCTGGATAAACCACTCTTGAGTGCGGGAAGATCATCCAGAACATCTTTCACTGCCACCATCGGCTTACGTGGTGTCAACCGGATTGTTTTTTCTTCTGAAACTGCTTTTTTGATGCCTAAAAGGCATAACCCTATGCCGAGCCTGAGGTATACCATATTATTATTCTGCAAGGACGATGAAATCTGATGATTTTTCCGGTATTATCCTGTCAATCACAAGAGGATAGATTTGGTATTCCAGTCCATTTAAAAATTCTTTAAGTCGGTTGTGGAACATTATATGAGTATTACGTTCAGATCAACATAGGATACCAATAAAAATGATGAAATGGTACTAAAAGGGTTGGTGCGGCAAAAAAACAACCAGGTTTGATGCCACCTTTTCCGTTCGTGTTAGTTCATGCAACAGAGACAACCTTCTTTATGCATGATTCCCACCGGCATGGCATTACCGTGCCGGTTTTTCTTACTACGGTGCTGCGAAGTTCGTGTCTGTTTTGTACAGTTTTGATTTTTGGGAGCTTCCATAGGCTTTTGGGGCCTTTTGCGCACAAAAAGCCTATGGATCTCACTTATCTCACTGAATTTTACCGGACAATTTGAAAAAGAAAAAGGCCCGGAAAACCGGGCCTTTTTGAACAGCATCGAACGATACTGGAATGTGTGATGGTGGCGATGCAGGGACTTGAACCCCGGACAACACGGATATGAGCCGTGTGCTCTAACCAGCTGAGCTACATCGCCATTGTGGTAAGCGGAGAATATTTACCCTATTACCTATTAGCTGTCAATAATTTTCAACTGTCTTAGATAAAAATATTGGCGCAAAAACAACAAAAGGGACTCTCGTATGAGAGCCCCTTTTGTCTGCAACACTTTCAGCAGTGTGCGTGAAACGATGGAGAATGATTTACATCATTCCGCCCATTCCGCCCATTCCACCCATGCCGCCCATTCCACCAGGCATTGGAGGCATTCCGCCACCAGCGCCTTCTTCTTCAGGCATATCAGCAATAACACACTCTGTGGTCAGCAGCATACCGGAAACTGAAGCAGCGTTTTGCAGCGCAGTACGGGTAACTTTTGCAGGATCAATAACACCGGCTGCAATAAGGTCTTCGTATTCTTCACTTGCAGCGTTGAAGCCAGTTGCACCTTCGAGGTTTTTAACAGCCTCAACGATAACAGAACCTTCACGACCAGCATTGTTTGCGATCTGACGAACAGGCTCTTCCAGAGCACGGAGAAGGATGTTTCTACCAAGCTCCTGCTCACCAACGAGCTCAAGCTTAGCAAGAGCGTCAAGGCAGCGAATATATGCCACACCACCACCGGCTACAACACCTTCTTCAACTGCAGCGCGGGTTGAATTCAATGCATCTTCAACGCGGGCTTTCTTCTCTTTCATTTCGATCTCAGTTGCAGCGCCAACATTAATGACAGCAACACCACCGATCAGCTTGGCAAGACGTTCCTGGAGCTTCTCACGATCGTAATCGGAAGTAGTATCTTCAGTCTGGGTACGAATCTGCTTAACACGTGCAGCAAGCTTTTCTTTGTCGCCAGCACCATCAACGATGGTGGTATTGTCTTTATCAACTACAATACGCTTACAGGTTCCAAGATCATCAATTGTTACATTCTCAAGTTTGATACCAAGGTCTTCAGTGATAACCTGTCCACCGGTGAGAATTGCGATATCTTCAAGCATTGCCTTACGACGATCGCCAAAACCAGGAGCTTTAACAGCAGCAACATTCAAAGTTCCACGCAGCTTGTTAACAACCAGAGTTGCAAGTGCTTCACCATCAACATCTTCAGCGATAATGAAAAGACCCTTGCCCATTTTGGCAACAGACTCAAGTACCGGGAGAAGATCTTTCATGTTGGACACTTTCTTCTCAACGAGGAGGAGGTAAGGGTCGTCCATGGCAACTTCCATGCGATCTGGATCAGTCACAAAATAAGGCGAGAGATAGCCGCGATCAAATTGCATACCTTCAACTACGTCCAGGCTGGTATCCATGGATTTGGCTTCTTCAACGGTGATAACGCCTTCTTTACCAACCTTGTCCATAGCCTCGGCAATGATATTACCGATGGTCTCATCACTGTTGGCAGAAATGGTACCTACCTGTGCAATTTCCTTCTGCTCTTTAGTAGGAGTAGCCAGTTTTGCTAGCTCTGCAACAACACACTCAACGCTTTTGTCGATACCGCGTTTGATCTCCATCGGATTTCCACCGGCTGCAACAAGTTTTGCACCTTCAGTGTAAATAGCCTGAGCAAGAACGGTAGCAGTGGTGGTACCGTCACCGGCAACGTCAGAAGTCTTGGAAGCAACTTCTTTTACCATCTGAGCGCCCATGTTCTCAAACTTATCAGCAAGCTCGATCTCTTTGGCAACAGTTACACCATCTTTGGTGATGGTTGGAGCGCCAAAGGATTTGTCGATTAAAACGTTACGACCTTTAGGACCAAGAGTAACCTTTACCGCATCGGCAAGGGTATTGATACCAATGAGAATAGACTCACGGGCCTTTACGCCATATTTAATATCTTTTCCAGCCATTATTAATTCTCCCTTTAAAACAAAAACAAGATAGTTAGTACGTTATTTGATCCTAAGAAATTATTATTCGATAATTCCGAGGATATCGTCTTCACGCATGATAAGATAATCTTCACCGTCGAGTTTTACGTCGGTACCACCATACTTGGAGAACAGAACCTTATCACCTGCAGTTACCTGAAGTGCAGTTCTATCACCTTTGTCGTTAACCTTTCCAGGTCCTACGGCTACAACTTCTCCCTCTGCAGGCTTTTCTTTAGCACTATCTGGAATGATGATACCGCCTGCGGTTTTTTCTTCTTCTGCGAGTCTTTTCACCAAAAGACGATCATTCAATGGACGAATTTTCATTTACTACCTCCTGACTTTACAAATTGTTATTACGAAAAAAGGGTCCATCAATTTTTTACAACATGGAGTCCCAGGTTTATTTTGTGCCCGTTTAGAAGCGGGCATATCGAACTGCGCTAGAATATAGGTGTTGATTTTTAAAAATCAAGGGTGAAAGATAAAAAAAAATGAAGGGAAGAGGGCAGCCTCAGCGACAACGGCTAAGACTGCCAAATTACGAAATTTTCAGATATTCAACCTACGCGCTGAACCCACTTGAACCGGTCGTCCTGGCTACCATTTTGGATAGCCTGCAATTCAGTATATAATCTGGCCGACAATTTACCCGTCTGACCGCCATTAATCACATGGGTTTTCTCTTTATAGAAGAGCTCACCCACGGGAGAGATTACCGCCGCAGTACCACTACCAAAAACTTCCTGTAATATACCATTGTCGTTGGCCTCTAGTACCTCATCGATGGAAATTTTCCGCTCAACAATATCCACACCCCAGCTCCCTGCAAGTTGTATAACCGACGCTTTGGTAATTCCGCCAAGAATAGATCCTTCAAGTGGAGGAGTGACCAGGGTATCGTCAAGCATAAAGAAGATATTACTTGTTCCGACCTCCTCTATATACTTATGTTCGCAGGCGTCAAGCCACAACACCTGTGTACAACCAGCCTTTTTTGCAATCTCAGACATATATAAGGAAGCAGCATAGTTGCCAGTGGTTTTCACCTCGCCCACACCACCTTTAACCGCACGAACGTACTCATCACTGACAAATATCTTTGTTGGAGCACACCCTTCCACATAGTACGAACCAACCGGGCTCATAATAATAAAGAAATAGTATTCCGCAGCAGGCCGAACACCAAGCGCTGGCTCAACGGCAATCATTGTCGGACGAATATAAAGTGTTGTTCCTTCCGCCGCCGGCACCCATTCCTTATCCAGGTAAACAAGTGCTTTCAGTACCTTCACCATCTTCTCTGCCTGAATCCGAGGCATACACATGCGAATGGCCGAACGGTTCATACGCTCAAAATTATCCTGGGGACGAAACAGATAAAGCTGGCCATCTTTACCGCGGTACGCCTTCATTCCTTCAAAAATTGCCTGCCCGTAATGAAATACCATCGACGCCGGATTCATTACAAAATCCTGATATGGACAGATCCTGGCGTCGTGCCAGCCACTGGCCTTATCCCACTTCATCAAAAACATATGATCGGTAAAATGTACGCCAAAACCAAGATCATCAGATGACGGTTTCTTCTTCATTTTTCCGGTTTCAATTTTTTCCAATGCAACTTCAAGGTCTTCCCACATTCTTCAATCTCCTCGATACCACTTATTTTCGTAACTACTCACGGGGGGCTCATAACTCTATGTTTTTATTACCTCTGAACTGTAGGTAAGTGAGCTTGCGAGACTCCGACTGCTCACAGGTGCTCCATATTCGTGCAGGCACATTTGCCCGTTATAGCCCCTCTATACCGGCAAATGTGATCGTGCGAAGATGGGGGGCCTGTGAGCAGTTACTTATTTTCTTT
>CAMZKN010000026.1 GCA_947311315.1 uncultured Desulfobulbaceae bacterium | reverse complement strand
CACCTGATTGTCTGTGATCATTCATGTTCCTCCTTAGAGCAACATGAATAATCTATTCACAATTATCCGGTGAAAATAATTGTCGTCAGGCGGTAATTATAATTGTCGCTGATCACACTTATTCCAGATTACCTTGAAGAATGTCTGGCAAAGGGAATAACCGAGGTGAAAATCATACATGGTAAAGGAAAAGGTAATATCCGTCGATCAGTTCATGCTCTTCTCAAGTGTGATAGCAACGTGAAATCTTTTCGTCTCGGCGATATTTCTTCAGGCAGCTGGGGTGTAACAATAGTAATCCTTGCGTAAACATTACAAGCGTATACCTTCGCTCCTCCAATTTTTCAGAGACCCTTATTTGCCATAGTAGGTGAGCCCCTGAGTATCAGTTTCCATTACGGTAACACTAAACAAAGAATATCTGTCACTAGACAATAATGATTTAACCTGGGCAAAAATAAATTCTGAAATATGCTCTGACGATGGATTTACTTCCTGAAAATATGGCAATTCATTCAAGTCGTGATGGTCGAGTTTATCAATAACTTCCTTGACCACCTTTTTGAGAACCTTGAAATCTATACCCATTCCACATTCATCGAGTTTTGTCGCTCGAACAGTGACATCGACCTTCCAGTTGTGCCCATGTGGGTTTTCACAATCCCCAGGATAATTCCTTAGATGATGGGCACCTGCAAAATGTGTTTTTATAAAAATATCATACATGTTAAGCTCCTGTGAAGTGAAAAGATCATAGACGACCTTAGATATTTTCCGGGAAAAGTAATACTGTCTGCTAGAATACGCATCTTTTTTTAGTTTGCAAATCCGTTTCCCGAGATTTTGAAAACAAATTATAATTTCTACAGTATTGTTTCCCTATATTATTTTATTCTGTAAGGATCGCAACGTGGACCTGGAAGACTTCAATGTAACAGAAGATAGTCTTTTTGACGGAGATCTCATTCTTTTTCAAAATAAGAACGGCTATCGTTTTTCAATTGATTCTGTTCTGTTGGCTCATTTTTTAATACCGGATGATGGTGATAAAATACTTGATATGGGTACAGGATGCGGTGTTATTGCTCTGATTTTGTTGTACAGGTGGGCTGCTATTGTTGAAGAAGTTTCAGGAATTGAACTGCAGGCATCACTGGCAAAACTTGCTCAAGTCAATTACCAATCCAACAATTTTTCAGAACATGGCAAAATTATTGGAACAGATATAAAAAATATACTCGATGCCGTTGCTCCTGAGTCATATGATAAAGTCATATGTAACCCTCCATTTTATTCTTGTTCCAGTGGCAGAATGAGCACAAACAAAGAAGCCAATCTCGCACGACATCATGTACTGGCATCTCTATTGGATTTTCTCAAAGCATCTGCATCAGTTGTTAAAAATAGAGGGGATGTGTTTTTTATTTACCCGGCAGAATCCGTCGCTGAGTGTATTATCTTTGCACAACAAGTACGACTTGAGTTAAAGCGATTACGATTTATTTACAGCTATCCCCATAAAAAGAATGTGTCCCGACTGGTTCTTTTACAGTTTAAAAAAAATGGAGCTTCAGGTGCTAAAATCATGCCACCACTCTACATATACAATGAAAAAAACGGTGCATTCTCTCAAGAAATCCAGTGCTTTTATCAACCTCAGGCAGGTAAAGAATGATGAAAGATAAACTATTTACACTTTGTTGAATCAGGAATCATATGCTATCGAAAGTATCAAGTTGTACAGTACTTGGAATTGAAGGCCAAATAATTCAAGTAGAAGTCGATATCGCAAATGGTTTACCTGCGTTTTCCACAGTTGGGCTTCCTGACAACGCAATTCGAGAAAGTAAAGACAGGGTGAAGGCCGCTGTTAAAAACTGCGGTTATGATTTCCCAAACAAACGTATAACCGTCAATCTCGCACCTGCAGATATTCGGAAGGAAGGCGCAGGATTTGACCTGCCAATTGCCGTCGGCATTCTTGAGGCTTCGGGAACTTTCGATAATACCAAAATTGGACAATACTGCATAATTGGTGAGTTATCACTTGATGGAGGCATTCAGAAGGTAAATGGCGTTCTGCCGATGATACTTTCAGCAAAAGCAAATGGTTTTAAGGGAGTCATTATCCCAAAGGATAACGAAGGTGAAGCCCGAATTGCACCAGACAATATTGATGTAATTCCAACATCATCTCTCCCCCAGGTCGTTGAGTTTTTAGCCGGTTTACGAGACATAAAAGTGTGTAGCAGGTCATCCGAAAATGATCTGTCTGAAATTGCAAACTATCCAGTTGACTTTAGCGAAATTAAAGGACAACAACACGCCAAGAGAGCACTGGAAATAGCAGCATCGGGTGGGCACAATGTTCTGCTCAAAGGACCACCGGGATCTGGAAAAACTATGCTCGCCAGAAGATATCCAACTATTTTACCTAAAATGTCCCTTGAGGAGATCATTGAAACTACCCAGATATACTCAATAGGCGGTAAAGGAGGGGAGATCTTTACGACCAGACCGTTTCGTTCACCCCATCACACCATCTCTGATGCCGGTTTGATTGGAGGGGGCAGTATTCCAAAGCCCGGTGAGGTCTCTTTAGCTCACAATGGTGTCCTCTTTCTTGATGAATTCCCCGAATTCAAAAAACACGTGCTCGAGGTACTTCGACAACCACTTGAAGATGGAGAAGTAACAATTGCTCGCGCTAACATGACATTATCATTTCCAGCTCGTTTTACACTTATTGCGGCCATGAATCCTTGCCCATGTGGATTTAAAGGAGATCGATTTAATGAGTGTAACTGTACTGCCAATGAAATACGGAAATATGAAGGGAAAATTTCCGGGCCACTGTTGGATAGAATTGATTTACAGTTGGAGGTTGCAGCACTTGAATACCATGAGATGAGTGACACGAGTCGGGGTGAGTCGTCCAAAAACATTAAAATTCGTGTTGACAAAGCCCGCTCTATACAAAGAAACCGGTTTAGACATGAGAGTACAATTCACTGTAACGGACAAATGAACACCCAACTCGTAGAAAAATATTGTGAACTCGGGCAGCAATCTGAAAAATTGCTGGAAAAAAGTGTCATGAAACTTGGCCTCTCGGCCCGCTCGTATCATCGAATACTTAAAATTTCCAGAACCATTGCGGATATGGATCAATCCATCAATATTCAACCACCACATGTGGCAGAAGCCATTCAATTTCGCCGATCAGGCTGATGTCATGTGCCAATTATCAACAAAAACTTTTTCCTTTTCACTATGAAAATAAATACATTTGTCGCTGGTGCTACCATGCTTCTCGTTGTGGTGTACGCATTGGTGCTCAATATTGAATCAGATGAAGACGGGGATATGGCACGGTTCATTCCTGAGAATGCTCTAATCTACTTTGAACAACACGATGCGACAAACTGGTTTGATCGCATAGCTACTTCTCTCCTTGGGAAAAAAATCCGTTCCATGAATATTGCGACTACGGCGGAAAAACTTGGCTTTTCAAGTGATATAGTCATGGGAATAAAAGATATCATAGCAAATATTGACAAAGCTGACAAACTCGGCCTAATAGAAGAATTTTTTGGAAATAAGCTGGCTGTTGCTCTTTTGCCCCCGCTGAACTCTTCTACCAGAGACAATCCCCTTGATTTTATACGTGCCAATGTGGTCGTCGTCACAAAGCCCAGACATAATGCTGAATTGCTTGAATTTATAGGGAAAAACTATAGCAATCAACAGGAAAGCATAGAAGTTACCAGTCACCAGTATGGTAACCATAGAATACAAAGAATTATTACAGGAAAGGAAAGGCTTTCGCTGGTAACTGTTGACGGTTTTTTTCTTTTGAGCTTCAACGAACAACAGTTACGCCATACCATAGATGTTTATGATTCAAAACTCAAAACCCTTTCCTTAAGCCGTGAATTTATAGAACAAAGAAGGAACTTTAGCAAACCAACCCGTTTTATCTATCTGCCAATAGAAAATATGCGCAACGAACTTTATACTATTGCCAATACCTATGCGTTTTCTCAAAAAGAACTTTTTTTTAAAGAATTGAAAACAACAACAGGTTTTACAAGTGTTGGTTATGGGGCCTGGCAGGGTCTTAAGCGTGTCGACGATAAAGTAGTCGTTCAATACGAGAGAACATCAGTAAGCGATCTTGTGAAAAACCATTTGGTCGTCCCGCCTTCCAAAGCCACAATGTTTTCTTTAACGTCTGCAAAACCAATGCTGTACTACTGGTCCAACGCCTTTAACTTTAGCCACTTTTTACTCTATCTCGAAGATGACACCGAATCTACGCCTAACTATAGAAAATTTCTACACAATCTCGAAATATCAGCAAACATGAGTGGTAGGGAAGTTGTCGCCCTGCTTGGGCAGCAGGTTAGTTTTAATATCGAACAGAGTCCGAAAAACACAAGATTTCCAGTACCGCTGGGAGTTATATTTATTGAACTCAAGGATGTTGAGAAAATTAAATCAACCCTGCAGAACCTTATTTATCTTTACGATATACCGATGATAAAAAGAAAATATGAACCTATTTCCTATTATTATTGGTACCGCTCTTTTCAGGATGGTCTGCAACCTCTCTACGGATTCTGGAATCAGTATCTATTTTTAGCGAACAGTTCGAGGCTGCTGAAAACAGTCATTGATAGAAATATTGCAGGGAAAACCATATTCAGTGATCTCGTGTCACATGAGTTAGATCCCGGCTTACGGAAAAAAAATAATTCTATCACCTATACAAATAACGTTGATATCCTAGATCTTTTGAAACAATCGCTATATTTAATTGCCACCGCAGTTACAATTCAAAATCGTGAGGCTGCTGTAAAAATGCGTATCATAATAGAGGAAATAGTGACACCGCTTTTTGACGGCACAAAAATGTATGAAATAAGTGTGACGCGCAGTTTTTTTTCTGATAACAAAATTGTTATTGAATCTCATACAAATATAAAGAATTAACTGTTAGTTAACCTCATGTGATACCACTAATATTTCATCTTAGTCTTTTTTATATACTATCCCAGAAAGCACGAAAGGAATTGAAATGCAAAAAATAGTAGACGAACTTAAATCCCTCATCACTCTTAAAAACACAACAGATACTGGTGATATAATTCTCATCGTGGCAAAAGAACCCCAAATGTTAATGTATGCTTACGTAAATGACATTGAGAGAGATACAAGCCGTAAAGACGAGTGGTGGCATGTATCTTTTACTATGCTCACAGTTCCTCTACAGAAGATGACATGGACGTTGCGAACAGCACAGATGACTGGTAAGGATATTTTTACAATGGGAGGAGAAGAACGGTTTGTGCAAGCTGTAGACCTTGGTGTAAAAAACACACCTGCTGATAATTCCAGGCGCCAGGAAAAAGTCTTTAAGCATAGTGGATTGAAACGTATTAAATAGTATCTGTATGGCCTACAATCCTATTTAAATGTCGATGGGTGCAAAATTTACAGTTAGTTCCTTGCGGGTCGTTACAAGACGGCGATAACTTATATGTTGAGAGATATCCAACATTATTTTTGAAGCTTTTACCTGATCGGTATCTTTATATTTATCTGAAAGATAAATAATTTCTTTTATACCAGCCTGTAAAATTACCTTTGTGCACTCATTGCAGGGGAAAAGCCCAACATAAATTCTGCAATTTCTAAGATCAGTCGAAATTGCATTTAAAACAGCGTTAAGCTCAGCATGGCAGACATAGGGATATTTTGTTTCCAGAAATAAACCCTGTCGATCCCAGGGAAGTACATCATCTGAACATCCGGCGGGGAAACCGTTATACCCCACACCAACGATCCTGTTCTGTTCATTGGCAACACATGCCCCGACCTGTGTGTTTGGATCTTTACTTCTCTGGGCTGATAGAAGGGCCACTGCCATAAAATATTCATCCCAGGAGAGATAGGTTGTTCTTTTCATGATCGCTTACTCCTTTCCAGCAGATTTTTGTTTTTTTCTTCTTTTCCTCCAGGTGTTCACCCCGCAGATGGTGTCGGTAAACTGTTTGATGGTTTGAAAATAAAGATCTCCGCCAATTTTGGCTAAATTGTCGTGAGTTCCGCCAGGAATGATAAAAAACTGTTTACTCCTGGCACCACTATACGACTGAATCCTTTCCGCCTGTACGACAGGAATAAACGGATCTGCCGCACCATGAAAAATGAGTGTTGGTAACTCTATTCCTTCGACTTTAGTCAGCATGTCAAACCCATCTTCTTCAGATACACCAAGTTGCTCAATATTTGCGCCAAGGGCGGCTATATACGAAGGTGTTGAACAAATCCCGCTCTCTATAATCATTCCTTTAAAGTCATCATTATTTTGAGAGATCGTTTCCACGGCAACAATTGAACCTATAGAACGACCCATAACAAAAAGCGCCCCGGAACAATTTTTATCAGCAAGGAATTTTTTTACTTTGGGGAAGAGAGCAAGACCGTCTTGTAATAGAGAAGAATAAGCAGGCATGCCCTGACTTTTGCCTTGACCGCGATATGTTACAAAAAAAACATTCATGCCGAATTTATGAAACATTTCTGCTCGCTGACTAAATGAATCAGGAGTATCAACCGCTGCAGGAAAATAAAGAATAATAGGCGCCTTATCGTCAGAATAATAAAAACGACAAGCCAATGTAATTTCGTTCTCTACTTCAATATTTACGTCTTCAGCATTTTCCGGTAAAGCCTCAGGGGATGTTGTCTGGTTCGTTGAAAAGAGGAGTTCAATAATTTCTTTCTGGTCAAATTTTTGTGTATTCTGCATTATTAAAGTGTGATGTCTTGGGTTAAAAGA
This sequence comes from uncultured Desulfobulbaceae bacterium, assembly GCA_947311315.1. Taxonomy (GTDB): domain Bacteria; phylum Desulfobacterota; class Desulfobulbia; order Desulfobulbales; family Desulfocapsaceae; genus Desulforhopalus_A. The sequence goes on along the minus strand of CAMZKN010000026.1, from coordinate 87,132 downwards.
AAGTACGTACAAAATATGCACTGTATAAGATTTTACAGGAAAAAGGAAGGCAAGAGTAAATCATCAGCACTCTCTTAAACGAAAAAAGGAAGATCAACATGACGTGATCCTCCTTTTTTATTTCGAATAAAACTGGGGTGAGCGAGGGGACTTGAACCCCCAGCCTCCTGGGCCACAACCAGGTGCTCTAACCAATTGAGCTACGCCCACCACACATTTTATTTATACTCTTGAAAAACGAGTCACTATATACCCGCTCAGCTCTTCTTTTGCAAGAGTAAAAAATGCAGATACGAATATCTACAGTATTACAATGTTTCTTTACAATACATACATTTTTGGGCCTGTGCCTTAATTATTTCCGAACAAAATGGGCATTCTTTTTTATAATTCAGTTTTAATAGTTTACTAATAGACTGGTTTACTTTCGTTTCAAGAGCCGTGTCACGAAATTTGTGGTTTCGAAGTGCATCGATGCATGATAGATCGTTAAGACTATCCAGATGTTCAACAGCGAGCTGGCGAGCATTCCGGGAAGCAGCTTCGTCGAGTAACAAGGTCATAACTGGTTCAAATCGATTCTCTTTGTTTTCACCTTTGAGGTACTCTACGGCTTCTTTTTCTTTCCTGTAGCGTTCGTTCTGATTCTTGAATGCCTCTTTATCAATAATAGAGCCTTTAAAAGCATCGCTGTTTCCTACCATCATACAATTGCCCTCTGTGCTTCCAGGCAATTCCATATATCGATACGACGCATGGTGGCCAAATTGATTCTCAATCTGATCCCATCCTTTTAAAAACAAAGAACAACTGTCATTTAGACAGATAAAAAGTATGTCTGAACCCCAGCCCAGTCCATCACCTACGTGTATTGGAGGCGCTTCGCAGCACGACAACGGTTCTTTACAATGGGGGCAGACTTTCTCTTCATCAAGATAACTTAAATCCCGATACAACATAAACAACTCCTTGAAAATATTACAACCATCTCGAGCAATCTCCACGAATGCTGCTTCAGATGGTGAAAGTTACAGTGTAAAACTCAATCAATTATAGTGTCGACATCAAAATTTACAATTCTTTTACGCATTTTTCATACCCGGTCGGCTCAACAATTCATCAACGGCTTTAGCCTGTTTCATTCTTGACTGTAAAAATGTGTCCGGAAGATACTTTTTATTGTCTTGCATAATACCCGATAACTTTGCAATTTCACCTTGTTCTGCCAGATCAATGGTTGTTAAAAGATTTTTTGCAAAACTTCGTACAATTTTACGACCATCACCACCTGTGGCCATTATTTCTGCATATGTCCTGGGGTTCTGATTGTGTACACGTGCCATCGCCAGAATACCATAAAGCGAAGTAAGGGTAGAGTGGCTTTTAATATCATCACAATCAATCGAATGTTCACCAAGAGTCATCGCCAATGCAACTGATATTATAGTTGGTAATTTTTGACCAACACCCATAAGCAGATCATGTTTATTCGCACTATCGTGATAGATGTCCGCACCATGTTTATATAAAAAAGCTTCAAACTCACTGCAAAAACTCCCGCTGCGCGGTGTTCTTACAATAGATGCATTTTTATCTTTCATAGTAAGTGCCTGTGGTCCCCATAAATTATGGACAAACATCACTTCCACACCCTGACTCGTTGTCGTAAGGGCTGTATTTATCGTTTTTTCAGATTCACCTGCCAATACTATCAGTGCCTGTCCATCCCGTAAAAGTGGGCCGTATTTTCGTATGGTTTTTGATGTTACGGAAATGGGCACACAAACGACAACAACATCTACCTTTGGTATCATATTTTCCGGACTGAGAGCAGTCGTTCTTCCACAAACAAGAGTAGAATAGCCTTCGTTACGTAATCGCTCTGCAAACCATTGGCTCATATCACCACTACCGATAAAACCAAAATTTTTAATCTTTTTAACTCGCATATCGACTCTGGGGAAAGAGCCTAAAATCTTTAAAGACGACTCTTCCTGGATGATCGATGTTTCAATGGTTTGCACACTTTCTTGAAGAATAGGATTACTGATATGACCTTCAATCTCAAGATAAATACGTAGTTTCTGCGTTTTAATGTCATTTTCTGACTGAAGATCGAGAATATTAATGCCACGTCGGGTAAACTCGCCCAGTATATCAGCAAGCATCCCAACCCGATCTTTCAAAGGACGAGTTATAATAGCCGTAGCATCATATCCTGATGCGGGAGCCGGTTGTTTACCGATAACAGCAAACCGTGTTCTGTTATGGCCAACCACTTCACGGGCAATAAGTTCAAAACCATGTTTTTTTACAAGGTCTTCAGAATCTATTATCGCATAATCCTGTTTACCCTGTGCTTTTATACTAGCCATTGCAGCTTCAATATCCTGAACTGCCATTAGAGTTGCTTTTGGGTAGAACTCATCTATATAGTCGTCACATTGGCGGAATACCGAACTCCTTCCCACTATCGTTGTAATTGGCACAGAGCCCTTACCAGGACGGGAAAGGGCTCCCAAAGAAAGATGGATTGGCAAAACAACATTATTAACCCAGTATCCCTGTTCCATTTTAGATATGAGCCTGAAATATTCTTTTACCTCACCTTCACGCGTGTTATACACAGGAACAAGTGCGCTCTGGACGCGTCCTTCTGAAAAGGCACAAATAACATCACCAATGCGATTAAAGAGAAGTATTTCCGCATCAGGTGAATATTGAATGGCCGCTTGATAACTGTCTGAACCTGCAGGGCCCAACGTTGCAATAGATAACATAGTGTGATAGTCCCGATGGTGTTAAGAGGAAAAAGGAATGTATTGTAAAGCATTGATTCCACCTTTTCCAGTAAATGGTGAATAAATGTTACACTACCCATATATTAATCAACTTGTTAAATGGTTAATTACCGGAAGGTTAATTAAAGGCAATACATTGAATACTGCTTTTTGAAATTATGATCTACGATGTCACAGAATACCTCAGCTCACTAAAAGGCTCGAAAAAGTTCGGTCCACAGGTGAATTATCACAAAAAATATGGGTCTATAGAGCCGGTTTACGCAAACTCATTTCCTGAAATAGCGCTACCACTGCAAACCAGCCTGATTAATATGGGTATACCACGCCTCTATACCCATCAATTTGACGCTATACAATCCATTCTTGCCGGAAAAAATGTGATTGTTGCAACGCCGACCGCATCCGGTAAAACAATGATATACAATCTTCCGGTACTCAATAATCTCTTTGGAAAATCATCTGGTCATTCCCTCTATATCTTTCCTCTAAAAGCATTGGCACAGGATCAATTCGCTGCCTTAAATACACTGTATAACAGCCTGCCCGACAACATTACGGAAGAAGTCTCACATTTTTCTGCTCTTTTTGATGGTGATACAACTCCATATAAGCGAAAGAAAATCCGAAATAATCCTCCCCGGGTGCTGTTAACAAATCCTGAAATGATTCATCTCTCTCTCCTGCCTTATCACCACAATTGGGCAACTTTTTTCAGCTCCCTTCGCTATATTGTCATTGATGAAGTTCATAGCTACAGGGGTGTGCTTGGCAGTCATATGGCCTGGGTGCTACGACGATTACTCCGCATTGCAGATTATTATGGGGCACAACCGACGTTTATACTTTTGTCAGCAACAATTGGCAACCCTGAAGAACTTGGATCGCTTCTCATAGACCAACAGATTGAAGTAATACACCGATCAGGCTCACCCCAGGCAGAGAAAAATATGCTTTTTCTCAACCCTTGGGACAGTGCGGCCTATACAGCGAGTCAACTCCTTGAAGCTGCAATTAAGAGAAAGCTTCGTACCATAGTTTATACGCAATCACGAAAATTAACGGAGTTAATCAATCTCTGGACTAGACCAAAGCTTGGTTCTTTGTGCGACAAGCTCACTTCGTATCGTGCAGGTTTTCTCCCCGAAGAGCGGCGTGAAATCGAACACCGTTTATTTGCAGGAGATCTTCTCGGAGTTATTTCCACATCGGCACTTGAACTTGGTATTGATATTGGCAACCTTGATCTCTGTATACTCGTCGGCTACCCAGGTTCAATCATGGCGACTCTACAAAGGGGAGGGCGGGTCGGACGGGCAATGCGTAAATCCGCGACCATACTCATTGCGCAGGAGGATGCTCTTGATCAACACTTTATGCGCAATCCTGAAGACTTTTTTAGACGAAAACCGGAATCAGCGGTTCTTAATCCTTACAACCACACAATAATGGGGAATCATCTCCTCTGCGCAGCTGCAGAAATCCCACTGTCCAAATCAGAAAAAAGCGTAATTGAAAACAAAGAAGTAATAAAAAGCATCACCGGTAAAGCCCTATCAGGTCATCTGTTGGAAACGGCAACAGGAGGACAATGGATCTCGTCGAGAAAATACCCGCAAAGAGAAGTGCACTTACGGGGTTCTAGCCTTCAACTTTCAATAATTGATGCCGGAAATGGTGAAATTATAGGAGAGATTGACTCGGGAAGAGCGATGAAAGAATGCCACCCGGAAGCTGTTTATCTGCACCGTGCAGTTAGCTGGGTAGTGGAAAAAATTGACTTTATCAGTGCAGAAGTTGTTGTAAGACGCGAACGTCCAAAATATTTTACACGAGCAATGAGTGAGAAAAGAACTGAAATTTTGGAACTCATTGAAAAGAAATCGAGTTTTGGTGCCCAGGTATCTTTTGGTAAAATTAGAGTTACCGAAAGAGTAACCGGTTTCCAGAAAAGAAGCAGTACGACGCAAAAACTCATATCAACCACGCCACTGGATTTGCCTGAACAGATAATAGAGACAGAAGGGCTCTGGCTAGATATTCACAGCAATACCGTCACCTGTATGGAACAGTTAAAATACCATTTTATGGGTGCAATTCACGCACTTGAACATGCACTAATAGCTCTTTTCCCTTTATTGGTTCTTTGCGACAGAAACGATATCGGGGGGATTTCATGCCCAATGCATGAGCAGACCGAAATGGCTTCAATATTCATTTATGATGGATACCCGGGTGGCGTTGGTCTCAATAAAGAGGCTTTTGATAGAATAGACTCTCTGCTCAAGCAAACTCAACAGGCAGTTGCCTTATGCAAGTGTGAAACAGGTTGCCCTTCCTGTGTCCATTCGCCAAAATGTGGCTCTGGTAATCGTCCTATAGATAAAAAGGCATGTCTCTTTCTTTTAAACCAGATTTTGACTGAAAATCATTTTGATGTGGGAATAAATACTCATTTAAACAAGGTGGAATTTTTGCAAAAAGATCTTCAGCAAAAAAGTGAAGTTCAATTACTAGCGAAAAAAGGAATAGACGTTTTACCAAGTAATTTTGGTGTTTTTGATGTGGAAACAATTCGTTCAGCAGAGGAGGTCGGCGGATGGGGTAAGGCGCATAAGATGGGTGTCTCTGTTGCAGTGGTCTATGACTCAGTTTCCGCTGAAAGTTTCACATACCTTGAGCATGAAATAAAACATTTCATCAAACATCTGCTAAGCTTTGATATGGTGGTGGGGTTTAACAATAAGCGTTTTGATAACAGGGTACTATCAGCGTACACCAGTGCAAACCTCAATGAGTTACCGACACTGGACTTACTCGAAGAAATCCATGGCTACCTTGGCTACCGACTGAGCCTTAACCGTCTTGCTGAAGAGACATTGGGCACAACAAAGACATCAGATGGGCTACAGGCACTTAAATGGTACAAGGAAGGCAGGATAGACCTGATTCAACATTACTGTAAAAAAGATGTGGAGATAACACGAGATCTCCTCTATCGCTGCCTGGAACAAGGTTTTCTTCTTTTCAAAAATAAGGCAGGTAAGTCTGTTCGACTACCCCTTGCACTTGATTTATCAATTCTAAAAATACTACATTAAAAAATCAGGGCCATAGAAGCGAATTATAAATCCAGCCAACAGTACCACTGCTGTGCTGCACTTTTGTCCATTTCCCTTTACGCTTTAGTTTTGTCAGGACAACTCCGCGCTCAACATCCGCAACTACTGAATCTCCGGTGGAAGGACCAGAACGCATATTGACACTTTTCTTGGCATTGACAATAACAGTATTGCATTTCTTAACGATGCTTTTATGAATCCAGCCTGAATCTTTTTCAAAATCAGTAACTCGATACCACTCACCCTGAGTTTTAGTAATCTTCAGAGGGTATCCCTGAAAAAGTTCCATCGATACCGGAGATTTGGTGCTGGGCCCAGTCCTGACATTAGCATTATCAGTGGTCACAGTAAGGTAATTCGCAGCAAATGCTGTTGAAGAACTAAAAAGACAGACGAACCCAAGAATGAGGAGTTTTTTGAATAATTTTTTCATTTGATCTTTACAAAGGTTATTATTAATTCAGATTACTGAGCTGCTTTGAGCCCAGCCTATTTCCCAGCACTTCTTGTATAGCATTATTACTGTTTCAAGTCAAACGCATATCCCCAAAACACAAGTCATTTCAGGAAAAGAGCAGCCGTTTGTTTTTACTATCCATTTGAGCAAAAGAACCGAGCGGCAACGTAAGGTTTTCCGGACAATGGCCAATGGGGAAATTTCCCCAGATAGGATAGTTTCCTTGCTTACAAACAGCTGCAACTCTGCTCCATATTGATTCGATGTATCGACGTTTTTCGACATCGCTAGCGACAGGAGAACCGGAAAACCCCCCGAGAATTAAACCCGACAACCTCGCGAATTTTCCGGCAAGGCTCAACTGAGTCAGCATTCGATCAACTTTATAAAGTGGTTCATTTGTATCCTCAAGGACAACGATTTTCCCATCCCATTTAAAATCATAAGGTGTACCAAGGAATGTAACGAGACTGGCAAGATTACCACCAATAAGTGGGGCAGTGACTGTATCGCTCTTTTGTAGTACCTCTATGCCGGAAATATCAATTTCAGATAACCAGCTTCCAGTTAAACATTGAAAATATCTTTCCAAAGCTAGATTTGTTGATGTAGCAAGTGAAGTCAAAACTGGTCCGTGCATTGTAACAAGGCCTGTTTGCCGAATCAGAAAGTTTTGCAATATGGTGACATCAGAGAAACCAGTTATTATTTTTGGGTTTTTTTGTACCTGTTTGAGATCGATTTTGTCAATCATTCTCAGGCAACCAAAACCACCACGAAGAGAAACCAACCCATGTATATCGGGGTTGCGTAAAAGAGTATTGAACTCCAGGCTCCGCTTTTCATCGCTGTCTGCAAGATAGGCTTTACCCGGCCAGAGGCTTCCTGGAAAAACGACCTTAAACCCCATCTGCTTGAGTATTTCCACCCCCTGCTCGAATAATCGATCCGAGCTCAGTTGGCCTGCCGGTGCAACTATTGCAATAGTATCTCCTTTTTTCAAAGCAGGAGGGTGAAGGGGAGCAATCATTTAGCGGTAACCTGTCTGTATATATATTCCAATCCTTTAAGGGTCAACAGCGGGTCAATTGTTTCTATGGAATGAGCAAATGGTGCAATGAGTTTTGCCATTCCGCCCGTCGCCATAACGGTGAATTTTTCTGACGATGACTGAACCATTTCATTTTTGATATTTTTGACAACGCCATCTATCATTGCACCGTAACCATAGAGTATTCCACTCTTCATTGCATGAACAGTGGACTTGCCAATAATGCCGGACGGTGCTTCTGACACATCAATATGAGGCAGTTTGGCTGTTTTATTTGCAAGCGCTTCCAGAGAAATAGCAATACCAGGCAGGATTGCACCACCAAGATATTCGCAGGTTTCCGTTACACAATCAAAAGTTATTGCCGTACCAAAATCAATTATAATTTGTTTATTCTTGTGAATACGCCAGGCGGCAATAGCGTTTACCAGACGATCTGCGCCAACATCAGCAGGATTATCCAGTGCCACTGAAATAAGACTGGAAATTTTTTCAACTTTCACAACAAACGGATTCCGGGGGCAATGATGGGAGAAATGCTTATCACAACAAGAGACCCAGGCTGCTTCAAGAGTGGGAACCACACTCGAAATAATAACCCCTGAGATAGATTTTTTTTCTATTCCTGAAATGTCAAACAACATAGAATAGGTAATAGCCAGTTCGTCCGCCGTACTTTTAGCGTTGGACTGCAATCGCCATTCAGCGATAAGTTTTTTACCCTTATATATTCCGGTAACTGTATGGGAATTACCGATGTCGATCACAAAAATCATTATATCAGCCTCAAATAACTACGATCATTGTTAATGAAATATCAATTAAGTCATGGATATATGGAAAAACTGGTCTTTTCTGATTAGCGCTCACAAGGCTCTTATGCCTACTTGTGGAGATTTTAGTTTAGCCAACAAGGTATTATATTCAGAAAAAAAAAGGAAGCATTCGCTCAAACAAATGTATAAAAATGGTAATTGAAAATTTTTTAATCTGGATGGAAAACCCTCAATGCTACAACATACTGTAATGACAAGATATGAAATCAATTACAATAGTATCAACTACTGTTGAACATCGACTAGACGCAGAACGACTGGCGACAATACTTATCGAGCGCAAACTCATTGCCTGCGCTCAAATTTCCGGGCCGATAACCAGCATGTACAGGTGGGAAGGGAAAATTAACCGGGCAGAAGAGTTTGTTTTGAATGTTAAAACAACGCCTTCAGCATGTAAAACTGTGTGCGAAGTATTACGACAAAATCATCCCTACGAACTTCCTGAAATTGTAGGAACTGAAACCAGCTTGGTGGAAAAGCATTATCTTAACTGGGTCCATACTGAGGTGCAGCATGGCTGATAGTATAAATAAAAAAAAGAAAACGAGTTTTAGAAGAAGGAAAATCGGGGAATACGTTTGCCATTGCTGCAAAAAGAAACAGGCCTTCTGTTGGAGCTGTCCATGTGGTTTTATGATCTGCAAAGAGTGCTTTGAAGAAAACAAATGGGGAATAAGCAATGGTCCGACATGGATCTGTCCTGACTGTGAGCGAATTCGAATGATGTGATTTTTTTCCTTCACGCAGTATTGCTTATTCACCTCAAATACAATAATATGCCTTGTTGTAAATAATTTTCAACCAGACAGGTCACCATATTATGAATGTATCTACACATACTTACGATGAAAGTAAGATAAAAACGTTGAGTTCTCTTGAACATATCCGCAAACGTCCGGGAATGTATATCGGACGGCTGGGGGATGGTTCAAATCAGGATGATGGCATTTACATTCTGCTCAAAGAAGTCGTAGACAATTCCGTAGATGAATTTATCATGGGAGCCGGCAAAAGAATTAATATATCTATTAGTGAATCCGGGCACGTTAAAGTCAGAGACTTTGGTCGGGGTATTCCCCTTGGCAAACTCGTCGATTGTGTTTCAATTATTAATACCGGGGCAAAATATAATACTGATGTTTTTCAATTTTCAGTAGGTCTCAATGGCGTAGGCACAAAGGCTGTTAATGCACTTTCTGATACTTTTATTGTTTCATCCTTTCGCGAAGGAAAGTTTGCTTCAGCTCACTTTGAAAATGGAAAATTAACTGATCAGTCAGCAGGGGATACGAAAGAAAAAAATGGCACAGTTATAGAGTTTTTGCCTTCCAGGGCCATGTTTACAGATTTCCAGTTTGATGCTTCATTTATTGAAAAACGGTTATGGAGATACGCCTATCTCAATGCCGGACTTAAAATCTATTTTGACAAAAAACTGTTTTTCTCTTCCAACGGATTATTGGATCTTTTAGATAAAGAACTCGAAGATGCCAATATCTATCCGGCTATATACTACAAAGACGCAACACTGGAATTTGCATTTTCACATACTGACACTTTTGGCGACTGCTACTATACTTTTGTTAATGGAACCTACACAAGTGAAGGAGGAACACATCTTTCTGCATTTCGCGAAGGTATACTCAAAGGTATTAACGAATATTCAAACAAAAAATTTGTCAATACTGATGTCAGGGATGGCATAATTGGTACCCTTGCAATCAAAATCAAGGATCCGGTTTTTGAATCCCAGACAAAAAACAAGCTTGGCAATACGGAAGTAAGATCCTGGATTGCCACCACTGTCAAAAATGCGGTTTCCAGCGCATTATACAAAGATACAGATTCTGCACAAAAACTTATTGATAAGATCGTCCATAATGAAAAAGTCAGGAAAGAACTACAGAGTGTGCGCACCGAAGCCAGAGCAAAGGCTAAAAAGGTTGCTTTAAAAATAGATCAACTCAAAGATTGCAAATACCATCCCTCCAGAAAAAAGAAATCAGATAAAGATAAAGAAAACATGCTGTTCATTACAGAAGGACAGTCAGCAGCAGGCTCTATTGTTGCATCCAGAGACCCGCTTACCCAGGCTGTTTTTTCCTTAAAAGGCAAGCCCATGAACGTTTTTGGGCAAAAGCTTGTTACTTTATACAAAAATGACGAGATGTATTCTTTGATGAGGGCTCTTGACGTTGAGGATTCTATCTCAAATATACGTTTCGATAAAGTAATACTGGCAACAGATGCCGATGTCGACGGCCTGCATATCAGAAATTTGCTGCTTACATTTTTTCTTCACTACTTCGAACCGTTAGTTAAACTTGGATATATCTATATTCTTGAGACACCCATATTCAGAGTGAGAACAAAAAAAGAAACCATTTACTGCTATTCTGAAAAGGAAAGGCAACAGGGAACCAAAAAACTTCAGGGCAGGGGGGCAAAGAAAACTCCAGTTGAAACAACCCGGTTTAAAGGACTCGGAGAAATATCGCCTAAAGAGTTTAAACAATTCATAGACGACAACATTCGTCTTAGAAGTGTAACCCTGGACTCCCTCAGTGAAGTGACAAAAGTGCTTTCTTTTTACATGGGTAAAAACACCCCGCAAAGAAAACAATATATCATGGAAAACCTGGTTATTACCGACCAATAAGTAGAATTAACATTAACTTTATTCCCAACAGTTCAACCTAAAGGAAGGAATGGAATCACAGCCCGGAAAATTACACCAGTTGTTTGATGAGAATTTTTTAGAATACACCTCATATGTTATCCGCGAACGTGCAATTCCACATGTCGAGGATGGCCTGAAACCTGTACAACGACGCATCCTGCAAACACTCCATAATATGGAAGATGGTCGTTTTCATAAAGTTGCCAATGTAGTTGGCGAAACAATGAAACTCCATCCCCACGGTGATCAATCAATTTTTGCCGCTCTGGTCAATCTGTCCAACAAAGGTTACCTCATTGATCAGCAGGGGAACTTTGGCAATATTTTCACAGGTGACCGTGCATCCGCTGCCAGATACATTGAATGCAGACTCTCTCCCCTGGCCAAAGAAATACTTTTCAATAAAGACCTTTCCGAATTTGTTGATTCCTACGATGGCCGGATGAAAGAACCGGTTACCCTCGCAGCAAAAATCCCCTTACTTCTTCTCATGGGGGCTGAAGGCATAGCTGTTGGAATGGCCACAAAGATACTTCCCCATAACTTTTGCGAACTTCTGGAAGCACAAAAAAAGATACTTGTCGGTGAGGAATTCACACTCTACCCTGATTTTCTCAAAAAGGGGCTTGTAGACGTAACCAGTTACGATGACGGTAATGGTAAAATCAGGTGTAGGGCAAGGATCGAAGAATATAATGAAAAAACAATCCTTATAAAGGAAATTCCTTTTACAACAACAACACAGTCATTGACCGATTCCATTGAAAAAGCAGCGAAAGCCGGAAAAATCAAGATTGTATCCATTAACGACTACACTGCTGAAAACGTAGAAATTGAAATTAAACTGGCTAGAGGAATTTACGCAAAGGATACCATAAAAGCACTGTACGCCTTTACTGATTGTGAGGTTTCCATTACACCCAACCTGACACTCATCAATGGCAACAATCCTGAGACGTCAACGGTCAGTGATGTCATCAAACTCAATACCTTTAAACTGAAAGATGACCTGCAGAAAGAGCTTGAGATTGAGTTCAGTAGATTACAGGAAAAACTCCATGCCAGGCTACTTGAACAAATTTTCATAGAAGAGAGACTTTATAAAAATATTGAAGAAGCAAAAAACTATAAGATGGTGGTAGAAAGTGTCGATACAGCACTTGCTGACTTTTCAGATGAATTTGTACGCCCTGTAACAAAAGAGGATATAGAGCGCTTGTTGGAGATTCGAATTAAACGAATTTCACGATATGACATCAACAAACAGCAGAAAGAGATAAAAGCTATACGAAAAGATATTAAAGCTATCACCAAATCTCTTGAGGATATGGTTTCCTTTACGCTTGACTTTCTGAACAAACTGCTCAAAAAATATGGTAAATACTTCCCAAGATTAACCGAGATAACATGTTTTTCTGAGGTAAGTTATAGGAAGGTAGCCTTGTCCAACCTTGCTGTTGTTTACAATAAAAAATCCGGCTTCCTTGGCCATCACATAAAAGAAACCGATGCAAAGCACGATCAAACCATTACCTGCTCGGAATACGACAAGCTTTTCCTTATTTTCACAAACGGTATGTACAAAATACTACCGGTTACAGAAAAACTTTATGTGGGGCAGGATCTAGAGTGGTTTGGTATTGTAAAGAAAAACGCCGTTTTCAATATAATTTATAGAGATGGTGCCGAGAATCTGGCTTACGTAAAACGATTTAAAACGCCAAGTTTTATACTTGACAAGGAATATCACTTATTTGCAGAACATAAACGTTCGAAGATTTTACTTATGAGTTTTGGTGAAAATAATTTTGCTAAAATCAATATGATGCCATCGGCGAGAGCTCGAACTAACTCCATCGAAATTTCTTTCGATGACTTTTTAATCAAAAACGTGGCCGCCAAGGGAAAACGTGTGTCAACCAGAGTTGTAAGAAGGGTTTCAGCTTCTACCGGCAAAGGGATTGCACCACCTAAAAAAAACCTCTCTTTGCCAGGCTTGATCGAACCTGAGAAGCCAGAAGAATAAGGTAGTTACCCTGCTTTGATGGCAGGTCTCAAACAAATACAACACCATACTGTTATTTACTTGTAACCCCCTGCAGAGAATGTTGTCCCGCGTGGCTTATTTTAGCATCGATCATTTCCCCGCCCTTGAGCTCTGAACAGTTCTCAAGATGGACAATGTGGTTGGTATCCGTTCTGCCCCTGCACCCATCTTTTCCACAACGCTCTATGAGTATTCGTTTTATCGTCCCCACATATTCCTGGTTTCTTGAAAGGCTGATTTTGTCCTGTCGTTTTTGAAATATTGCAAGACGTTCCGACTTGACAATTTCCTCGACTTTGCCTTCAAATGTGCTTGCAACTGTACCAGGGCGGTCTGAATACTTAAAAGAAAATGAGCCATGGAACCTGACATCATTAAGTAACTTCATAGTAGCATCGAAATCTTCGTCTTTTTCACCCGGAAACCCTATGATGACGTCAGTAGTTAATGCTATTTCTGGACAATATTCTCGTAAATGTTCTACATGATCAAAGTACTGTTCAACACTATATTTCCGATTCATTTTCTTGAGTATAGCGTTGGAGCCGGATTGCACAGGTAAATGAAATTGAGGGCAGAGGTTTTTAATGTCTTTAAAGCATTGCATAAGCTCATCTGTCAAATCCTTTGGATTTGACGTAGTAAAGCGCAACCTCTCTAATCCCTCCACTTGCGAGACGTCTCTAAGGAGATTAGAGAAATTGTATGTAGCTGAATCTGATACTTTGTTTGTTCTCCCGTAAGAGTTTACATTCTGACCAAGTAGAGTTATTTCCTTGACTCCCGACCTTACGAGAACTTTAACTTCATCAACTATATCATTGTTTTTTCGTGATACTTCTCTACCTCTGGTGTATGGAACAACACAATATGTACAGTAATTATTGCATCCTTGCATAATGGTAACAAACTTTGCGTAAGCGGGAGGGGCAATAGAGTCATCCATCGAAGAGTCATTGCTCTTCGTAATTGCAATTTCCGGCAATACATGGGGGATAACATAGTCGTCCTCAAGCGATGTAACAATTTGTTTTCCTGTTGTTTCTACCTCTTCTATCAATGTGCCGATTTTATAAATATTCTGTGTACCAATCACCAGATCCACATGTGGCATTCGCTTTATTATCCGACCACCTTCCTGCTGGGCAACACAGCCGGCAACACATATCCTCATTGCAGGATTTTTAGTTTTTGCCTTCCTGAGATAACCGAGCAAACTCATAACTTTCTGTTCAGCTTTTGCTCGTATTGAACAGGTATTAAGAATTACAAGATCTGCTTCATACAAATCAGTGCCAGGCTGATAACCGAATTTCCCTAAAGACTGTGCCATTATCTCAGAATCTCTTTCGTTCATCTGACAACCGAACGTCTTTATATAAAATGTCTTTATTTTCATGTAGATAATATCAATAAATTAGAGCAGGATGGATAAAAAAAATCAATTATACTGTGATGAGAGAGCCGGGGCCAAAAAGGATAACAAATCGATCAGATCTTTTCCCATTGAATCAGGAAATCGAACAACAACAATACCTTTCTTACTATCATAACTGGAAAGGATCGCCAGATTGTCATAAGCTTCCAGGATAAACTTTAAGTAATGAAACTTGTCTGGCATAATTATTAGATATATTGCGGTTAATTCAGTCATAATAGGATAATATTAAACGGATAAACTGGAATCCACTTTTTTCATGAATTGCGAGTTTTTTTGCAAAAGCGGATCAACAACTTCTGCCAAAAATTCTTCTGTTTGTTCTTTGGCTCGACCAGTAAATTGCGCAAAATCTCCAACAAGCCCATTTATCTCTTCAATAGAGAAGGGGACTCTCGGGTCATCAGCGATTCGAAACAATAAGTCATTGTCACCGCCTTCCTCTTTGACTACCTTTCCTGAAGCAAAGGAGTGCTCTTTTATTATTTCATGCATGTCCTGCCTGCTTTCTCCTTTTTCTACGGCGGCCATAAGGATTTTTTCAGTTGCCATAAAAGGGATTTCTGACTTCAAGTGTTTCGTTATTTGTGCCGGAAATACAACCATATCTGATGTAATGTTGATAATTAGCTTTAGTATAGCGTCGGCCAGTAAAAAACTCTGGGGGATATCCATTCTTCTTATCGCTGAATCATCTAGAGTTCTTTCAAACCACTGATTTGAATATGTGGCTGCGAAATTTTGAGGAAGATTCATCAATTTTCTGGCAAGTCCAGTGAGACGTTCTGATCTCATAGGATTTCTTTTATAGGCCATTGCGGAAGAGCCAGTCTGTTTCGCTTCAAATGGCTCCTCTTGAACTTTTAAGTTTGACAAAAGCCTAAGATCAACACCAAATTTATGACATGAGGCTGCAATACCCGCGAGAGTTTCAGCAAGTTTCATATCTAGTTTTCTGGTGTAAGTCTGGCCAGTTACAGGAAATACAGAATCAAAACCCAATTTTTCGGCAACCAGTTTATCTAACTCTCGAACTTTTTGATGATCGCCTTTAAACAGTTCAAGAAAGGTGGCCTGTGTTCCGACAGTACCTTTAGCTCCACGTGCTTTTATTTGTGCTAAATACCAATCGATATAATCCAGATCCATAATAAGATCCTGAAGATATAAAGTATTTCGTTTCCCGACAGTGGTAGGCTGGGCAGGTTGATAGTGTGTAAATCCCAATGTTGGCAATGCCTTATGCTTCCTGCAAAAGTGGGCAAGATTTTGAATAACCTGCAGTAAACCGTTCCTGATAAGTAGCATTGCTTTTCTTTGTATAAGCAGGTCTGTATTACACACAACAAACTGAGACGTAGCTCCCAGATGAATTATTCCTGCAGCGGAAGGGCACTTCAACCCATATTCATATACATGGGCCATAACGTCATGGCGGATTTCTTTTTCTTTAGCTGCAGCAACACCATAGTCTATATTATTAATGTTATTTCTAAGTTCTTCAATCATGCTTGGGGAGATGATATCTGTCAACCCTAGCTCAAACTGTGCTTCAGCCAGAGCTAGCCAACATTTTCGCCAGGTGGTGAACTTCTGCTTTTCAGAAAACAATTCCTGCATCTCATGACTTGTATATCGACCAACAAGTGGCTCCTGGTAAATATCTCTATTCATTACAATCTCCACGACACATTAATAAAACCTGATTATCACGTTGAATTCGCGCAACTTAACAAAAATAATACAAACCTAAAATAGATGAAAGGGCCTACTGTGCTTACTTATAGCACTATTGGATGAAATTTTAAACCAAGAATCGGTTTAGACATATCCCACACCACCTATTTCACACATTTCATAATGTCGCATAATGTATATTATGTGTAGTACGGAATATATTGTATTAATTAAAGAAGATACGCTCTTTTCATACTTACGTACAATCAGGCCAGCCTCACCTTTTTCTTTTAAATTTAAAGCCGGGGATTAAACATATTCAATCTGGCATTTAGTTAGTGTTAATTCAAAACTTGGATTTCGAAAAGATTAAAGGCGTAAAACTAAAAATGGAGGTGAAAAAAAGGAACGCGCTGAAAAAGAACTGTAGAGAATGGATTTTTAAAACCCAGCTTTTGGCAAAATTTATATAGCAGAACCTAGTTCAATCCAAACAAGGATCTATTTTGCAAAATGACTTGAAGCTGAAAAGTACACTATCGTGAAAAAGAGCTCTGGCAAAAAAATGATTTCAATAGATATTTTATGACACATAAGATAGTCACCCAACGGAAATGGCACAATTTAATTTCATTGGTTGCACGCATATTGCCGAATATACAGAATAAATGAAGTTTTAAATATCTATTACTCGTACCTGCCAGCTTACGTTGCCACGAAATCTATTGCGTGTCGGCGTATAAAGTGTTGTTCTTGTTGGATTGTTCTGGATTTCATTCAAACGATCACCAAGGCCAAACCCTATACCTTTGTAGTTTGAAAATTTGCCACGGAAAGTAAGGTTGAGATGTTCAGCCCCCCTGCCTACTTTTCTGGAATCAACAACGCACGCTGATGAGTCCAAAAAAACAGGCTGTTCATTGCCAGGCCCGTATGGTTCAAATTTGCTCAATATATTTAAATAGTTTTCTGACATTAATAAGGATATGGGACATGTAATATCGTGTTTACTTCTATTCGCCTGGACTCTTTTTTTAACTGATTTTTGAGCAAAAGATATAAACATTTTTTCAAACTCTTGCTTACAACCTGCGGCTACAGTAAGACCAGCGGCCATGTCATGTCCACCGTATTTCACAATAAATTCCGCGCAATTGTTGAATAATTCTATAATACTCACATTTTCAATGGATCTTGCTGATCCTATATAGGTTATTGAACCGTCATCGCAGGTTTTTTTTGCAAAAACTACGACTGGTACATTATTCAGCTCTACGAGCCTTGATGCTACAATTCCCGCGACGCCTAGATGTATGTCCCCTGTCACAACAATACATTTATTACCTATAATTAATTCTTTATCCAGTGTTGTTAATGCACTTTTTAGACACGATACTGTCAACTTTTTCCGTTCTTCGTTAAAAAGTGTGAGTTTTTCAGCTAAACTCCTGGCTCGTTGGGGGTCTTCTTCCGTTAAGAGATGTAGAACAACTCCCGCCCTCCCCAGCCTGCCTGCTGCATTAATTCTTGGGCCAATCAAAAAACCGATATCTTCCGAATGAATTTGACCTGAACGTATACCACACGACTGCAATAGTGCTTTAAGGCCAATAAATTTTGTTTCCACTAGAGCTTCAAGTCCACCCCGTACCAAAATTCGATTTACCGGGGTGAGCTCAACCAGATCAGCAATAGTACCAAGAGCCACAAAACCTAGATACTGCTTTAGGTTTATCCTGGAACATATTGTTTCGTAGTTTAATTGCATCTCTGACTTTAGGCCAGCTGCCAAATAAAAAGCAACCCCCACACCTGCAAGCTTATAACCGTAAAAGCCACACTCTTCCTGATTAGGATTTAGTACGAGACAATTCGGAAGATTATTCTTTTTGATCGAATGGTGATCGGTAACTATAACCTCCCCTCCCATTTCCTGTATCTCATCAACAATTATGCTGTCTGATATTCCACAATCAACTGTTATTACAAGAAAACCTTCTTTGGGCAATGTTTGTTCATTCGCTTTAAACCATTCAATGTTCAGCCCATACCCCTCTTTGAGCCTGTTTGGGATATGCCACTCAGCTTTAACGCCAAACTCTTTGAAAAACTGAATCAACAGCGCCGTTGCGGTAGTACCGTCGACATCATAATCACCCCAAACAATAATCTTTTTTCCGGCATCTATATAGTGTGCTATAAGATGCGCTGCTTCCGGCAAATTTTTCAGTAATTCCGGAGCTGGGAGGTCTTTAAGTTTTGGGAACAAAAAATTACCTATATCCTTCTCCCCGGACACTCCCCTTGCCTCGAGGAGTTCTATTAGAGGTTGGGGAATTTTCATTGTACCTCTCTTTTCCATTTCTCAACTTGCTGAAAAATTTTCTGTTTTTGTGCGACTTGCATCCAATTGAGTTTTTCCAGTCTTGAGAACCAGGTGTACTGGCGTTTAGCGTATCGCCTGGTGTCCCTCGACAAAAGTGTCAACATTTCTGTTTGATCAAATTCCCCGTCAATATACTGAAGCATGTGTTTGTAACCTATAGATCGGAAAACTTTTAATTTTCTGTTATACCCCAGCTGTAGTAATGAACGAACCTCTTCCTCTAATCCATTGCCGAGCATTTCTTTACATCTTGCATTGATTCGATCGTAAAGTTCACTTCTCTCGCAGGTCAACCCTAATAACAGCGCCTGAGGAAACCGGTCACCCTTATTCTGTTCTTTATGTTCTCTGAGATGCTCAGACCATGGCTTTCCGGTCGACAGAAAAACCTCAAGAGCCCGGAGAAGCCGGTGCTTATCGTTAGCATGTATTCTATTTGCAGAACTATAGTCACATGCCACCAATTCTTCATGCAAAACATTAACTCCTTCCGATGCCAATCTTTTTTCCA
Organism: uncultured Desulfobulbaceae bacterium; assembly: GCA_947311315.1. Classification (GTDB taxonomy): domain Bacteria; phylum Desulfobacterota; class Desulfobulbia; order Desulfobulbales; family Desulfocapsaceae; genus Desulforhopalus_A. Next base: position 68,123 of record CAMZKN010000026.1, on the reverse strand, counting down.
GTCTTTTTCGTATTTGAGGATCTGCATCAACTCCCGAGAAAATACCTTCAAACAATGCCTTGAGATAAAGACCGGTTCCACCGGTAAGTAAAGGAATTTTACCTCTGCCATGGATATCAATTATTGCAGATCTTGCATCTTTGACAAATCGTGCTGCATCGTAATTTTCATCAGGGTTTACAATGTCAATTAAATGGTGTGGAACTCTCCGCCTCTCCTCTTTTGTAGCTTTTGCCGTTCCCACATCCATAAAACGATACACCTGCATGGAATCAACGCTTATAATTTCACATTTGAACTGTTCGGCAAGCGAAAGTGAAAGATCTGTTTTTCCAATCGCCGTAGGTCCTATCAGTACAAGAACCGGGCCATTGATTATCTCTTTGCTGTTCAATGTAACTCTCCAAATGAAAATACTTCAGTAAAATATTTTGCTCGTTTTTGGCCAACACCTTTGAGATTCAAGAGATCGTCAATTGATTGAAAAGGACCGTGCAAATTACGTTGCATGACAATACTGTCACTAAGTTTTGGCCCTATGCCTTTCACAGTCATAAGCATATTTTTATCAGCGCTGTTGATGTTAAGTGGTTTGAAAAAAAATGGTGCAAGAGTTACTGGAACATCACCAAATGAATGACCAATCTCCACGTGATCAGAAAGAAAAGTTGTCAGTTGGTCACTTTTATCAGCATACAGTTGCACACATGCTGCGGAATCATTCTTTTTTTCAAACACAGGAAAACAATCAATAAGTACTACACAACAGGCAACCAGTAACAGTACACACAGTCGCCAGTCGGTGATATTTTTATATTGTGAACTCATCATAGCCTGTGCAAGATACCTTATAATGGTTATGAAAAGTTATAATTCTTTCCTCTTTCAATAAAAACAGTTTTTTATAAATTTGTATAATATCAAGGAATAGCCAAAGGAAAAGGAAGTTAATTTGTTTTTTATTGTCTTGTCTAAATACAACGTGTATATAATATTTCTTCGAAATCTTTCATTCAGGCAAGAAATATTACTACCCACAGCAGGCTGTCATGTCGCTTAACATCGTTTTAGTAGAACCTGAAATCCCTCCTAATACTGGCTCTATAGCCAGGTTATGTGGAGCTACAAATTCTGTTTTACATTTGGTAAAACCACTTGGATTCTCAACCGAAGATAAGCATTTAAAACGGGCAGGCCTGGATTACTGGAAATATGTAAACATCGTCTACTGGGAAAGTTTCAACTCATTTCTCGAAGCTCAAAAAGAATTACAACTCTTCTTTTTTACCACCAAAACTGACCAGCCATACACCTCAGCACATTTTGACAAGGATTCGTATCTTATATTTGGCAAAGAAACAAAAGGGTTACCCGAAGAAGTCCTTACCCTGTACCATGAAAGATGTTATACACTTCCCATGCCAAATACACATATTAGAAGTTTGAATCTTGCCATGACAGCAGGTATTGTTTTATATGAGGCCTTACGTCAGTGCTCAGGCGAGTAATACTGTTTTCATACTACATACAGGAGATAAAAAATTATGACTGATCGAGTGTTTAATTTCAGTCCAGGGCCGGCAACACTACCATATGAGGTTCTTCAACAGGCCGGAAAAGATGTCGTCAATTTCAAAAATACCGGAATTGGTCTGATCGAAAGTAGTCATCGATCTAAAGAATTTATGGCTGTTGCAGATCAGGCAGAATCCAGCCTCAGGAAACTGATGCATATCCCGGATAATTACAAAGTTTTATTTTTGCAGGGAGGTGCGTCGAGTCAATTTTTTATGGTTCCCATGAATCTACTCGGTGGAACGAAAAATGCCACATACCTGAACACTGGAACCTGGTCCAAAAAAGCCATAAAAGAAGCACATCTTTTTGGCAATATCAGTGTGCCCTTTTCCAGTGAAGAGGACACTTTCAACAGAGTACCTAAGCAGGAAGAATACACAGTTGCAGACAATTCAGAGTATCTCTATTTTGTCTCCAATAACACTATTTACGGAACACAATTCCACGACATTCCTCAAACAAAAACACTGCTCGTCAGTGATATGTCATCAGACATCTTATCCCGTTCGATTGATGTGAGTAAGTTTGGTATCATCTTTGCCGGTGCACAGAAAAATCTTGGTCCGGCCGGAGTTACCCTCGTTATTATTAGGGATGATTTGCTTGCCAGGACGCCAGACAACACACCAACAATGCTTTCCTATAAAACCCACGCAGATAAAGGGTCAATGTTCAACACCCCACCCTGCTTTGCTATCTATGTTGTTGGAGAAGTATTAAAATGGCTCCTCGGCCAAGGTGGGGTTGAAGCGATTGAAATAAAAAACAGAGAAAAAGCAACGCTGCTCTACGCAGCAATCGATAGCAGCGACTACTACAAGGGGCATGCCGAAAAAGAATCTCGTTCCTTTATGAATATACCTTTCACACTGCCAACAAAAGAGCTTGAAGCCCAGTTTATAGCAGAAGCTGCAGCTTCCGGGCTGAAAGGATTAAAAGGACATCGCTCCATCGGTGGATGCAGGGCCTCAATTTATAACGCTTTTCCAAAAGAAGGCGTTGAAAAACTGGTACTGTTTATGAAAGAATTCGAAAAACAAAATCCAGTGGACTAAAACAGTTTTAAATGCAATATATCGGTAATGTTATCCGACCGCCCAGCGAAGCTGGTTCAATAATTCTTCAAGTGACGGTCGGATGTTCCCATAACAAATGTACCTTTTGCGGTGCCTACAAAGACATTGCATTCAGCATTAAATCACAGCAGACGATCGTAGAAGATCTCGAATTTGCAGGGCAACATTGTCACCGGCAAAAACGGCTCTTTCTTGCAGATGGTGATGTACTCATTCTTTCTCAGACCAGACTAGTCGCCCTCCTCACTCTTATTCGAAAATACCTGCCATGGGTCTTGCATATTTCTCTCTATGGCAACGCTAAATCCATAAGAAATAAATCAGTTTCCGAATTATTAGAACTCAAAAAACTCGGCCTAAATCGAATTTACATAGGGCTCGAAAGTGGCAACGATTCTGTTCTCAGATCTATTCGAAAAGGCGAAACCGCCAAAAGCATGATAGACGCTGCACAAAAGGTAAACGAATGTGGTATATTCCTCTCTGTGAGTATACTATTAGGTATTGGCGGTATTTCAGATTCAACGCGTCATGCGGTCGATACCGCAAATACTCTTAATATTATGACACCTAGACAAATAGGCGCATTGACCTTTATGCCACTGCCAAATACACCATTGGTACGAGATGTAAAAAACGGCAATTTTATCCTTATGACTCAACAGGAAATATTGGAAGAACTATCAACGCTTGTCTCGCAGCTCAACCTTAAACGTTGTCAGTTCCATGCAAATCACGCTTCTAATTATTTACCACTTACCGGTCGTTTGCCACGAGATAAATATACCATCATTTCTGCAATAGCAATGGCACAACAAGGCGCCATTGCAACGATACCAGAACATAAAAGAGCACTATGAGCAGTGATCATACAAAAAAAACGGATCTGAAAAATTTCTCAGAAGATGATCTGGTTGCCTACGTAGCAAGTCTTGGTCAACCACCCTTCCGAGGTCGACAAATCATGAGTTGGCTGTACAGAGCAGGGATAACAAAGTTCTCCCAAATGACTGATCTCGCGAAGGTATTCAGGCAGGTTCTCGAAGAAAACAGCTATATATCACAATACTCTGATCCTATAATCGAAAAAGCAGACGATGGCTGTGTAAAATTTGGTTTTCATCTTGATGATGGTCATATTATAGAGTCAGTTCTCATTCCAGAACCAGATAGAAATACGCTATGTATTTCTTCCCAGGTGGGATGCGCCATGGGTTGTACCTTCTGTATGACCGCCTCCATGGGATTTATCAGAAATCTTTCACCTGCTGAAATTGTTAATCAGATATGTGCTGTTCGTGATTATCTGGATTCACTCCCTGCAGGAGAATTTCCAGGCCCTGACAAAGTTACAAATGTTGTCTATATGGGAATGGGGGAACCCCTTAATAACCTCGATAATGTTCTCACATCTCTTGAGATACTGACCCACCAGAAAGGGCTCGATCTGGCAACAAGGAGAATTACAGTCTCAACATGTGGGATTGCTACGAAATTAAAGGAACTGGGAGAAAAATCATCTGTTAATCTGGCTATCTCACTCCATGCTGTCGACGATGAAACCAGACGGAAATTGATGCCGGTAAATAACCGTTACTCCATTGATGAACTTCTGAATGCGTGCAGGCAGTTCCCACTTCCCAAAAGAAAACGGATAATGTTCGAATATATCCTGCTAAAGGATATAAATGATTCTGACAATGATGCAAGAGAGCTTGCCAGAAAATTGCAGGATATACCTTGTAAAATAAACCTATTACCCTACAATGAATCACCTCAATTGCCTTTCAAAAATCCCGGCAGTAAAAGAATCCATGCCTTCCAGAAAATACTTATCGATGCACATTTAACGGTATTTATCAGGCATTCCAGAGGGGCTGATATTTCAGCAGCATGTGGTCAGCTGGCAACAGACAATCTGAAGTAAGTTAGTGCTATCGTACTAAATCCCATATAAAAATATAAGGTTTAAACAACCGATCAGAAAACCAAGTAGTGCTCCAAAAAGGTTGATATACTTGAACTGCTCCTCCATTATTGAGAGTAATAACCTTTCGAGCCGTAAAAGATCTAAAGAATTAACTCTTTCCACGACTATTCTTTTTATATTAAGTGATTGAACGAGCCCTGGAACTTCTGTCGCCAGCATATTTGATGTCATTTTCTGTAAAGACACCGTTATCCCGTCCTGGATGCCTGGTGGAATCAGGTTTGCCAGCCTGCCAATTTTTTTCTGGAGCAGAGCCGCAAAAAGAACATCCATCATTGAGTCAATTGCTTTTTGACTTGACTGTGCTTGTAAAATCCTGGTGGTCTCATTTTTCACCCATGTTTTGGCTGAAACCATACCTTTTCTGCCAAAAAGATCTACAAGTACCTGCCGTAGACTTAACGCTCCTGATTCAATATTGTCCTCAACATTTGATTTGATCATTGAGGACAGTGTGGAGACAACATCATCTTCCTGTAAAAGATTGAGGATTTGCGACGAAAATTGAGAACAAAAATCATCGATTACACTTTCATCTTCTGTTTTAAATATCTGTGAAATGGGCATATTCAGAAAAGCACAACTCCTTTCACGCAATATCACTACTACTCGTTCCTGAACCTCTTCCGATCGGAGCCAGTCAACAATATCATCATTTTTTTCAACCAGATATTCACGGACTTTTGATTCAACCATGTCGGGGCGCAGAAAACCACGAACCATATCGGCCATTCCACCTAAAGAGTCGATAAAATTTTCAACACCAACACATGCTCCCTGTACTATTTTATCCCGAACCTCGTCCTCACTGACAATTCCCGCCAATTTTTCTAAAAGTGCAGGAGTCTGTTTCTCAATGGTTGCCAGAAAAAGTTGCTGTAACGTTTCAGGTAACACCTCTGTTAACGATTTATCATGTTGCAGGATGCCCGATATCTTCTCATGAACAAAATCCTGCACCCATTGTTCCATTGCTTTACTCTGAAACATCCTTGATAAGTTCTTTTCTATAAACAGGTACGATATTTCACGCTCATCAGCAGATACAAGTACTCCTATTTCATTATCGAGAAAGGATTCCATACGATCGTCCAATGAAGATTGGACAAGATCTATAAAATCAGAAGATTGGATAAATTTATAAATATTCTCTTTTATCCGGTAGGAAACAGTTTTACTGGCAATGTCAAAATATGCCTGGAATTTTTGAGGTACAATCGACGGAAGTGGGCCCAAATCATTTTGCAGAATGTTCGTCTGACGCTCACGAATGAGATTATACAAGTGCTTCTGAAAAACCTCCTGCTGCAACCCCTTTCCAATCTCTTCACTTGTCAACAGATGATCGCCAACCACTTCTCCCATGTTTTTTGCTAGATCTGCGCGTTTGGAGGGTATAACTCCCGGGGTCATTGGAACCCTTAACCCAGCAATTTTCCATGCTTTCAAAGGACGAAACAGCATCTTTATTGCTACTCTATTAGTCAAATACCCAATAAACGCACCAATGATTGGTGGTGTTACATATTTTACATACGGTAAAAGATCGGCAGGTAAATCCATCATAATTTAAAATCTCCACAGAGCGTTTCATTGTAAGCAGGAGAAGAACTCGAGCATAAGCGGAGGTACCATATCACTAATACGAGGATTTGGACAATAGTTTCGTTGTAACTGCTCACAGGCCCCCCATCTGCGCACGGTCACATTTGCCAGTATAGAGGCGCTATAACGGTCAAATGTGCCTGTACGAATATGGTGCACCTGTGAGTAGTTACGTTTCGTTTGTACTTTGTGATTGCATGGGCTGAATCCATCAAAGCATCAGGAAAAGTCCCGTCTTGTTCAAATATTATTGATAAAACAAGTGCAGTTTTAGTATGTGTGGGAATACCGAAGAGTTAGAGGTATTACGAAATTATCAATATCATGAGAAATGATATTATTTCTGTTACTTGCCGTTAAAATATTAAAAACCCCTTTTCTTTTTTCAGTTTTTTTATATTATGAACGCAAATTAATCGGTGCCTTGGCAAATTATCTTGTTTTTACTGGGGCGCTTACCTCGGCTTGTTGTTCAGCATACCGTGGTTGAGCTATTAACTCCTAACTCTTCATTCAAGGTGTATTTATGTGGCTTGTCAGATTTTTGATGTCTTCGATTGGCAAAAAACTCGTGATGGCAACTACAGGGTTGCTGTTAGTCCTGTTTTTGTTTACCCATGCTGCCGGTAACGCAACAATATTCATGAGCAGTGATGTCTTTCAAAGTTATGCGGATGAACTGCATAGCCACCCCCTCATCGTTATCATTTTCAGCTTATCGATCCTGCTGATTGTCTTTGCCCATATTGGTGTAGGTCTCTTTCTTTTCTACGAAAACCGCCAGGTGGCAAAATCCAGATATGCCGTTTCAACCCGAGTAGTGAAGAATTCTTTTGCATCCGAAACAATGCCGTATACAGGGCTTGTTATTCTTGCTTTTCTGTTCGTTCATATCTTCGGATTTACCTTTTCGTCTGAAGACGTAAATATTTCAGTAACCGTCAAAGAGCTATTGAGCAACTTCTTTTACGCCCTTTTCTATATAGTTGCTTTTCTGGCCCTGGCTATTCATCTCAGCCACGGTTTCTGGAGCATGTTACAAACATTTGGAATCAGTCATCCTCGCTATGATATTTTACTTGCCAGACTCACAATAGCTGTACCTGTATTCTTTTTTGTGATTTTTGGTGGAGTAGCTTTTTATTTTATGACCGGCCTCGGATCGTCATTTTAATCACCAGCGTTATAACCGTCTCTTTTTAAGAAGAAACATTCATTAATAGAATTAGCCAAGGTTTACAAATATGGAACTCAATTCTCGTGTACCTTCTGGCCCTCTTGCAGAAAAATGGAAGAACCATCAGTTTTCCAACAAGCTTGTTAATCCAGCCAACAGAAGAAAATACAGCGCAATCGTTGTTGGAACAGGACTAGCAGGAGCATCCGCTGCTGCAACGCTTGCTGAACAGGGCTATCAGGTTAAATCTTTTTGTATCTCAGATAGTCCAAGGCGTGCCCACTCCATAGCAGCCCAAGGTGGCATAAACGCTGCCAAAAATTACCAAAACGATGGTGATTCCGTTCATCGGCTCTTTTATGACACTATAAAAGGTGGTGATTTTCGCTCTAGAGAGGCGAATGTATACAGACTAGCCGAAGTGAGCAATCAGATCATAGATCAGTGTGTTGCCCAGGGTGTTCCTTTCGCTAGAGAGTATGGTGGAACTCTTGCCAATAGATCTTTTGGCGGAGCCCAGGTTTCGAGAACATTTTATGCTCGTGGTCAAACCGGACAACAACTACTCCTTGGTGCCTACAGTGCTCTTTCCCGACAAATACACGAAGGCAAAGTTGAGATGTATACCCGGCGGGAAATGATGGATGTGGTTATTGCTGACGGAAAGGCAAGAGGAATCACAACACGAAATATCATGACCGGCGAAATAGAAAGCTTTTCTGCTGATGTGGTTATTCTTGCTACAGGCGGGTATGGAAACGTCTATTTTCTTTCTACTAATGCCATGGCTTCAAATGTTACATCTGCCTGGAGAGCTCATAAACGTGGGGCAGGATTTGCAAACCCGTCTTTTGTGCAAATTCACCCGACGTGTATTCCGGTGCATGGTGATTATCAGTCCAAACTCACATTGATGAGTGAAAGTCTGAGAAACGACGGTAGAGTTTGGGTTCCCAAGAAAAATGGAGATACCAGGAATCCTGCAGATATTCCTGAAGAAGAGCGCGACTATTATCTCGAAAACAAATACCCAAGCTTTGGCAACCTTGTTCCAAGAGATGTAGCATCAAGAAATGCCAAAGAACAGTGTGATCAGGGTAAAGGAGTAGGCAACACAGGCCTTGCGGTCTATCTTGATTTTGCGGAAGCAATTAAGCGTGACGGCAAAGATACCATTATGAAAAAATATGGTAATCTTTTCCAGATGTATGAAAAGATTACCGACAGTAATCCGATGGAAGAGCCAATGATGATCTATCCTGCTGTCCATTATACTATGGGTGGCTTATGGGTTGATTATGATCTGATGAGCACTATCCCCGGCCTTTTTGCCATCGGCGAGTGCAATTTCTCTGATCATGGGGCGAACCGCCTTGGTGCAAGTGCTCTCATGCAGGGGCTTGCTGATGGTTATTTCGTTATCGCAACGTCCATTGCGCACTATCTTGGAACAAACAAACTGGACACCATAAGCCATCACGATGAAGCTTTTCTCTCGTCAAGGCGAGAAGTTGAAGATAGGATAGCAAAACTGTTGAAAAACAGTGCAGGAGGCCCTGCAGGAAAATTCACAGTCGATGAGATTCATAAAGAACTTGGCCATTTAATGTGGGATAACTGCGGCATGGCCCGTAATAAAGCTGATTTAGAAAAAGCACTTGAAGAACTTCCGAAAATCAAGCAGAAATTCTGGGACTATGTGTACATTCCCGGCGAAGGAAAAGAACTGAATCAGTCTCTTGAAAGGGCTGGTCGTCTTGCAGATTTTCTTGAATTTGCAGACATTATGATTCGCGACGCGCTGGCAAGAGAAGAATCCTGTGGCTGTCATTTGCGTGAAGAAAGCCAGACCGAAGAAAATGAAGCAAAACGGGACGATAAAAATTATTCACACGTTTCCGTCTGGGAACATCTTGGAGAGGATAACGAGCCGGCTCTACATAAAGAAGAACTGGCTTTTGAATTTGTTACTCCCAGCCAGAGAAGCTACAAATAACGCTCAACGTTAATGGCCGACTTTAATCTGAAATCTTAAGGTAGAGATAATATGAGCAGCATTAATCTGACGCTGAAAATATGGCGACAACCAAATAGTGACGCACTTGGCAATCTGGAAACATACTCTCTGGATGGGATTCATACCGACATGTCCTTCCTTGAAATGCTAGATGTTCTCAATGAGAAACTCACGAAGGAAAGCAAAAATCCAGTGGTTTTTGATCATGATTGTCGTGAAGGCATCTGCGGTATGTGTGGTGCCGTGATTGATGGCGTTGCTCATGGCCCTGAAAAAGAAATCACTCTATGCCAACTGCATATGCGTAATTTTTCTGATGGCGATACAATTGTTATCGAACCTTTTCGCTCCCGTGCGTTCCCTGTAAAAAAAGACCTTCTGGTTGACCGATCCGCCTTTGATCGTATCATCCAGGCCGGTGGATATGTGTCAGTGAACACCGGCGGGACTCCTGATGGCAACACGATTCCTATTTCGCAGGTAAAAGCGGAATATGCAATGGATGCTGCTGCCTGTATAGGTTGTGGCGCCTGTGTCGCCAGTTGCCCTAATGGTGCCGCCATGCTTTTCACCAGTGCTAAGGTTTCTCAACTTGCACTCCTGCCCCAGGGCCATGCTGAACGCAAACAACGTGCAACGGCAATGGTTACAACAATGGATGAAGAGGGATTTGGTAACTGCACAAACGCCAAAGAATGTGAGGCTGTCTGCCCTAAAGGTATTTCCATTAGAAATATTGCTCGTCTCAACAGAGAATATCTTTCTGCTGTTTTGTTAAAAGACGATTAATGGTTATACATTTATAATTCTGACTAGAAACCTGTCTTGAGCTTAACGTTCATGACAGGTTTTTTTTGTAATTTTATAAGTATGCGATACGACGTTATAATTGTAGGAGCAGGACCGGGGGGACTTGCATGCGCCGAACGTACGGCAACACTTGGCCTGAGCACCCTTGTTCTCGAACGACAGAGTATCATTGGCAAAAAAGCGTGTGGAGGTGGCATTACCTGGAACGGTCTTATAAAAAAAGTTCCTGATGCTCTTCATGAAAAAGTTTTCACCAAACAATTCATTCACACTCGTTACCAGAACACATGCGTTTCCTCTCCCACCCCTATTATCGCCACAATAAATAGAGAAAAACTTGGTCGCCACATGGCACAAAAAGCGCTACAGGCAGGTGCTGAGATTCGTTTGGGGTGCAATGTTACATCTATTGAAAATGGCACACGTCTGAACTACACTGATACTGTAACCAAAAAACATCAACAGGAAATTTTCACCCACCTGGTCGGGGCTGATGGATCTTCTTCTATGGTGAGAAGGTATCTCGATCTACCCGTTTTATCCGTTGGCATTGGCATAAATTATCAAATTCCAGGCAACATACATGATATGCACTGGTATCTGAACAGTTCTCTTTTTAAAAGTGGATACAGTTGGATCTTCCCATACAACGGAAGCATCTCAATAGGTGCATATGTCGACAATAAAAAACTCAAAGCTGGAATATTACATAAAAATTTTCTTCGATGGGCGAAACAACAGGGATTTTCTCTTAAAGGGGTACAGCCTTCAGCAGGATATATTAATTACGATTTTAAAGGATATCATTTTGGCAATATTTTTCTCATCGGAGATGCAGCCGGTCTTGCCTCCGGCTTGACAGGAGAGGGAATTTACTCAGCTATAGTCTCTGGAGAAACCGTTGCCAAACGAATACATGACCCTTTATATCGTTGCGATGAACTGAAGAACATAATAAAGAATCATAGGCGACACAAAAGAATGGTGGCTTTTGCCGGTAAAAGTAATATCCTTTCAACATTTCTTTTTGAGCTGCTCTTTGTTGCCTTGAAAACAAGACTTATAAATTTTAAAGCAGTCGAGATGTCCCGAGAGTGAGCACGTTCTCAACCTTTTTTCTGAGATAAATTGATGGAATTTTTTAAAACACACAAAATAAAAATAGTAAACAGTCTTTTTATCATACTCTGCGGAGGAATTCTTCTTTTTCTCTACAATGCACCAGAGGAAACAACTGCTTTTTTACCCCATGACACCAATCACAATCGATTTTTTGAAATAAAAAGCAAGAAGGAAGCTGAAAAAACCTGTGGGGAATGCCACGACTCCGGAAAGGTAGCTCCCCTGCCGGAGGATCACCCGCCCAAATATCGGTGCCTCTTCTGTCACAAAAGAGCGTGATGACTTGTAACTTTCCAGCTGCACTTCATCTTCGTCTAATTTGGTCTTCTCGAGTAACACATTACGCTTCGAAGTCCAAAATAAACAAATATGAAGCACATCTGAACTATAATTTCCTATCTACTTTTATTGACTATTTCAGAAACATCACGCGACAGTCCATCATGGGCTGCAATACGATCAAGTTCTTTTAGCATAAGTATTTGCCGTTCTGAATCATAACGTTTCCAGTTAATCAATGGTGCTACAAGTCGTGCGGCAATTTGTGGATTAATCGTATTCAGCTCAATAATGTAATCGGCAAGGAAGGTGTACCCTTCCCCATTTTTATCATGAAAACGGACATGATTTGCGGAGCAAAATGTTCCTATCAAGGCCCGAACCTTATTTGGGTTAGTTATCGAAAATGACTTATTTTCAAGTAAATGTTCCACTTTCTTAAGGGTATCTGGAAGAAATGACATTGCCTGTAATCCAAACCATTTGTCGAGAACAAGAGGATTATCATGCCACCTTGAATAAAAATCATCCAGACTTTCTTCTCTAATCTTTTCATTTTTAAGATTCACAAGGTTCGATAACGCAGCCATGGTATCGGTCATATTCGAAGATTCTTTGTACTGCTCAGAGCAAAGAGAGAGTACTTCATCAGGAAGAGGATCAAGGGCCATCAGATAGTTTAGTGCCCTGTTTTTTACTGCCCTGCGGCCCATGGCAGCAGGAGTGATGAGGTACGCTCCCTGCTCTTTATTGTCTTTATACAGTGTTAACCAGTGTTCTTTATTCTGTTTCGCCAGTTCTTTTCTCACAAACTGTCTGGCGTCATGCAGAGCGTCTGGATCAATAACTCCCATATCCTGGGCTAAAGTCATTTCTGCAGGCAATTCAAGTGAAAGCGCATAGAGCGCAGGATCATCAAAAGATGATAAAAGCCTGTGTGATACACCACCGAAAAAATCATGATTAGGTGACACCTCTCTTTTTTGGCTAAAATCTTCCGCTATTTTCAAGATTGTATCACTGGCAAGTCTGGTGGCAGCATCCCATCTGTTATATAAATTTGAATCGTATCTCATTAAATGGGAAAGCTCTTCACTACTCTGAAAAGGCAGAACTTTAACAGGTGCAGAAAAGTCACGCAAAAATGAGAGCACAGGCTCTTCCACAATATTTTGAAAAGCAAAAACCTGCTCTTTTTCTTTCAACTCTAATACCTGTGTCCCGTCCGGCATATTTTTCAACAGGTCTGCACCACTTTTCCCAAGCAGACCAATTGCAACTGGCATATGAAATGGTTCTTTATCATTTTGGCCTGGAGTGTCTGGACACGTTTGCACGACAGTAAAGCGATATTCACGCTGTTCTGCAAAATATTCACCCTTTACTTCTAAAACAGGTGTTCCAGCCTGACTATACCAGAGAGAAAAATGCGAAAGATCCACGCCCGATGCATCACTCATAGCAGTCACAAAATCATCACAGGTTACGGCCTGACCATCATGACGCTCAAAATAGAGGTCCATTCCTTTCCTGAAATTTTCTCTACCTATCAAAGTCTGCATCATTCTGATAACTTCTGCTCCTTTGTTGTAAACAGTGGCAGTATAAAAATTATTTATTTCAAGAAATGAATCAGGCCGCACAGGATGTGCCATCGGCCCGCCATCTTCTCTGAACTGATAATTTTTCAACACCTGAACATCGTTAATTCTTTGAACAGACCGCGAATTCATATCAGAAGAAAACTCCTGGTCTCTAAATACCGTCAGCCCCTCTTTGAGGCTTAACTGGAACCAGTCTCTGCATGTCACCCTGTTTCCTGTCCAATTATGAAAATATTCGTGGGCAATCACTGACTCTATGCCGATATAGTCCTGGTCACTTGCCGATTCAGGAGTTGAAAGCACATATTTCGAATTAAAAATATTTAATCCTTTGTTCTCCATGGCCCCCATATTAAAATCGTCAACGGCGACAATCATAAAAATATCAAGATCATACTCAAGGCCAAATCTTTCTTCATCCCACCTCATACTCTTTTTCAAAGAGGTCATTGCATGATCACATTTGTCTCTATTCCTCTCTTCGACAAATATTTTCAGCTTAACATCTTTACCAGATCGCGTTTTAAAGTGATCTGGTACACTGATAAGTGGACCGGCAACAAGTGCAAAAAGATAACTGGGTTTTGGGAAAGGATCCTCCCAGACCACATAGTGCCTTTTTGTATCCAGATCACCACTTTCGATTAAATTACCATTGGAAAGCATGACGGGGCAAAGCGATTTTTCTGACTCAATTCGTGTCGTAAATTTGCTCAGGACATCAGGTCGATCCGGGAAATAGGTAATTCTCCGAAATCCCTCAGCCTCGCACTGCGTACAAAAAATTGCATTGGACTGATATAATCCTTGAAGGGTAGTGTTTTTTGCCGGGTATAAAACGGTTACTATTTCAAGTGTAAATGTATTTGGTGCGTTGAAAATACGTAATGATTTTTTATCAACATTATAATCTTTTGTGGAAAGCTGCCTGCCATCAAGCGAAATCTCTTTAAGCTCAATATCCTCACCATTCAAAAGAAGTGTATCGACTCCGCTGGTAGAAAGAGGTTTTTTTCTGAAAGTGGTAATTGATGTAACAACAGTATTGTTTACATAGAGCTGAAAACGAAGATCGATGGTGTCAACCACGTATTCAGGAACCATATAATCTTTTCGATAAATAATAGCTGGAGTATCAATACTCATAGTCATTATACCTTTATATTGAGGGATCTATATTGAGTTGTCAGTTGACAGACCCTGTCATTGAATTATAATTATTATCTTTCTGGATCATTTCAAAATAACTTAACCCCTTTTCCTAAGAAAACAACAGGTAAACGTATAAATGATTACAATTAATGAACATTATCTTAAGCTTCAAGCATCCTATCTCTTTTCCGATATAGCTAAACGTGTAGCAGCTTTTCAGGAAAGCAATCCTTCCAAAGAGATCATTAAACTTGGTATAGGCGATGTAACAAAAGGATTGACACCGGCTTCGATCAAAGCATTCCACAGTGCCATCGATGAAATGGCAGATGACGCAACATTCAGAGGATATGGACCGGAACAGGGTTATGAGTTTTTAAGACAAACAATAGCCGGCAACGACTTCCAAAGTCGTGGTGCTGATATTAGCGCTGATGAAATATTTGTCAGTGACGGGGCTAAATGTGATACAGGAAATTTCCAGGAACTCTTCACCCAAACAACTATAATTGGACTGCCCGATCCTGTCTACCCGGTATATCTCGATACAAATGTAATGGCTGGAAGATCTGAATCCTTTGTTGATGGTAGATACCAGGGCATAGTTTATCTTGAAGCAACAAAAGAAAATGGCTTTGTCCCCAGCCTGCCTCAAGAAAAAGTTGATTTGATTTATCTCTGTTTTCCCAATAATCCCACCGGCTCTACCATTTCCAAGTCCGAATTAAAGACCTGGGTGGATTACGCCAGAGAACACAAAGCTCTAATTCTCTTTGATGCTGCATACGAAGCATTTATCACAGATGACTCTCTGCCAAAATCTATTTACGAAGTAGAAGGGGCAAAAGAAGTCGCCATTGAGTTCCGCAGTTTTTCTAAAAGTGCAGGTTTTACCGGAACCAGGTGCGCATATACTGTAGTACCAAAGGAATGTACGGCTTATGACAGTCACGGAAACAAACAGTTACTCCATGGTTTATGGAACAGAAGACAATCGACAAAATTCAATGGCGTATCCTATCCTGTTCAACGAGCAGCTGAGGCAGTTTACAGCCAGGCAGGCAAAGTTCAATGCAAAGAACTGATTGACTCTTATATGAACAACGCCCGTGTAATATGCCAGACAATGGATAACCTGGGTTATAAATATGTTGGTGGAAAAAACTCACCATATATCTGGATTGACGGCAGGATGGATTCGTGGCAATTTTTTGATGTACTGCTGAAAGAGACAGGCGTTGTCTGTACTCCCGGTGCAGGCTTTGGCAAGTGCGGCAATGGATATATTCGACTCTCTGCCTTCAACAGCCTGGAAAATGTCACCGAGGCTATGACTAGATTAACCGGGAAACTCAGTCCTTCATAAGTGCAAGACCGTTCAGGATGTGAGAATAGATGGCTTAAAGTGAATTTTTTCTTCAATTCCTTCCAGCTCTGATATATTTTTTGCACCGCTTTTCTGCATCCAGAAAATAACATCCTGCACCAGTCTCTCTGGTGCAGAAGCTCCCGCTGTAATACCAACTTCAGCCTTACCTTTAAGCCATGCGGGATCAATATCATGATAATCATCGATGAGATGAGCCTCGACACCATGTTGAATGGCCACCTCTTTCAGTCTATTCGAATTTGAACTGTTTTTTGATCCAACAACGAACAATATATCAGAATTTTCAACCATTCTACGCACTGCATCCTGACGATTTTGTGTGGCAAAACAGATATTTGATTTTGGCCCTTTGATTTCCGGAAACCGATTTTTCAAGATATCAATTATACCAACGATATCATATTTACTCAGTGTGGTCTGGGTGACATAGGCAACTTTTTTCTTGTCTTCAACGATAATATCTTTTGCCTCATCTTCATTTGCAACAACATGTACTTTGCCACCGCTTAACCTCCCGGCAGTACCTTCAACCTCCGGGTGATTATGGTGACCTATAATGACTATATCAAACCCAAGGAGATGATATTTTTCCACCATTCTGTGGACACTGCTCACCAGAGGACATGTTGCATCAACAGTCTTCAATCCAAGTTTTTTGGCATTTTTTTCCACGTCCACTGAAACACCATGGGCACTGAAAATACATACTTTACCGCTGGGGATATCACTCAAATTCTCAACAAAAACAGCACCAAGTGCTTCAAGTTCAAGCAGTACATGTTTATTATGAACGATTTCATGCAGCACATATACGGGTTTACCAAATGTGACAAGGCTCAGCTTTACAGTTTCTATCGCTCTTTCAACACCTGCACAAAAACCCCTTGGAGCTGCGAGTAAAACATCGAATTCTTCTTTCATGGATTTAGAACTCAATAGTTAGGAACAATAAGAACAGGTACACGTGACATTCGACTCACTCTTCGTGCAGTAGACCCCATAACACGAATACCGCGAACTTTCCTAGTTGATTTACCCATCACTATCATATTTGCTTTTTCATCTTCAGCAATTCGCAGTATCTCTTCACTTGGCTTACCTGTTACAACAACAACCTCCTGAACCAGGCTGGATTCACTTGCCCCTTCACACTCTTCTTTATAAAAAGCCTTTAAACGCTTTTTCATGGTACCGAGCAATGTTTTCATACCCTCTTTCTGCATCGCATCCGTTATCTCTTCATTAAGATAGGAACTGATGACTGATTTTGCCGTTTCTCCAATAGGTTCCACTACATGCATCATAATGATTTTGGCATTATATTGTTTGGCCATTGCCAGTGCATGTCTTATAACGGGCCTGGTCTGTTTTCCCAGATCAGATGTATATAATATTGTAGATATTTCAGGACTATTTTTCATCTCTATGCTCCATTGGCAAATGAATTGATTATTTGTAAGACTACCTCAAAAAACGATTTCGAGAATATAACCATTTTCAGTGGGATTGAAACAAAAAAGGACTGTCTGCAGAAATACGCTCTGCAAACAGCCCTTGTGTACTCGACACAACTCTAAAGAAACTTCCACCAATTGGCTCGTCAATATCCCTGCAACTTATCCAACAGTTCAGGCAGGAAGAGAGATACTTGCGGTACATAGGTAATAACCGCAAGAAATGTCAAAAGAACAAGCAGCCACGGTACACACGCTTTAATAGCCCAACCGATACTATGTCCCGTTACACCTGATATGACAAACAAATTAAGTCCCACAGGTGGCGTTAACATACCAATCTCCATATTAACGACCATGATAATACCAAGGTGAATGGGATCAATACCAAGTTTCACCGCAATCGGGAATAAAATCGGAGCCATGATTAGCAAAATTGCAGAAGGTTCCATAAAATTACCAGCTGCAAGAAGCAAGAGATTGACCACGATAAGGAACATCCAGGGCGACAAACCCGCATTGACAATGAGTTCAGCAATGTGATGGGGAATTCGTTCAGTTGTTAAAACGTGAGCAAAAAGCATTGCGTTGGCAATAATAAACAACAGCATAATGGAGACCTTAGAGGCATCCAGTACAACTTTATTAATTTCTTTGTCAGTTACTATTTTAGGCAATGTCAGAAAAAAAGCCTTGGTATTGCGAAAGAGTAAAGCCCCAAAAGTTTCACTTTCCAGCCGCCAGGGAGTATCCTTTAATGGCCCCATATCCCGGTATCCCCAAATAGCAACACCAAAAGCGTATACCGCAGAAACAGCTGCAGCTTCAGTAGGACTTGCAATACCACCATAAATTGATCCGAGAACAATGACGATCAACATCAAACCACCGGTTGCACTGATTCCAGAGGCAAATACCTCCTGGAAACCTGCCCATGGCTGACTTGGAATTTTTTTATAACGGGCGACAAAATAGATAACAATCATAAGCATCAAACCCATCATCAGCCCAGGTATAAAACCAGCCATAAACATGCGAGCTGCTGACACTTCAGTAGCAGCAGCATAAACCAGCATAACGATGGATGGAGGTATAAGTATACCAAGTGTCCCTGCGTTGCCAATGACACCCGCTGCAAAACTTTCAGGATATCCGGCTTTTACCATTCCAACAATAACAATGGAGCCAATGGCAGCGACTGTGGCAGGAGAAGACCCTGAAACAGCGGCAAAAATCATGCAGGCTATAACAGAGGCCATGGCAATTCCGCCACGAATATGACCAACAAGACTGAGAGCAAATCGAATTATTCGTTTTGCCACTCCACCTGTTGATAAAAAGGTGGATGAAAGAATAAAAAATGGGATTGCAAGTAACGTATAATGTTCGGAAAGTGACTCAAATAATTTCAAGGCTATAGAAGCAAGCGAATCACCTGAAAACATCAAAATAGTACCAATACTTGAAAGTCCCAGGGCAAGCGCGATGGGCATCCCGAGTAACATACAGCCAAAGAGAAGTACAAATAAAGCAATAGTGGTCATGATTTTGCCTCCTCTTTGAGGATATCTTCAGCGAGTTCCATGCTGTCTTTTGCCTCATCGGCATGTTTAAAACCCTCAGCTTTACCGGTGATAACTGACCAGAGAATCATAAGCAACCTGATAATAAGAAAGAGAAATCCAAACAGCAACAGACTGTGAGCTAACCAGGCTGGTACAGGGATATCTTCGAGTTCAATGCCGATAAGATGCATTTTTTTGAGATATATCCAACTTCCATAGAATATCAACCCACAATAGATAAGAGCAAGAATAGCAGCAATTGCTGTCAATATCCTGCGTCCTGTCGAGGGGAAAAGCTTTACAAATGCATCCATACCGATATGGGATCCAACTTTCAACCCGTAAGAAGCTCCAAATAACACCATCCATGCCGACATATGCAGAGTGAGCTCCTGTGACCACATAAACCCGGTGTTAAAGCCAAAACGCATAACAACATCGACAAAGACCAGCAGTGTTGTAACTACCAGTAAGATGCAGATAATCGCTTCTTCGGCACGATTCATGAAACGTAAAAACATAGAATACCTCTTACTAGCTGACACCCCACCAGGGGTATAAATGCAGGTAGAATATCCAGGTACTTCCGGGGATTCTACCTGCTTTAGTCGTACGTCTTACATATTTGATTTATATGCAGCGTCGATCATATCTTTGCCGATTTGCTTTTCAAATTCTTCCCACACAGGCTTCATAGCCTCAACCCATTGGCTTCTTTCAGCATCCGTGAGTGTAATTATCTCTGTGCGTTTTGAGTCAACAATTTTTTGACGATCAGCGAGAGCTTTTTTCGCTGCTACATCGTTACCAAAGGCAATCGCTTCGTCAAGAGATTTCTTGAGAACTACGCGATCGGCCTCAGGTACGCCCATCCAGAATTCTTTGGAAGTGACGACCATATAATCAAGCAGACCATGATTAGATTCTGTGATATAAGGCTGAACTTCAAAAAACTTCTTTGAAAAGATATTCGACCAGGTATTTTCCTGACCATCAATAGCCTTGGTCTGCAGGAGGGTAAAAACTTCAGAGAATGGCTTTTTCAAAGGGGTGGCTTTGACAGCATGAAACTGTGCCGCAAGAACATCTGAAGACATAATACGAAATTTTAATCCATGAGCATCTGCAGGTACTTTCAAAGGTTTGCTGGAAGAAAGTTGTTTCATTCCGTTATGCAGGTATCCAAGTCCGACAAGTCCTTTTTTCTTCAGGCTGTCAAGCAACTCAAGGCCATTGGAACTTTTTTGGAATTTTTCTACAGCTACCATATCTCTGAAAAGAAATGGCAGGTCAAATATCTGTAATTGTTTTGTATATCTGCTGAATTTTGACAATGCAGGTGCAGCCATCTGTACGTCACCAAGAAGCATTGCTTCAAGAACTTTATTGTCTCCAAATAACTGCGAGTTTGGAAATACTTCGACCTCATATTTGCCACCAAGTCGCTCGGTAACCAGATCTTTGAATTTATTAGCCATCTGGCCTTTAGGAGTGTTTTCTGCGACCACATGGGAAAACTTAATTACGGTTGGACCACTTGCAAAAGCGGTACCCGTAAAGATCATTGCTGAAACAGCAACACTTGCGACTAACGTCGTAATTGTACGTAACATACGTTTTTCCTCCAATTTTGAGAATAACAATCTGGATAAACCAGAACCAGTGACATAAGCAATTCTTTGAATTGCTCACATAAACATGAAACACTATCATGAAATGCGTGAAATATGCCTTGCAAATGTTAGACCAGACGCAGCAAAACGTCTTATCTAGCGGATATCACAACAAAAACAATAACTGTAAATATTCCTAACGACTAGAAACTGGTGGAAATCCGCCAGTTTCTAATTATAACACATCACAAGAGAGACTCTTAACGTAAAAACAAAACGATAGAAGGAAAAGTAGAGAATAACAAAGGAAATAATAGGCGGGAATCCGCCTATTATTTCCTTTGTTATTTGTAATCACCTTTTTTTAAATCATATTTCCGCATTTTATCATAGAGTGTTTTTCGGGGAATGACTAAATCCTCCATAACATCTTTTATGCTGCCATTTGAGGCGACAAGAGCCTGTTCGATAAGGCTTCTTTCAAAACAATCAACCTGCCCGGAAAGCGATCGATGTTGTACTTTTTCCTCATTTGAAAGCATTTTTTCAAGCGACCAGTCAAACTGCCTGCCAAGCAGAACATAACGTTCGGAAAAATTACGAAGTTCTCGAACATTTCCTGGCCAGGAATAGGCAAGCAATGCATTCATTTGAACAGTACTGGGCGTAGGAATTTCCTGCTGATACCTATGTGCGGCAACCAGTAGAAAATGATGGAATAATAAAGGAATATCTTCCCGACGTTCTCTCAATGGTGGTATTTTAAGAGTTACAACATTTAATCTATAGTAGAGGTCCTGTCGAAATGAACCCTGATTGGATGCCTCCAACAGATCAATTTTTGAAGCAGCAACAACCCTCAAATCAAGTGGTATAAGTGTATTGGATCCCATCCTCTCAAGTGAACGTTCCTGAAGTACCCGTAAGAGATTAATCTGTACTCTCATTGGCATGGATTCAATTTCATCAAGCAGCAGAGTTCCACCATTCGCATGTTCGAATTTCCCTATTCGTGTCGATCTTGCGTCGGTAAAAGCTCCCGCTTCATGGCCAAAAAGCTCACTTTCCATTATAGATTCTGAAACAGCACCGCAATTAATTGCCACAAAATTTTTTATGCTCCTTTTGCTGTTTTCATGAAGTGCCCGGGCAACAAGTTCTTTGCCTGTACCAGTCTCCCCGAGTATAAGCACATCAGCACCTGTATCTGCGACTTGGGCAATCGTTGATCGTAATTTTTCCATTGCAGGGGTTCTACCTATTATTCTTGGCCCCGGAGCGCTGTGCAATTCAAGCTCACGTCGCAGATTTCGGTTTTCAAGCGTAAGAGATCTTTTTTCAAGGCCACGCACAACAGTCTTCACAAGCCGTTCAGTCGAATAGGGCTTTTCAATAAAATCATATGCACCATCTCGCATAGCCTTTACTGCGATGGAGATATCACCATGTCCTGTGATCAAAATCACCGGCAAATCACTGTCAATCTTCTGTACTTCAAGCAGGAACTGAAGGCCATCCATGTTAGGCAGACGGATATCACAAACGATAACACCAGGCCATTCCCGATTGACTATCTGAAGACCTTTTTCGGCACAATCCTCACAAATAACATCAAGATCTGCAAGTTCAAGAGTTTGTCTGTTTGCTTGTCGAATATGCTTTTCATCATCGATAAAAAGCACTCTCCCCTGTGTCGCCATAACTTTTAATTACGCCTTTTTTAATGAGAACTCAAACCGTGCTCCTGTGGAAGACGGTACAAGTGTTATATGTCCACCAAGATCCTGAACAATTCGATCACTTATGGTCAAGCCAAGCCCTAAGCCCTGACCGGATTTTTTGGTGGTGAAAAACGGTTCAAAAATATTTTTCCTGAAATTTTTTGGAACTCCCAACCCATTATCTTGAACACTTACAACGACAAAGCCTTCTTTTTCTACACATTCGACGTCTATTATTTTCTCTTTTTGTGCCTCAATGGCCTGCATTGCATTCGAGATTAAATTCACTAAAACCTGTTGCAACAAGACATGATTCCCTTTTACTTCCAGATCTTCCGGATCTATTTTTACAGCAAGGTTGACGCCTTCTTTTTTTATACTTGGTTTTAAAATTTCCAAAGCGCCATCAACAATACCATGAAACGGTACGGCAACGATTTGACCACTAGATTTTTTTGAAAAAAGCTTGAGCTGGATGCCAATCTGGGCCATTCGTTCCGTGAGTTCACCTATCTGCTCAAGATTCCACAGAGCTTCTTCCAATCGACCTTTTTGTAGAAATTGTCTGCCGTTATCGGTGTAACTCCTTATCGCAGCAAGTGGCTGGTTCAACTCATGATTAATGCCTGCAGACATCTGGCCAAGCACTGCCAGCTTTGCGGCATGTATCAATTCTCTTCGTGTTCTTTTTAGCTTAATTTCAGTCTGTTTTCTTTCGAGGATTTCTTTTCTCAATAACTTGTTGATTTCTGTAAGTTTTTGCGTCCTGTCAAGAACCCTCGATTCAAGCTGTTCATTTGCATCCTGCAAAGCTATTTTAGCCTGCCTTTCGATTTTCTTCATCTCTGCTAAACGTTGCTGTCGCTGCATTAGCATTATTGAGAGAAAAAAGGCCAGAAAGAGACCGGCAGCAACAAGAATATCAATCAAAATAATCTTTTTCTTTACAACACGAATGTCTGTTAATATATGAACATTCCAACCGGCATGGGGCATATATTGTGATTGTTTCAAAACACTTATTGTTTGAGCTTTTGATTTACCCTCTACGCTGAAAATCTGCCTTTTATCAGATGTTTCAATTATAGTATCGCTCAAAGGAGTAAGTGTGGCGTCAGGGTACCGTTTGCTCTCTGTGATCCTTTTTAATGTTGTTGCAGGCAAGGGCCCAAGTGTTTTATAGCGCCATTCAGGATTTGTAGTGATAAAAATAACCCCATCAGGGTCAGAAACCAGAAAATTCTCATCCCTATCTGCCCATTTTTGCTCCACTGTGTCTATGTTGATTTTTATAGCAACAGCGCCAAGGATTTCATCGTCTTTTCGCACGGGAAACGCGAAATAATACCCACGTTTGGAAGACGTTGAGCCAAGAGCAAAATATCTGCCAAGCTTCCCCTTCATGGCCTCTTTGAAATACGGTCGATAACTAAAATTTCTGCCAATAAACGGATGTTTTTCATTCCAGTTACTTGCAGCAATCGTCAAACCATCTTTATTCATTAGATAGGTGTCAAGTGTATCACTGACCTTATTTATGGTTTCCAGATATCTGTTTAATGTTTCAATTCTTTTATGTTCCGTCGGATTCAAGAGAGCTTTAACAAGTTTTTTATCTATGGCCAATAGCTCCGGCAGGCTCTGGTATTTCTCAAGAATCCCTTCAAGATAATTTATGTACAATTCAAGACGGACATTGCCCTGCTGTTCAAGTTGTTCCACCCCCCTTTTATACGTCAAAGTAGATACTGTGTTCAGCACTAGAATGAGAACAATGACAAATAACAGGCCACTAATGGCCCTTCTTTGTAGCGTGGGAACCGGATAATTCATGTGTAAATCCCAGGTGAGAAACAATAATTTCAGGTTGCTACTATATCCTTGAATGGTTCCAAAAAATCAATTACATATACTATCCAGAAACGAATGTACCATTCAAGAAATTACATGCAGAAACTTATGAAATTCACTCTCCAAATAAAATTAAATATACTACGCAAGACTTCACCGATTCTGGTAATGTTATTTGCACTTTCATTATGCTCATGTGGTGCTTCATACAAAAACCGTTATTTCCCTGTTAAAAACCTTGCCCAAAGGGAAAGTAGTCTTGGCTTTTCAATAACGCCTCCGACAGGAAACAGCTGGTTCGAAAAACTCAACAATGACAGTTTATATTATCTTAAAAAAACTGGACGAAAAGATTACGCTATTTACACCAAAGCCACGGAAATTCATCTCAACCCAAATGAACTCAAAGCTGATAACTTTCTCAAGTTTGTTACTAAAACTAAAAAACTGCAAACAGCGTCAGGTAATTTAAAAAATGTAGCATTTCAAATTATTCCTGACAACGCACTTTCTCCTTTGTGTGTGCGATATATCCTGACATACGAGGATCACAGCGTGATAACAGAAAATAAGGACGAATACATAAACGTCAAAAACAGAGGCCTGGTCTGTATGCACCCGGACACACTGTTCAATGGCGTTGACATGTGCTATGTTGAAAGCTCACTTCATTCTTCAAAAAAATCCATTGGTAAAACGAATGAAGAGGGTGAATACTTTCTCAGAAGCCTTAAATTTCATTCCCAGGGTACGTAACCTCTTCGCAATACACATTTCAAACTACCTGTTGCTGGCATTCTGTTCAGGTTTCTCTAATTTCGATTCCAGCTTTAACAACAGCTTCTTTCACTGCACTGATCGGAACTTCCCGTCTGTGGAAAATTCCGGCAGCAAGTGCTGCCTCAACTCCAGTCTTTTTGAAAACATCAACAAAGTGAGACGGCTTACCTGCTCCACTCGAAGCAATAACAGGGATGGAAACAGTATGTTTCACCTGCATTATCAGCTCAAAATCAAAACCGCTATTGGTACCATCTTTATCTATACAGTTAAGCAATATTTCACCAGCGCCAAGTTGCTCACATATCGTGACCAACTGCACTACATCCAGATCACGTCCTTCCCTGCCACCTTTAACTGTACACTGGTACCAGCAATACTCCTCACCTTTCGGACCGGGAAAGTTCGTTTTAATGGTCTTATGAGTAGTCTCTTCAGGAGATTTCACGTATATTCGACGTGGATCTACGGAAATAACCACTGCTTGGGCGCCGTAAACTGTTGAAATTTGTTCAATGGAGCTCGCCCCACCTGGTTTGCCGGTTCGCAGAACCTCTTCTACAGCATAGACAGCATCACTTCCAATAGAAACCTTATCAGCTCCTGATCGAAAATATTCTGAAGCAACATCAAGTGAAGTGTAAGCGATACCATTTGAATCAGTAAATTCTCTGATGCCTCCACCAATAGTCAGCGGAACAAAAACATTTTCTGATGTTCTTTTCAGTACTTCAAGCATCGGCTGATCCTGCATTGGAAAGTCGCGAAATCCTGTTATATTTAAAAAAGTGATTTCATCTGCGCCTTCACTATAATACCTCTTCGCCAATTCAACCGGTTTACCAAGATTTCTCACGTCTCCTTCATCACGTACGTCGTATTGATCACCTTTGGTCACAATCAGATCACCATTATCATTGCTGCGGACATCAAGACAGGCAATAATTCTTTTTGATATACATGTTTTACCTGACGATGTGGTGCTGATCTCTTTTTTGTGTCGAGATCCTTCGGGAAGAAGAAATTTTTCCAATATTTTCAGTCCAACTGCTCCACTTTTTTCGGGGTGAAACTGAAAAGCACTCACCCTTCCCTTTTCCACTCCTGAAATGAATTCAGTTCCGTAGTCAGTTACAGAAAGTATCCAGTCTTTATTGAGATCAGACACAGGAGCATAATACGAGTGGACAAAATACAGTTTTTCATCACGATACTCTTCAAAAAGATCAGACTCTTTCCATAATCTTATATTATTCCAACCAATCTGAGGGACAGAGAAATGTTTATCTGAAAATTTTTTTACCTGTCCGGGAATAACCGAAAGCCCAGGTACTCCAGGAGACTCTTCACTCCCATCAAAAAAAGTTTGCAAAGCGACGCAAATGCCAAGAAAAGGTTTATCAAGAGCTATACGTTTTTTTAAAGGTTCAATATAGCCCATTTGATGTAACCGTTCCATAACCATGCCAAAGCTTCCAACACCCGGGAAAATAAGCTTTTCTGCTGTGAGAATATCATCAGGTGTTTGCACATCACTGACCGAACAGCCAAGTTTACGAATTGCATTTCTTACACTGCGAACATTTCCAGCCCCATAATCCAAAAGCTTGACATTCATTTCCTCTCCTCTCTTCAACAATCGTTGCTTTTCAAAACTGCTTTGTAAACCGGTAACACAAAAAACACCGAAAGGGCTGTTCCAGTAAGGAACAGCCCTTTCAACAAATCAGACACCTTTTTCACAAATTCAGTGAAAAAGTTTCTAAAACACCCTTTCTCCGGTAAGGATTAAGGGTGTAATCTATCAATATAATCAGCTACGGAGGTCAATAGCCATAGGTAACCAGGGACTAATTGATAGCTTCAGACAGTTTGCTGCCAGCTTTAAACTTTGCAACATTTTTGGCTGGTATATCGATGGTCTTCCCTGTCTGGGGATTTCTTCCCTGACGTGCATCCCGCCTTGAAACAGAAAATGTGCCAAAACCTACCAAAGTCACTTTCTCACCCTTTTTCAAACTTTCGGCAATTGCCGCGAGGGTACCGTTCAATGCTTTTTCGGCGGCCGCTTTGCTAATATCTGCTGCTCCAGCAATGCTTTCAATAAGTTCCTTCTTGTTCATACATTCCTCCCTGCTTTATCTTTCGTTACAATTCTAACAGAACAACGAACGTTGTCCTCTTTCCCCATAAAAGACGCTTTACTTTAACTCTACCTAATTATCTAACACCCCAACAAGTGGGTATAAGTGCCTTGTCTTTCCTTCTTCAGGTTTTACGCAATAAGACACTAATAAAAGATCATTACACTTTCAGCTGACAACAATACAAGAATGACACAACCCTTTGTATTCGGGCTTTTAGATCCATAACAAGGCACCATAATTGAATCGGAAATCAGAATCAAGTAAATAATGTGCTCTTTTTGGATTAGTAGCACAAACAATCTAAATAAAAAAGAGAGTTACAAACAATGTTGACCATGGTCATTTTTTCTTTTCATCCAAACAGCTTATCTCCCCTCCATGTTCAAGAGCACAGGATTCAACCCTAGAGTCCTGAAAAAGTGAAGGAGTTGTAATCTGTTAGCGTCACATGCCAGCAATTCAATATCTTTAGCCACAACCTCTATTATAGTCACCTCGTTACAAAGTTTAACCCGGCAACCCTGAAAACCACGTTCATTGAGAAAATCTTCCGCAACCTCTATAGTTCTAAGCTTTTGCTCAGTTATCACCATATTATTTTGAACTCTGGTAGCAAGACACGAGTCGGAAGGCAAATTATGGTTAGAAAGACCATATTTTTTTGCAAGTAACCGAATATCATTTTTATTTATTCCTGCATCAACAAAAGGAGTAGCGACTTTTAATTGTCGTATAGCTCGCAAGCCCGGACGATTTTCCTTCAAATCATCCACATTAGTGCCATCAGCAAGAGAGCAGTACCCTTCTTCTTCCAGAGCCCTATTAAAGCATGAATACATTCGTTTTTTACAAAAATAGCATCGCTCGTCTGAGTTACAGATAAATTCGTTCCAGCTGAGTGGAAAAAGTTCCACGGCTTTGAAAAATGTTTGAGGTGCCAAATCGATGAATCTGATTTTCCCTACTCTTTCAACACTTTGCTTTGATAAGATGGTTGAAAAAGCGTGTAACACCAGTACATTTTCAACGCCGAGAGCATGCTGTGCTGCATACACCAGAAAAGTTGAATCCACACCACCTGAAAACGCAACTGCAAGTTTAGTGTATTCTTTCAGGCTTTCCAGCAGAGCATTGTACTTAAAACGCAAACGATTCATGGAAATATCATTCCATCCCGTCAGGCAACAATTCAGCTGGTTTATTTAATAAGAATTTTCCGTCTGAAATCTGTTTCTGTAAAATTTCAGCTATCTCTCTTGCTGCTACTACGCTGGAGAGAGACGCGGTTTTTACCTGCTTACCGTTAACTAAAATACTCCCGGATTTCAGGTCAGCATAACTAACCTCGCCATAACTTCTGACGATTCCATTGGTATAATCGTGACCGTAATCAATAACCTGAGTAAAAATTTCTTCGTCTGAGACACCAGTATATCTGGCCATTTCCGCATTAAGGATTGGAATCGGAACCCCGAGCCCCACAGCCAGAGAATTCCCATAGCCTAAAATAGAGACACCACGAAGCCACTTAGCATTCATCTGTTTAACATCACCTTGAACCATAATGGTGCCAGCAGGTTTTGTCGGGACTCCATTTTCTCTTCTGGGACTGCCTGGATTATGCTGGGTTCCCTGCCAGGTAACATAACCATAGCCTCCACCAAGAAAGATTCTTGTACCCATACCAATGGTCTTATACAGTGGATCATTTAGAAGAGGACTGAGTGCACCGGCACTACAGTAATTTGCATTTTTGCAATGTGGTTTTAACATTCCCATATATGTGTATACGGCTTTATCCGACAAATTTACTGCACAATTATAATTTTGGTAGCCATTCCTTGGATTACAAAGCAAGGCATGAGAAAGATCATCAAGCCCCACTTCTTTTTTCATTTTTCTAGCAGCATAGCAATCGGTGCCATATGCTTTTGCTTCAAGCAAAAGTTTTTTTCCTCTAAGAAGATCTTCAATGACGTGACCACCACCATAACGAAATTCTCCCGGATAAATTTTATTTAAGGGGTCATCTTCAGCAGGTTCCGTAGCTCCCAGATACGCATCAACAGCTGCCAAACCGGCATATGCAGGTACCTTATTAATCCATACTTTCGAAGCTTTGATTGTTGGTGTCATCTGACCAAAGTTAAAAAACATCCCTGACGAACACATGGGCGCAAATGTCCCGGTCGTAACGACATCCACAGTTCTTGCTGCTTGCTCAGGCCCATTTTTTTTAACAATATCCACCATCTCTTCAGCAGTTACAACAACAGCTTCGCCTGCTTTAATTCTGCTGTTTATTTCATCATACGTTTTCTGGATTTTTTCTTTTTTCATAATTCCCCGCAATAGTAATCACAAACATATTTATTACACATTGTTAGCCCATCACTGCTTAACAACTTCTCTTTCCAAAACCTCCATGGACTTTTTCTCCACCGGCAAGGAGAGAATTTCAAAAACATAAAAGACAGGGCCGCATACTATATGCTCTGTTTTTCACCTTGACATAGTATTTTCTGTGACCTAATTTATTTGCTTTAAGTCTCATCCGTCAACAGGAAACTCTTTTAAAGCCAATTTTACAAGGAGCAGCATGCAAAACGATCAAAAAAACCCGATATTATCTGTTCGCAATAATATTGATTCCATCGACGATCAGATACTTTCCCTGCTCAAAGAACGTCTGACGTATGCAAAGGAAATTGGCAAGCTTAAAGATGGTGATAAACGAGCCAAATGGGATCCTCTCCGCGAGCGCGAAATATATGATCGCCTTTTAAAAAATAACGACAATGTTTTTCCCAAAAACGCACTGAAATCTATTTTCCATGAACTGATCACCACCTGTAGGCTGTCACAAAAAAAAGCATCGGTTGCTTTTCTTGGCCCGGAAGCCACGTTCAGCCACCTGGCAGGAGTACGATATTTTGGCCACTCAGCTGAATACAAAGCAATGGAAACCATTGACGATGTCTTTGCAGAGGTCGAAAAAGGTCGCACCAGATATGGTATTGTCCCTGTCGAAAATTCAATTGAAGGTGCTGTCTTTTCAACCCTCGATTGTTTTATGAAATATAAGGTTCAGATCTGCGGTGAAGCACAGCTCGAAATCAGTCATAACCTTGTCTGCAAATCCGGCAACAAAGAAGATATCCAGACTGTAGCCTCCCACGCACAACCCCTTGCCCAGTGTCGTGACTGGCTGAGAAAGCATCTTCCCGCCATTCCTACGCTGCCCGTTTTTTCTACGGGAGCTGCTGCACAAATGGCTTCAAACAACCCCAATATCGGTGCTATAGCATCATCTCTTGCAATTAAAACATATGACTTGCAGGTGGTTGTTCAGGGAATTGAAGATTACAGAGGGAACACAACGAGGTTTCTGGTTATCGGCAAGGAATCACCATCGAGAAGTGGTAACGACAGGACATCATTGCTGCTCGGTCTTTCAGATCGACCAGGTTCACTCAATGAAATTCTGACAGCACTCTCGGAAGAAGATATCAACCTCGCAAAGATTGAGTCTCGACCAATAAAGGGAAAACGCTGGCAGTACCTCTTTTTCCTCGACATGCTTGGCCATATCGAGGACGAAAAAATTCAAAAGGGTTGTGATCGGCTCAAATCACTCTGTTCCTACTATGAGTGGCTGGGATCTTATCCCCAAAGTGATTTCTCACCCACCGATCCTTGACATTCTACCACCACATGTTGTTCTTTCTTCACCCTCGAGGGTACTCTGCAGAGAATGCCCTTGAGGTTTATCAAGGATTGTCTGACGAATTATTGAAATAATTTCTTTGTCACTTGCACCACTGCGCAACAACCCTTTCAGATCGGACTCCTGATCATTTAAAAGACATGAGCGAAGTTTGCCTTCTGATGTCAGTCGAAGCCTATTGCACTGATCACAGAAATGGTGGCTGATGGGGCTGATAAAGCCTACAGATCCTTTTCTGCCGTCGGCGGATTCCAATTCAAACACACGGGCAGGCCCGTCCATATTTCTCCTTGTAAATGGAGTAAGTTTGCCAATCGCTGAGAACATAGATTGTATGTCATCCGCACTGATAAACTGTTCTCTCTGCCAACTGCTTTTATCCCCGACCGGCATAAATTCTATAAACCGCACCTGGAAAGGATAATCGAGGGCCAGGTTGGCAAAATCTCTGAACTCATCATCGTTTACACCTTTCATTGCAACTACATTAATTTTTACTTTAAAGCCCAGGTTTGCAGCCGTCATCAAACCATTCCACACTTCCTGGAAAAGACCTTTACCCGTAATCTTGTGGAATTTTTCGGGAACCAACGTATCTAAAGAGACGTTAATATGTTTCACGCCTTCAGCGGCGAGTTGTTTGGCGTATTTTGCAAGCAGCACACCGTTGGTTGTCAGCCGTATTTCATCAAGCCCTTTAATAGCTGACAATTGATGAATAAAATCGAGGACACCTTTCCGAACCAGAGGTTCACCTCCGGTAAGGCGCAGTTTATTCATGCCCATTCCGACCGCAAGTTTAACGATCCTCAGCAATTCTTCATAGCTGAGCAGTTCGGTGTGGGGGAGAAACTTCCCGGTTTTCAGCTCTGAATCTCTACCCTCATCCTCCTGTGGCATACAATACATGCATCGAAGATTGCAACGATCTGTCAGAGAAAGTCTCAGATAAGAAATAGTCCTGGAAAACTGGTCAACAAGAGGGAGTGGTTTGTTCATAATATCGGGCATATCAAGCCATTTACTGCAGAATTATCGAATAAGTGAAGACATTGACTTTCAATTACTTCGTCTTTATACTGACTTCTTCTTACTCTGAAAAACAGTAGGAATTCAATCAAAATCTTAACAACTCAAAAGAATTATTTTTCATGCTCATTTTAGGAATAGAAAGTTCTTGTGATGATACTGCCGCTGCTGTTCTGGAAAACACTCAGCTTAGATCCAACGTATTGAGTAGCCAGGATACAATCCATAATACGTTTGGTGGTGTTGTTCCTGAACTTGCTTCCAGGCAACATTTGCAGGCGATATGTCCGATTGTTCAATTAGCTCTTGAAAAAGCAGGGGTAACGCTTGAAGAAATTGACCTCATTGCCGCAACCCGGGGACCCGGCCTGATTGGCTCTCTACTCGTAGGCTTTTCCTACGCCAAAACACTTGCGTATACGTTGAAGATTCCATTGGTTGGCGTTGATCACATGGCGGGCCATATACTCTCAATATTCCTGGAAAAGAATCAGCCGGAATTCCCGTATATTGCACTTATAGTATCGGGAGGTACAACTTCACTCTTTCTAGTAAAAAACCATCAGGATCATAAATTGCTTGGAAGAACCAGAGATGATGCGGCAGGAGAAGCATTTGATAAGGTTGCAAAGCTCCTGGGGCTGCCGTACCCTGGTGGACCACATGTTTCTTTAAAAGCCAGTGAAGGAGATTCCAAATACATACAATTTCCCAGGGCATGGCTTGCTGACAATTCACTGGATTTTAGTTTCAGTGGTCTTAAAACAGCCGTTTTGAATCATTGCAATCAACAAAAACAAAAAGAATCAATGGTGCAGATAAACAATGTCTGTGCTTCTTTTCAGGAAGCTGTGGTTGACGTCCTTGTAGAAAAAACACTTAATGCTGCCTCCAGGTACAATATAGACACAATAGTTATTGGCGGCGGCGTATCTTCAAATAAAAGGCTTCGTCATGTCTTTGAGAAGCGTTGCACTGTTAATAATTTACTTTTTTATGCCCCTGAACCTGTATTTTGCACAGATAATGCTGCAATGATTGCATTAGCCGGATATCATGCGTTTAAGATCAACGGTGCGTCTTCTCTTGATATAGACGTCTATTCACGGCCGCAATACAGGTAAACAGGAAAACGATGAACCTATGGCGCACCAATAAATACTATTATATTCGTTTAAAAAGACTCAGGGGCAATCCCCCTGAGCTTGCTATGGGTTTTGCTATTGGAGTGTTTATAGGTTGTACGCCAACCATACCTTTTCATACTGTTTTGATCGTTCTCCTTGCATTTTTAACCAGAAGCTCAGCAATTTCCGGTATTATCAGCAGTTGGCTCATCAGCAACCCCATTACATCCCTGCCCCTTTATTACCTGGCCGCACTTATCGGCAATGCCGTCACACCCTATGAGCTCAACCTCGAGATGGTTCAGCAGGTTTTGGCAGACATATCCTCGACTGCAACCATCCAGAATAAAATCGCAATTATCTTTGATCTTGGTTACGAATCTCTTGCTGTTCTGGGGATTGGCGGTATTATTCTTGGTCTTCCTATTGCTGTATTAAGTTATTTCAGTTCGCTCTATTTCTTCAATTTTGTTAAAAACAAAAAAAAATAACTTTCTTTCAAGATCAACAAAACTCAATCTTAATATGACGATGTCTCAAAATAAGCGACAAACATACAACACATTAAAAGAACACAAACTTGCACCCAAGAAAAAATTTGGCCAAAAT
Source organism: uncultured Desulfobulbaceae bacterium (assembly GCA_947311315.1). Lineage (GTDB taxonomy): Bacteria > Desulfobacterota > Desulfobulbia > Desulfobulbales > Desulfocapsaceae > Desulforhopalus_A. The sequence goes on along the minus strand of CAMZKN010000026.1, from coordinate 34,700 downwards.
TTTCTTGTACACAAACTCACAGCTGAAGCAATAGTTCGTGCGGGTAATATCAAAAGCACCGACGTTATAGTAGAAGTCGGTGTGGGGCTCGGGGCATTAACAATGCCGCTTGCATCCATTGCTCAGCATGTTTATGGCTACGAAATTGACAGTGGAATCGTCAGACTTCATGAAACAAAGGGTGATTTACCCCAAAATGTAACACTGATCCACCAGGATATCCTCACCGTAGACTTTGCCGAAATTGCCAAAAAATGTGGTGGTAGTCTTAAAATCCTCGCAAATCTGCCCTACTCCATTTCCAACCTTTTTATTATTAAACTCATCGAAAATTCGACCCTGATTGATTCAGCAACAATTATGTTGCAAAAAGAGGTTGCAGAACGGTTGATGGCTGAACCACGAACAAAGGCGTATGGAGTTCCCACTGTTCTTCTCAACAGTTGTGCCAGGGTGAAAAAACTCATGACACTCAAACCTGCAGAATTTCATCCGCGACCCAAAATTGATTCTGTGGTGATCTCGATAGAGTTCAATAAGCAATCAGATGATTCTTTAAACGAAAATAATCCAGTATACAATTTTGCACTTTTTAGAAGAATAGTCAGAACGACATTCAACCAAAGACGTAAAACCATTCTTAACACACTGAGTGGCGCAAATTTATTTGACGATATCTCAGAGGGCAGCAAAGAGATTAATAAAAAATTTACACAGGAAGCTATCACACAAGCACACTTAAACCCCGCAGATCGACCAGAAACATTAACCTCACATGATTTTATTCAACTTGCCAATCAAGTGGAACAATTACTGGAAAAACTTAAAGTAAAATAAGAACAGGCACAGAAAAATAACAGCGAAGCGGTGTCATACACCCATAAATTATATGTAATTTCCAGCGAAGTGCGGAATACTCACTTTTGCTTTTACTTTTTTTCAGATAGTCGTATATTTCATAAGTGATAAGATTCTACTGATATAATACAGGTACAATTATGGTAATTGATGCAAAACAATCTCTAAATAACCCTAAGATTCCCTCAGTTACTGTCCCTCCTCATCCGGAATGGCCAGAATTTTCCCCAAATGGACTCACTCAGCTTAAAAACAGAATTAAGCTACTGCTTAAAGAGCAAAATGCTGTCCTTGTAGCACACTATTACACCGACAGTGCCCTCCAGGATCTTGCAGATGAGACAGGAGGTTGTGTTGCCGATAGCCTTGAAATGGCTCGTTTTGGTACAGAGCACCCGGCGGAAACACTTGTGGTTGCGGGTGTGAGATTTATGGGTGAGACTGCAAAGATTCTCAACAATAATAAAAGAGTTCTCATGCCCGATCTTGGTGCGACCTGCTCTCTCGATGAGGGCTGTCCATACGACCTTTTTGACTCTTTTTGCAATGAGTATCCAGAGCATACAGTTGTTGTATATGCGAACACCAGTGCCAGAGTTAAAGCGCGATCCGACTGGGTTGTCACCTCTGGAATTGCCTTGCCAATAGTGAAACACCTTGCTCAAAAAAATGAGAAAATTCTTTGGGCCCCGGATAAACATCTGGGAAGGTATGTTCAAAAACTCACAGGGGTCGAAATGATCTTTTGGCCAGGCTCCTGTGTTGTGCACGAAGAATTCCGGTCGGTAGCTTTGCAAAGAATGCAGAAGCTGCACCCCGACGCCGCCATTCTTGTTCACCCCGAATCACCGGAAGCGGTTATCTCGCTTGCAGATGTTGTAGGTTCCACCACAGCTCTCATTGATGCCGTTGCTTCACTTGGCAACAAAGAGTTCATTGTCGCAACCGATGCAGGAATATTTAATAAAATGCGACAAATAGCACCAGATAAAATTCTTTTGGAAGCGCCAACCGTTGGCGAAGGGGCGACCTGTCAGAGTTGTGCGAATTGCCCATGGATGGGCATGAATTCCCTGCATAATCTCGCAGAAGTCCTGGAAAACGGCAAAAATGAAGTGCTCGTCAGCCCGGACTTGGCAGAAAAGGGCGCCATTCCTATCCGCAGGATGCTCGATTTTGCAAAAACGCTCAAAAAATAGCTGCATGCTCCCCGGCTACACTTTGTAGTTTTTTTGTAGTCAGGGAGCAAAAAGCCAGTCATGGTACTTGCTGCGAAGCGATGACCAGCTGAATTTTTCGGTAAGTTCAATGGCTTTCTCAGCACTTAACCTGATATCATCTTTTTGCAAAAGGGCATCCAGTTTTTTTACCAATCCATTTTCCCCATAAAGATACGGACTGTCGAAAAGCTCAGGGTAAGAGAGTTTTTCAGGTAAAACCGGGAAGCAGCCACTTCTCACAGCCTCAATAATGGCAATGCCATAAAATTCGTGCAGCGATGTTGAGATAACTATATCGCCCTGCTTCAAAAGAGAGATATAGTGCGAGTACGATTCTGCAAAACCGTAGTGTAGTACTTTTTTACCAAAATGTTGTTGTGCTGTTACAAAGCATTTGGGGCAGGATTGGAATGATTGCCCCAGGAGAATAAGGTGGAAATCGCGTCCTTTTTTTTCAAGCTGCAATAACGCCTCAAAGAATTGATCCGGATTTTTATCATGCTCCCACCGATGATTCCAGACAATAACAGGTACCTCTCTGTCCCATGATTGTTTTACTTGGTCACATTCTGTAAAATCAATCCCAGGATATAAAAGAGTGCTTTTTTCTTCGAGATCGTCCACCAGTTCTTCTCTTTTCATATCCGATGCTGACTGTAAGAATTTCCTACATCCAGCCAGAAAACTTGAACGATTGTAATTTGAATTAAATCCAATTTTATCCGAAGCAAGACCAGTATTAAAATTTATTGCTGTAAATTGAAAATCATTCTGTTTTGGATTTCGCTGGGGATAGGCAAATTGATTTTCATGGAAAAATGTCAACATTTTCGCCTGCTGATCCCAACCATCAACCTGTGTCAACAATGCCCGTAAAACACTCACGTCAACAAAGGTAGAGCACAGCACCACATCAAATCTCCGCTTGTGCCGGGGAAGTTCTTCTATTTTTTTTATAAACCAGGGTGCCGATAGTTGCATGCGCATTTTCCACTTTCGCGCAGGGAGTGTAAAAAGAGTGTACTCACTACTGATATTGTTTTGTAAACCATCAAGGAAAAATTTATGTGAACCGCCATAATATGGCTCCAGAATAAGTACTTTCTTCATTTTTTCCTTTTTAATTCCTTTTTGAGAATATTTTCAAAAGGTGTCACAACCTCAAATGAATACCCGCAGTTTACCGGCAATTTACCACCAGCAAAGGGCAATGATTTTTCCGGGAAATTTTTGCATAAATCTAACCGCTTACTATAATAAAGACATGTTCCCTGGGGTGTGCACCAGGTACATTTGAAAAGTAAAAAACCAGTGCTGTCCCTGCCGGTTATCTCAAATCTATCGTATTCAGGATGGGTCATAATTATTTCTCGAAAAACCTTTTCTGATCGAAGCCATCCATCTTTATTTTCAAGACAGAGCTCCATGCAGCAACTTCCACATCCTCTGCATCTGCCCCTCACCACAATGGTTTTTCCTCTTATTTTCAGCCAGAAATAGTACAATGCACCGGAAAGGGAAAAAGCAAAAAACCTACGTAATCTTCTGACACTAGTTATCACCACTTTTCCATTGAACACTGTTTTTATTCATTGTATGTATAGTTTCGTCGTAACTGCTCACAGGCCCCCCATCTTCGCACGGACAAATGTGCCTGCACAAATATGGAGCACCTGTGGACAGTTACAGTTCAGAGGTAATAAAAACATAGAGCTATGAACTCCGTGAGTAGTTACGTTTCGTTTTTATGACAATTATGGCCACTGCTAATGGGACGGGAAATCTCAAGACCTCCAGCATCGATTAACCGATGACAGAGGTATTCAAAGTAACCTACAATTCTTTACATCGCTCATGAATACGTTTATTAATAAAATTCCCTGGTCATTCGTGATTCTGACATGTATCCTCCTTGGTCTTGCGCCCTTTTTTCCTCAACCACATCTCATAGAAAAAGCAGTAATGCTCAGCAAGGGAGAATTAAAAAAAGGGATTGATATTTTTGATCTCTGCTGGCATATATTCCCATTTTTCCTCCTTATACTAAAAGTATACTCTTCATTCAAAAAAGGTTAGCTGTCATGTCCGAAATCGAAATCTGTCCCTGTGGCTCAAACCAACCATATACCAGGTGTTGCCAACCAGTACTTGAAGACCACAGCCGCGCCACTACTGCTGAAATCCTTATGCGATCAAGATATACCGCTTTTGTCAAAAAACATGATAAACATCTTCTTGGCAGTTGGCACACAAGAACCCGACCAAAATCTTTGAATCACGAAGACTTTCCTGTGGTATGGCTGGGCATGGAAATCCACGCCTGTGAAAATGGCACAGCGGAAGATACTGTCGGTAGTGTCGATTTCACTACTCGCTATATTGAAGGTGGACAGCTTTCCATGCTAAGAGAAAAAAGCGAGTTTTTAAAAGAAGAAAACCTCTGGTATTACCTCAGGGGCGAAGCTGATATAAAAAAGAACAAACTGGAACAAAACAAGCCCTGCCCATGTGGTTCCGGGAAAAAATTCAAACGATGTTGCCTGAATTCCTGACAGCACGCAGGAAGCATAAGTGGTTCGAAGGTCGTTCTGCGATTTCTTAAAACGGGTATCAGGTCTCTGCTTTAATTGGTTGTGTCTTTTTTATCAGAAATACGACCACACAACAGAGAAATGTTGATACAAGGCCAATAAACATAAAAATACTCTCTATTCCCCACTCTGTTTTAACAAATTCTATAAACTTCACACTCAATGCGCCAACCCCAAAGGTTAAAATAAATTTCATCCCATAAGCAGAGCTGAGCAAACGTGGAGGTGTCAACCGTGCAACCAGAGTATTTTCAATTGGCTGCATACCAAGAAGAAAAAAGCTGTGAATCATTGCCAACCAGAAAAGAGACATATCAGTACTCAATGACATCCCAATGGCCGCAGGTATAGTAATTGCGTGAAAAACGAGATAACTTATACGTAAGTCATATTTTTCTCCAATCCTTCCGCCAAAATATTGGCCACCCATCCCAACAACATAGATGATTGAGGTGAGTATTGTTGCTGTAAGATTTGCAGAGCCGATATCCCCGATTACACCTGACAGTGTGTTGAATAATCCACTGCTTTTTAGTTCAAAATAGGCTGGCAGGGTAACTGAAGTTCCCCTGTAAGCAATTCCACCAAGTGTCATGGCGAGTAAAAGAATAAGAAAAGGTGTCCAGGATGCAGAAGATGGCTGATTTTGCCCACGAATTTCCAGTTCACCTCGTTTGTGATTCCGGGTCAGAAAAATCAAAAACAGTCCGAAAAAATTCATTACTGCAACAACAAAATAAAGTACTCTGATACCAGAATAGTAGTAGACAAAACCGGCCACAAGTGGAGCCATGGCCAGACCTAGATTGCCAAAAATCCCGTTAAATGCCATCGCCCTGCTGGTGTTTTTAATTTCTTTAGCGATCCAGCCTAGTCCTGCAGGATGGTAAATGCCTGAAAACAAACCTATCCCGGCCAGTGAAATGCTAAAAAGAAGTGGGTTTTCAACGTTTAAAGCAGTGATAATTGCACAGATTCCCGCACCAATATAGAACACGATAAGTAGCGTTCGTGCCCCCAACCTATCCGCAGCAAACCCCCATGGAAATGCACTTACACCGAAAAGAAAATACATAAAAAATGAAAGATTGAGCGTTTCAGTCATAGTCAGGTGCAATTGAGCAGCCAACGGGAGCAACACCGCCGGAAAAACAAGCATATTGAAATGACTGATAAAGTGGCCGTAACAGGAGACAGCAAGAATAGAACGCTCAGCAGGAGTAAAAGAATCGTTCAAAGTATTTCCTTAGATATAAAAATAGTACTGACAAATACAGTGTATACTGTGAAGCTACGTAGGAATAAGCCTGACGATATCGTTCCATATCAGGTTTGCAGTATGCAATTTACTGGTGAAGGGCAATTGCTCTTCACCACTTTTATTAATCAATAAAACCTGATTGTTTTCGACCTCAAACCCAGTGTTTTTGGTGCTTATATCATTGACGGCAATGATGTCCAGATTTTTTTTCTTAAGCTTTTTCACACCTTCGTCCCGTAAATTCTGACTTTCTGCTGCAAAACCAACAAGTATCTGTCCCGGCTTTTTCATTTTCCCAAGTGCTAAAAGAATATCTTTATTAGGTTCAAGCTCAAGATGGCTTTTAATTTGATCTTTTTTTACCTTATGCTCATGATTTTTTGCAGGCTTGTAATCTGCAACTGCTGCGGCTTTAATAATAATCGAATTCTTCGCAGCATGGCTGATAACCGCATTATACATTTCATCGGCTGTCTGTACCTGTAGACGATCAACTCCAACAGGACAGGGCAACGTTGTAGGTCCACTGACAAGTGTGACATGTGCACCTCTTCTAAAAGCAGCCCGGGCAAGTGCGTAACCCATTTTCCCGGATGATCGATTACTTAGATACCTGGCCGGATCAAGTGGTTCCCGAGTCGGACCTGCAGAAATCATGACATTGGTTCCCCGCAAATCGTTCACACTTAGCGCACGGGCCACATACTCTTTTACATCGTCCCATTCAGCCAGCCGCCCTTCCCCTTCTTCTTTACAGGCCATCAATCCAATAGCTGGATTAATAACTGTATAGCCCAGGCTCTTCAGTCGCTTAATATTTTCTTTTGTAGCGGGATGTGAATACATGCGACTATTCATTGCCGGGCATATCAACACCTGCGCCCTTGAAGCAAGAACTGTGGTACAAAGAAGATTATCAGCCAATCCATTTGCAAGTTTGGCAAGGGTATTTGCTGATGCAGGCGCAACGAGAATGAGATCGGCCTCTCTGCCAAGATTGATATGGGCCATGGGGTCGTCAATTTCAGTACCGAACATTTCAGAATGCACTTTGCGACCGGAAAGAGCTGCAAAAGTAAGTGGGGTGACAAATTCCATACCGCTTTGCGTCATGATAACTGAAACATCAGCCTCTTCTTTTGCAAGATCACTGACCCATCCTGCAACTTTAAACGCAGCAATTGATCCGGTTACGCCAACAACAATCTTTTTCCCAGCAAAAACAGCCTGCATCATTATTCCTCCTGACTAATACGCACCTTTTCCCTTAAATACACAGTACACAGTTTTTGCTATTATTTTGATATCGTTCCACAGCGAATAATTGAGTATATACCAGTCATCCATACGCACCCTCTCTTCATATTCATTTACATCGGAACGTCTTCCTACCTGCCAGGGTCCAGTGATGCCTGGTTTCATCGAACAATACCTTCCAGCGCTTTCCTTGTAAAATTCGTTAAGTTCATTGCCAACTATTGGTCTTGCGCCAACCACGCTCATATCTCCCCGAATAACATTAATAAATTGCGGGAATTCATCTAAACTTGTTTTTCTCAGTATTCTTCCGATTCGTGTGATTCTTGGATCATTTTTCAGTTTATACGAATGATCCCACTCCTCTTTAAGTGACTCGTCAGCAGCCAGTAGCTCTTTTAATTCCATGTCTGCACCAACTCGCATTGTTCGAAACTTCAGACAATTAAAACTCTTACCTGCAGCAGTAATTCTTTTATGACGATAAAAGACAGGTCCGCCGTCGCTGAGTTTTACCAGGAGGCCAACCAAAAAAGTGACAGGTAAAGTTGCAATAAGAACGGTGATCGAAAAAATAATATCAAAACTTCGTTTCCACTCGGTATGCGGATTAAAGTTAAGAATAAGCATCTCTCCAAGGGATTGAATCTCTGCATGGTGGAGTCCATAGACATAGAGATCAGGAACCAGGAAAATTCGTGCTCCAAGCGATCTACATTCCCTGAGAATTTTAAAAATTTTCTTTTCAGCTCGCATGGGAAGTGCAATATACACGTAATCGATATTATGTTGATCCAGGTATTCTGTAATAGAGTCGATATTACCAAGAATAGGTTTACCGTACACCTCCGTTGTTTCATGTTCGTCTATCTTGTCATCGAAAAAGCCAAGGACCTCGATTCCGGCCCATGGCATACTTTCAACTTCCTTGACAAGATTTACCCCAAGCTCACCTGCACCAACTACCACGGCACGTCTCACATTTTTACCATTTGATCTTACAAATCGAAGAACTTTTCTGGCAACGACATGAATAAAAAATAGAATAAACGGTGTAGAAAGTGACCAGACAAGAATTACAACCCGTGAATAGGCAATGGAAATTTTAAAAATGAAAAAATAAAATAACACCAGGCCAATGACGGCGCCCCATGCCTTGAGCACAACAATAAGCTCAAGAAAATATTTCCAGCCCCTCCAGGAACGGTAGAGCTGAAATGATTGAAAACTGATAAAGCAGAGAACAAAAGAGATAATGACCAGGCGTGAATAATATGTGCTCCAGGGCACCCTGTACCAGACGACAAGTAACCAGAGATAGCCAACAACAAAAAGACAATCGAACAGATGCAAAAACCTGGCAATTAGAGAGCTCTGCTCTCTAAGGTTTACAGATAACATATTTATATAGTGTGTTTTTCAGTAAAAGGTACTCTCTAACCAGAGGGCACAATCTATTGATAATCATTTATTATTTGCCCACCACACCGTATGCATGCTCAAATAAGGACGGATGGTTGCAGGTATTTTTGTAAAAGATCTTCCAAGTTTATAGCCGACCATCTTCAGTGTATTCCGCAGAAGACAATCTATCATTTGAAAGAACTTTCTTTCTTTATACAACATCGTGAAAACCGAGCGTACATATTTAGCTCCAACGCCTTCAGCTGAACCATACGTGTCGATGAGCCACTGTTCTGAACTGTGCAGGACACCAATGTCAAATGATCTGCGAAATTCTTCAGGAAGGGAATAGTTATGACTGTGATATACAGCAGCATTAGCTACATACGCAACCGTATAACCGTCCAGCAAAAGTTTTCCAAGGGTACAGGTATCCTCACCAAAAATCAAACCGTTCTTAAAAACACCTACTTTCTGCAGTAAATCTTTTTTATAGGCAGCAAAAGAATTTGAAATAAATATGGTTTTCAAACCATATTTATTTTTATCTTTAAAAGACCGCACGTAGGAAACAGCAGGATAATTAAATAATCTCAAGTGAGACGCAATGGGGGTCGCATTGTTTTGGGGTAATTGTCGTCCATAGGCACAGGAAGTCTTTTCATCTGCCAATAAAGCGCGCAGAAGATTTTCCAGTGCGTCTCTGGTGACTGGTATGGCGTCCTGAGTAAAAAACACAACAATATCCCCGGATGCTTCCTGCACCAATGCGGATCTGGTACCACCATGATCAAAGTTTTCCCTTGCATACGAAAGCACTCTGGCACCATTATCTTTGCAAATACGTACACTTTCATCAGTCGATGAGGAATCTCCGACAAGAATTTCATCCGGTTGAACTGTTTGTCTGTTTAGAGCCGCAAATAATTCACCAAGAGTTGCAGCCCCGTTGAGAACAGGAATAATCACAGTTATTTTTATTTCAGTGAGATTAATAGACATCATTTTTTCAAAGTGATTTACAAACGCGTCAGTTTTACTGCCATCAATTTCAAAAATGCCCACAGAATAAAAGGCGATGGATGTTTTTTATACAAAAGTACCTCGCTTTCGGCTGCGACAATACGCAGTGCACGTGGCATATTTTTTCTGCTGTTCCAACCACGACAGTGATAGGCAGTTAAGCGTGGGTCATAGAGAAGAGACCAACCCATTTTTCTAAGCCTTAAACTCAATTCAATATCTTCTTTATACAGAAAAAAATCCGAATCAAAAACTTCTTCACAGGCCTGAAGAGCCTTGCCATTGCAACACATCAAAGCGCCACAGATCGCAGGAGGAGTGCATTTCCGGTCATATTGGCCGCGATCAGTTTCTCCCTGTCCTCTATCGTACCAGCGACCGTACCATTTTCTGTAGATCCCGGTTGAATCAAGTTTACCGGTAGCAACTCCACTTACGTGCTCATATCCCATTAGTTTCCCGGAAACTATTGCTGCCCCGCTGTTTTTCTCTATAAGTTGTAGAGCACAACCAATATAACCTGGTGGCAGAAAGGTATCAGGGTTCATAAAAACTATGAGTCCATCTCTCTTCTCAAGTGTGTTATAACCAATATTATTTGCACGGGAATACCCTATGTTCCGGGCTTCAATGACCTTTACACTTTTTTTCTTTCGCGCCGAATCAAGATAGTTCAGATCCTTTGATCCACTATCAACAATAACAATATTATCTACGGGATGTGTTTGAATTTCAAGATGTTTAAGACAGGTATGCAATACATCGGCAGAGTTATGTGTCACTATTATTACGTGGACAGGAAAAGACATATTTACCGTAGAATAAGAATATTCAATGGATTAAAGAAATATCCGCATATAACAAGTAAAGAAAATATTACTTTTGCCGGATGCGGCTCTTCTGTTCATTATCGATGTCACAGCTTCGCACTCTGAAATATTAATTTTTGATGCGAAAGTTTTCTGTTGAATACATTTTTCCTTTTGTAACAAATGTCGCTTTTTCTTGAGTTGGGGCAACGAAGAGCACACTGCTTGAAAAAGGCCGGTAATATAGGGTAATACCATACCCTTCTTAAAACAGAATGCCATCCACATAAACTGGTAAACAATAATTGCAGGTAAAAAACGCAGGAAAAGTGACAATGAATAATTTTTTAACAGGACATAGATATTATTTCTTGTAGATAATCGAACGGTAAAGGCGTTGATTTTAGAACCGGAAGAAGCACTGCCTATATGATAAACAATTGCCGAGGCTATAAAACGACAACGCAGTCCAACACGATTGGCCCGCATATTTAAATCAACATCTTCAAGATAGGCAAAAAAATCGGGGTCAAAAGTCCCGATTTTTTGGAAAAATTCTCTTTTATACAGTGCAGCCCCAGCGCATGCTCCAAAACAATCACGGTCTTCGGTATAGTATGGACTGTCATGCTCCATGGTGCCCAGTCGATAGCCCACTCCACCTCTTAAAACCGCATCCCCTGCCCCATCGATATACAAGCGCCTATGAAAATTCATCATTTTCAAGGCAAAAAAATCATATTCGTCGTATTGTTGAGTTGCATCCAGAAGTTTTTCCAGACAATCTTCGGCAATCTCCATGTCGTTGTTCAAAAGCAACAACCAGGGGGCACTGCTTTCTTCAATACCATAATTGACAGCAACACTAAAACCAGTGTTATGATCAAAGGTGAGTATTTTTACTTCCGGAAAGGTATTGTGTACCATTTCCAGAGAATTATCCTCTGAGCCATTGTCAACAACTGTTACGCTAAAACATTTAACTGTTTGTTTTTGAAGAGAATGAAGACAGTCAACAAGTAAAGCCTCTCCATTCCAGTTCGGAATGATGATTTCAATCAACGACTCACTGGTTGTCATCTCTTTCCTTACCCGTACCACCTTCTTGCCTGGATCGATGCACAGTTTTCACATAATAGACCGGTTTGCTCTGGGACTCATGATATGTTCTGGCCTGAAGTTCCGCTATCAACCCAAGTGAGATAAACTGTATTCCAATAAATATCAGTAATACCGCTAAAAATAACAAGGGTCTGTCAGATAAAGGCACTCCAAAAAACTGCCGTTGAAACGTCATAATCAGAGCGATAAGAAAGCCAATTCCACCGGATACAAAACCCATCATACCAAAAACCTGAATAGGTCGTGTCGCATAACTTAAAAGAAATTTAACCGTCATTAAATCGAGAATGACCCGAAGCGTCCGGGAAATACCATACTTTGACGTACCAAATCTGCGCGGGCGATGGTTCACCTTTACCTCGGTAAAATCAATACCCATACCACTTGCAATGGCAGGAATAAAACGGTGCATTTCACCGTAGAGTTTCACGTTTTTAATAACCTCTTTCCTAAACGCTTTTAAAGTACAGCCGTAATCATGAAGATTTACACCCGTAGTTTTGGAGATAATTTTATTTGCAATAATGGATGGCAACCTGCGATTGATAAAGGCATCTTTTCTATCAAAGCGCCAACCTGTTACCACGTCGTTGCCTGCTTCAATCTCTTTTAAAAGATTTGGTATGTCGTGGGGATCATTTTGTAGATCTGCATCCATGGTGATAATAATATCGCCTTCCGCATAATCAAACCCGGCGGCCATTGCAGCCGTTTGTCCAAAATTTTTCCTGAAACTGACAACAACGACATGGCTGTCTTTTTCCTGAATTTCCCGCAGTAAACGTAAACTTTTATCCTTGCTTCCATCGTCAATAAACAATATTTCATACTCACAGCCAAGCTCAGGAAGCACTTCATTCAGTTCTTCATAGAGCAGAGGAATATTTTCCTCCTCATTTAAAAGGGGTATAACAACTGAAAGTAACAAGATAGGATCTCCATTTAATGTTTTTTCAAAAGGCCCAGCGGACCAGAAACGTCACCAGAGTTTGAATAATTATACAAACAGTCAGTCTTCTGAGGAATCCATGGTGATGTTCAACTGATGTTTTTGTTTATACAATAAATATGCAATATAGCCAACAACGCCCATGGTAAGCATCTTCAAACGAAGCATCAAGCCCATCGCCAGCGATTCCGCGCCATCAACTCCCACAAGTAGAAAATAAAAAACAAAAACAGATTCAAAATACCCAAGATTGCCAAGCAATGTGACCGGTACATGGGCAACAAGCATAACAGCCGGGACAATGGCACAAATCGAAACAAAACCCACTTCTATGTTAAACGTTCTGAACGCTGTATAGACATTAACCCAAGTCAGCAAATAAAAGAGTACCGTTAAAAAAATGAGCCTGAACAAAAAGACTCTGTCTGTTTTTGCAGCGTTAACAGCAATCTGCAATTCTTCTCTTAATGTATTAAGCTTTTTTATGATTGTATTATACAATTTTTCAAGTGACAGAACAGCTTTCAATAAAAAACCAAGCCTCGTTTTCTCTGCAATCCCATGGAACACTTTAAAGATAAAGAGAGCAATACTGTTTGGAACTTTGAATGGATTCTCAGCCTTCCATATCCACAAAACGATACCGGCAAAAAGCAGACCAGCACAAGCAGGGATGTATACTGACGCGCTGCCGTAAAGTTCTCTTTGGAAAAGTGGAGCTACTGAGACAAGAAGAAAAAGGAAAAAAATTCCGGAGAACCGTTCGACAAAAACACTTACGGCTGAATACGACTGATTTTGGATTATCTTTCCGGCATAATAAGAACGAACAACATCACCGCCAATTGTTGAGGGGAGTATATTAGAAAAAAAATAGCCGACGAGATATATTTTAAACAGCTCCCAGAAGCTCTGTTTATCACTTTTTAGATCGAGAATTATTTTCCATTTTGCACAACTTGCCACAACCATTATTAATGTTACGCAAAATGAAATGCAAAAAAACAACCAGTTTATGTTAGAAAAAACAGCCAGCAGTTCATTACTTTTAACAAAAGTAAGCAAGACTGAAAAAAAAGCTAAACTGATAATAAATTTTATTATATATCCGACTTTTTTGGATAGTTTTTTCATCAAGTAACCGAAATTCATTTATTAAAAAGTACGTCGCCAATTATCAACCAGAACATCATTCTGTTCGTTTTTACTCTTCAGTCGCTGCCAAAGCTCTTCGTTTGATCCAACCTATTCTTATATAATATTGTTGCCCGCAATCATTCCACTTTCCACAACTCTCTTCATTTTTTGTTTCCGGGTAATTCGGTTTGCTTGATTTATTAACCCGACACAGGCCTGAATCACTTTCAATTAAGCGATAATATTTACAGGTAAGGCAAATTTGTTTTATCTTTTTCATCGTTTTTTATTGTAGTGCATTAAAAAAATCAGGAATGTTATTTCCCACGGTTAATACATTTATCTCAGGTAAGTCAATAATATTGCTTGGAAAACCATATTTCTTTAAAAATCTTTGAAATACGATTCTGGAATCCTTGACAATTCGCGGATCTGTTTCCCCGATAAGGTTATATACAATAGCGACAACCTCCAGGTTTCTCTTTCTGGCAAGTTCAAGAGCATTAAGTGTGTGATTAATTGAACCAAGCCTTGAACTGCTAACCAAAACCATTGGATACTGTTCTTTCTCAAGATAATCAAGAACTGTCATATCATTGTTAAGTGGTACCGACAGGCCTCCAACTCCTTCAAGTATGACACATTCGAACTGTCTCAAAAGTTTCATAGTCGCTGCCTTGATCTGGTCACAGTCAATCACGTTTTGTTCAAGCGCTGCTGCAAGATGTGGTGAACTGGGAACTGAAAAACGATACGGGCAGGTGAGACCATCAACATCTTCAGGCAACAGATCAATTCCCATAAGTTGCCTGTGAAAAATTATATCTTCACTTAAGCCATTGCATCCTGTCTGCACCATTTTCTGGGTAATTACATTTATATCATTTTTTATAAAAGACCGTGCAATCAGGCCGGCAACCACCGTTTTACCCACATCAGTATCAATACCTGTTACACAGTAAACCTTTCGAAGAGCCACGAAGTGTACCTCACTTTTTTCTGGCAATAATAAACGACGATACGTAGCTGACAGGAACACCTCTTGTCGATCCAAAAGACGTCATATACCTGCTCTCAAATTCCCTGAGCTTTTTCTTCGTCCATTGCTGACGACCAGTTCCACCAACGCCTGTTTCCTGTATATGACGAAGAACTCCCCTAACTGTTTTAAAGTAAATACGTTTTTTTTCAGTATGATTACAAACGATGTCGAAACCATCCCCAACCATCTGAATAAGTGCTTCACTAGTGTGGTAACGCAAGCTATTACCGGTAATTTCCGCAATTTCAACCATGGTCCCAGGACCAAAAAGTGAAAACGCGACATATCCTCCAGATTTCAGACTTCGATGAATATTACGCAGCAACCCTGCCAGATCCTCAATCCATTGAAAAGTCGACGATGAAATAACCAGATCAAGATTTTCGGGTAGAGCGACTGTCTCTATATCCCCTGGTAAAGTTTTTAAACAATCAACCTTATGCTCTGTAAACTTTCCCGTTTCCACGCAAAATTTATCCACAAGATCATTGAGATAAAGTGTATCAATCCTGACAGCGTCACAAAGCAGTTCGGTGAGAATACCAGTGCAGCATCCAACCTCAAGCACACTGGAAAAATGCATATCACCATATCGACGTAAAAAGTCGATAAGCTGAACACTTATCTCTTTTTGAACCCGAGCACTCTTGGCGTAAGTGGCTGCACTTGCTTCAAAGCATGCAGCAATACGTTGCTTGTCGAGATTTTGATTCGTGAACGGTTTCAATTTAATATTCCGGAAAAATGTAATCGCTAAGGTTCAAAGAAACAAGGGACTATAGGGCGTAGTCAGAATAGCAAAGTAAATGATCCCAACTCTGCCATAAAGAGAAAAGATAATGAAAGCCGGAAAGTTGAGTCACAGCCATACCCTGCCAGAAGTTTATCTGATTTTGTGAAGGAATGACCCAGTCACTATCAGCTATAAGAATTTCCTTATATATTGATTCACTCGCAGGTAGACAATTCGCCATCTTTTTAAGAGCAAGCAATTCTTGTTGTTGATCGTCAAGTGTACGCTGAGGCTGCCTGGATAGAAATATTTTTAAGTTGGTTTTTTCCCGGCACATTCGACGATAAAACTTTAGCCGTGCAGCTTCACCATAATCGGCTAAAGTACGATCGTAGACCATTACAGGAATACCAAAATCATCACTTATGGGACAGAGTGTTCCATTAATAGCGATAGTCCGACTAAATAAATGGCTCTTATTTTGAAATAATTTCTGCCCTGCCCATACTCCCATGGACCAGCCAATTAAAATTACCTCAGTATAATTCGCCGTAATTGCCTCGATATCAAATGTTTCAGGTAACACGCTGTAATTATACAAAAGACAAACATCATATTCATTGCTGACAAGATGCTCAAAGGGGGTTGAATCCATCCCCCAACCGTTACAAAACAGTATGAGCTTTGTTTTGTTATTCTTGTGCTGCCAGGATACTTCCATTATCTTGTCTTCGCTCTGGTAACTGTTTTAAAAAGTGTTGAAATATCTTTAGCAACGCCCTTAATGTCACGCCATTCCATATCCGCAGTAAGGGATAATCTGAAACGAGCAGTCCCTTCAGGTACAGCTGGAGGCCGAACAGGAAATATCAGGTACCCTTTTTTCTGCATTTTTTCCGCCAGTGAAACTGCCAGGGAATCATCTCCAATCATTACCGGAACAATATTTGTCGTCCCGGCTGTTTTCAAGGCCTTTTCAGTCAGACTATTTCGTAATCGTAAAGAAATGTCGTGCAAATGTTTCCGTTGACCATGCATGACAATCATCTTCTTAAAAATATAATGATTCCAGAACAGAACAACAGGTGGTAAGGCGGTGGTGAAAATGAGTGAACGACTGTGATTTATCAAATATTTTTTAATTATCTCTGAACAGAGTACGAAGGCACCAATTGAGGCAAGAGCCTTACCAAAAGTGCCCATTACTATATCTACTTCCTGCAACTGTCCAAGTTGTTCTGCCATTCCCAGTCCATTTTGTCCATACAGTCCAATACCATGCGCTTCGTCTATATAGAGTTGACAGTTAAATTCTTTCTTTAACTCAACAAGTCGTGTTATATCTGCGACATCACCATCCATGCTGAAAATTGATTCACTGACAATAATTACCCGTTGATAGCCACTACGATATTCATGCAACAGACTTTTGAGATGTGCATAATCACAATGACGATAACGTTTAAATTTTGCTTTACACAAACGCATCCCGTCCATAATGGAAGCATGGTTAAGTTTATCCGAGAGAATAAGATCGTTTTTCCCAAGCAGGGCAGGTAGTACTCCTATGTTGGCATGGTAACCGGAATTATAGAGGATGCAGGACTCTTTATTGTACTGTGAACAGAGTGTCTGTTCAAGTCTCTGGGCATTTGCACTGTCTCCAGTCAACAACCTCGATGAAGCTGACCCAAGTCCATAATTATCCACCATATTTTCACTGGACAGCAGATCATAGAACTCCCGATGAAGCAATCGATCACCTGCAAGACCAAGGTAATCATTGGAAGTAAGATTGAGCATCTCACTTCCATTATACTCAACCCTGCATCCGTTACGGCCAGAGAGCGGCTTAAGTTCACGCAATCTGCCTTTTTGTGCCAGTTTTTCTAAAGACTCACCATACTGTTTATCCATTAGATACTTCCTCGGTGACCACCCTGCAGATCGCACTTGTTAATGTCGATATCTCGTTATCATCCATTATATAAGCGGGCATAACGTAGACCAGTTTTCCAAAAGGTCGAACCCATACACCGTTTTCGACAAACCTTTTCTGTATAGCTTGCAAATTTACAGGTTTTTCAAGCTCAACTACGCCGATAGCCCCCAGAACCCGTACATCTTTAACCCCTTCAAGGGTTTTGCATGGTTCTAATCCGGCCCATAACTTTTCGCTGATCCTGCTAATGTTTTCCTGCCAATCCGATTGAAGCAGAAGTTCTATTGATGCAAGGGCGACACTGCAGGCTAGAGGATTTCCCATAAAAGTTGGGCCATGCATAAAAACTCCCGGCTCTCCATGGGAGATAACGCGCCCTACCTCAGATGTCGCAAGAACCGCAGCCAAACTCATATATCCTCCGGTAAGTGCTTTACCGAGGCATAAAATATCAGGTGAAATCAAAGCATGATTACAAGCAAACATCTCACCACTACGACCAAATCCCGTCGCTATTTCATCTGCAATAAGCAAAATACCGTATTTATCGCAAAGCGCTCTCACCTGTCGTAAATATTCCGGATTATAAAAACGCATTCCTCCTGCGCCCTGAACCACGGGCTCAAGTATTACGCCACAAAGAGAGTCATGGTGTGTTGCGATAAGTTGTTCAAATGAGCAGATATCATTCTGATCCCAGGGATCAGAAAAAGAACAACGGGGAGTCTCTGCAAAATAATATTGGGGTAAAGCACCCTGATAAATCTGGTGCATTCCGGTTTCAGGATCACAGACCGACATTGCATGAAAAGTATCACCATGATACCCCGAACGAATGGTCAAAAAACGGTTTTTTTGTTTACACCCCTTACTAAAGCTGTATTGCATCGCCATTTTCATTGCTACTTCAACAGCAACTGACCCTGAATCGCAGAGAAACACCCTCTCCAGCGAATCTGGCGCAATAGAAAGAAGGATTTTGCAAAGTTCTATGGCCGGCTCATGGGTCAAACCGCCGAACATCACATGGGCAAGTTTTGCAGCCTGTTGTTGAACAACTTCAGTCAGATGTGGATTGTTGTAACCGTGTATCGCCGACCACCAGGAGGCCATTCCATCGATCAATTCAATACCGCCACTTAAACGTATCCTTACCCCGCAAGCGGATTCAACAAGATATACATCAAGTGGGTTTTCAATGGAGGTATAGGGGTGCCAGATATGTTTGCGGTCAAAATGCAGCAGCTTGTCCGTTTTACTTTTCACTCAAGATCCAACTCTTTGTTAAATACTGTTAAGGTTTTATGTTTACATCGAAGCCAAGGCGACTGAACATTTCAATATCTTCAGCCAGACTATTGCCAATGGTTGTCAGATAATCACCCACAATAGAACCATTGGCACCTGAGATAAAACATTTTTCCTGTTCGTCACCAAGGAGATTTCTTCCACCAGCCAAACGTATAACGGCCTTTGGGTTAATAAACCTGAATAGTGCAATGCAGGATAAAATTTCACTGACTCGTATCGGTGACAAGCCAGCAAAAGGAGTATTTGGGATAGGATTCAATATATTTATCGGAATGGAAAGAATACCAAGTTCTCTCAACTCAAAGGCAAGCTCGACCCTTTGTTCAAGGGTTTCTCCCATACCGATTATGCCCCCGGAACAAACTTCGAGGCCGACATCCTGGGCTATTTTTATGGTAGCTGCCTTTTGCTCCCAGGTATGCGTTGTACAAACCTTTGGGAAATAACTCTTACATGTTTCAAGATTACAGTGATATCTCTGAACACCCATTGATTTCAGTTTCAGAGCCTTTTCCTCTGTAAGAAAACCCATCGAAGCACAAAAAGACAATTTGGTATCTTCTCGAAGCTTTATGTATATCCTGTTAAAGTCTTCGAGTTGATCCATGGAAACACTCTTCCCGGCAGTTACCAGTGAAAACCTTTTCACTCCATGGCGCTCATTGTGCTTTGCCAGCAAAAGGGCTTCCGAAGTATCTACAAGATCGTAGCTGGATACCTCGACATCATAATGGGAAGATTGAGCACAAAACTTACAGTTTTCGGAGCATTTTCCTGATTTTGCATTCACGATGGAACATAGGTCAAGGCTATCACCATGCAACTTTTTTCTTATAGTATCTGCAGCCTGATAGAGCTCAAAGGGATCACCATTTTCAACGAGATCAACGGCCTGTTGGAAAGATAAATCCTCGCCTGACAGCACACTCTGCATACATTTCGATATCACCTGCAACTCCCTGCTGTTTTTTTACTCTAAAAGGAAACAGACTCTCAGTTGAGCTTTGCAAGGCAATCAGCCAACGTTTCCGGCGAATCACATTGCATTGCGAGTACTTTTGTTCCCCTGGGAGTGATTTTACGCATCATACCCTTCAGCACCGTTTTAGGGCCTATTTCTATAAAAGTATCCACCCCCTCACTCAGCATTGATTCGATGATTTCACACCACCGCACCTTTGATGCAATCTGCCTTGCCATCATATTTTTCATTGTTTCAGTATCGGTTTCCTTTTCTGCTGAAACGTTGAAATAAACTGGAGTATTTGGCTGGTTAAATTCAATGCCTTTAATAAAAGATTTAAAATCAGGAACAGCATCAGCAACAAGCGGGCTATGGTTGGCAACGCTGACATTTAATGGAATGATCTTGCCACCTTTTGCCTCAATAGCTTCCCCAATGGAATCAAGACCAGCCATGCTACCGGAAATAACAACCTGCTGGGGCGTATTGTGATTTGCAGCAGTAACAACACCTTTGCCTGAATATTGTTTTATTATCTCTTCCAGTTCATCTATTGAAAGTCCAAGAACCGCACGCATTCCACCAGGGTTACGATCACCCTCACGTTCCATCAGTGCACCTCTTTTAGCAACGAGGCGCAAGGTGTCTTCAAAGCTGACAATACCCGCCGCACAAAGAGCAGAATATTCGCCAAGACTGTGCCCGGCAAAACAACTCACCTCCACATTATCTCCAACCGCATTCTGAAATGCCTCCCAGCAAATCAAATTGGCAGCAGTGATTGCAGGTTGCAGGTTGGTTGCCCTGATGAGTTCTTCCATCGGGCCTTCTTCACAAAGGGTTTTCAAATTAAGCTGACACACGGACTCCGCCTTTTGCATAAGGGTTGCAGAATCACTATTTTCTTGAACAAAGCCCTTTACCATACCGATATATTGAGATCCCTGACCGGGAAAAAGTATCGCAATTTTCATAGAGTTCCTCTTATTCTTCTTTTCTGCTTTCCAGTACATTAATAACTAAAAAAAGTCCTGCACCAACACAAATGGCAGAATCTGCAACATTAAAAGCCGGCCAGTGATACTTTCCAATAAAAAAATCAAGAAAATCCACCACAGCTCCAAAACGCACACGATCAATAAGATTTCCAACAGCACCACCGGCAATAAGTGCCAAAGCCACCGTATACGAAGTACGAAGATGTCTCATTTTCCAATAGGCTATCGTCAAGCCTATAGTTGCAACCCCACCTATTAAATAAAAAAAATAGTGCCGCCAGACTGATTCAACGTCGGCCAGCATACTAAAGGCTGCACCACTGTTTGTTACATAAACGAGATTAAACAATCCGGGGATTATCTCTTTTACATCATAAAGATGAAAAGAACTGGTTATCCAAGCCTTGGTTAATTGATCGGCGAGTATGACCACAAACACAATTGAAAAATATACCATTAAGAAACACGTATTATTGACGTTTTTTTATGCCTGCTGTTCAATTTCAGTTACAACATCTACGCATCTTTTACAGATTTGAGGATGTTTGCTATTCTGTCCAACCGTTGTTGATCGTATCCAGCAACGCTCACATTTCTCCCCCGGTGCAGGTTGTACCTGAATTAAGAAATTGGGGATTTCTTCACTTACATACCTGCTGCCAGTTTCAGGGTCGGCAGGATCCAGGTTAGAAAGCTCGGAAACAATAGAAATCTCTTTAACCGTATGCCATTCTGACTGCAAAAATGCAGCTAATTCATCGCCTGCATGTACAAGCACTTCAGCTTCCAGCGGATGGCCAATCACTTTTTCTCTTCTGGCGATTTCCAGTGCCTTGGTGATTTCAGACCGGATATTCATGAGAGTTTCCCATTTTTCCATCATCTTGTCATCGCGCTCAACTTCTGAGATGACTGGAAATTCGAGAAAGTAAATTCCATTTTCCAGAGGTTCTTTCTCATCTATCCCATGCATGGAATTCCAGGCTTCAGCTGCTGTAAATGAAAGAACAGGACTCATCAGGCGAAGCAGGCCGTCAAGAATTCTGTAAAGAACTGTCTGTGCTGAACGCCTCGGCAGGGAATCGGTACCCGATGCATACAAACGATCCTTTAATATGTCGAGATAAAACGAACTCATTGTCGTTCCACAGAAATAGTTCAAACTATGATAAATACTGTGGAATTCATATTTGTCGTATGCCCGGATAACTTTGATTTTTAACTCTTCAAATTTAGCAAGAGCCCATCTGTCAAGTTCGTACAATTCATTGTCAGCAACAGCCTGTTCTGCGTTATTAAAATCCTGTATATTTCCAAGAAAATAACGGATGGTATTTCTTATTTTCCTGTAAGAATCAGACACTTGTTTAAGAATTTCATCTGAAACCTTAATGTCATCGCGGTAATCTTCACTGGAGACCCAAAGCCGAAGTATTTCCGCTCCGTACTGACGGATAACCTCATCAGGAGCTACAACATTACCAACTGATTTAGACATCTTTTTACCTTGACCATCAACAACATAACCATGGGTCAAAACACCTTTAAATGGTGCCTGGCCACGGGTTCCGACAGAGGTCAGGAGTGAACTCTGAAACCATCCTCGGTGCTGATCACTGCCCTCGAGATAGAGATCAGCGGGTGATCTCAATTCGGGCCGTAACTCACATACTGCTGAGTGGCTAACTCCTGAATCAAACCAGACATCAAGAATATCTTCTTCTTTTAGAAAATCGCTTGATCCACATTTAGAACATTTTGTCCCCTCTGCAAGGAAGTCTTCGACTTCGTGGCTGAACCAGGCATCAGCACCTTCTTTAAGAAAATATTCATCTATCTTATCAACAAGATCTTTACTCTTAAGAACCTCTCCACAATCATTGCAGCTGACAACAGTGATCGGCACGCCCCAACTTCTCTGGCGGGAAAGACACCAGTCAGGACGTCCTTCGACCATGGAGTGAATGCGCTGCATTCCCCAGGAAGGTGTCCAGGTAACTTTTGCAATTGCCGCAAGCGCCTTTTCTCGTAGCTGGTTATTTTCCATGGAAATAAACCACTGCGGTGTCGCCCTGTACATGACCGGTTTTTTACATCGCCAGCAATGGGGGTAGCTGTGGTTAATGTCACTTTGATGAACCAGGGCCCCGGACGATTGTAAATCTGCATTTATCACACGGTTGACAGCGGGAACGCTTTCACCTTCGTATGGACCAGCCTCATTGGTGAAAATACCTTCAGCATTGACAGGAGACAAAACTTCAAGCCCGTATCTAATCCCGGTAAGATAATCATCCGCACCGTGTCCGGGGGCGGTATGAACACAACCCGTTCCAGCATCGGCGGTAACATAATCGGCAAGAACAAGAAGAGAGTCCCTCTTCATAAATGGATGTTCACACTTTCTTTTCTCAAAAGCTGTTGAAGAAAAGGTACCTTTAACAGTGTAATTTTCCTTCCCGGCTTCGCTCATCACTTTTTCAACCAGTTCTTCAGCCAGTATCCACGTCTCTCCTTCTATTTTTACGGCGGCATAAGTGAAGTCAGGATGAAGAGCGACTGCAAGATTGGCAGGTAATGTCCATGGAGTCGTCGTCCATATAACAAAAAATACCCTGTCACCACCAAGAGATGGATCAATATCAGAAAGATCATCTTTAGAACGAAACTTTACAAAGATTGAAGGAGAAACGTGATCATGATATTCAACTTCAGCTTCAGCAAGGGCCGTAGTACACGTTGAGCACCAGTAAACAGGTTTCCTGTTTCTGATTACGGCATCGGAGAGAAGAAACGCATTAAATTCTCTTGCTATTGCAGTCTCATATGAATAGTTGATAGTCAGATATGGTTTATCCCAGTCACCAAGCACGCCCAGACGTTGAAATTCCTTCTTCTGCGTCTTTATCCATTTATTAGCATACTTTCGACAGGCATTTCTTTTAGAGAGCTTGGGTATGGTTTTTTTCTTGTCGCCAAGCTCTTTGTCAACGTTATGTTCAATGGGTAATCCGTGGCAATCCCAGCCAGGTATATAGGGCGCGTTAAATCCGGCCATTCTTTTTGAACGAAGAATGATATCTTTTAAAATTTTATTAAAAGCTGTACCAAGATGAATATTACCGTTTGCATATGGAGGACCATCGTGGAGCACAAAAAGCGGCTTATCTTTTGCTGCGTCTTGAATGTGCTGATAAAGGGCTTCTTTCTCCCACCGTTTCAACGCCAAAGGCTCTTTCTGTGTCAGATTTGCCTTCATATTAAAACGCGTCTTCGGCAGATTAAGGGTATCCCTGTAATCCATGGTGTTCTCCTTCATACTATACCTGTTACTTTAAATTTCTCTGTTATCGCTTTGCCACTCCGCTGGGGAGGATAATTATGTTCAAAACGGACAGATCATAATATCAATAGTGAAACCCTCAACAATAACAACTGGGATATAAGTTGCAAGAATAAAGTAAATAGTAGCCACTATATGCGTTGTATTACGACTATATTTTTGAATATCTAATATTTTTTCTTGAGCCCTTCCAATAAAACCAGAGCAGGTTCTTTCTGATACATTGCGTTTCTTCGTTGAATACTTTATATTTTCGCAAGTTTCGAATAGAAACCGAGTAGTTTTCATAAAAGAAAAATACAGATACAAAGAAATGAATACGCAGATGACCAACACAACAGGTACAGGGGAAACACTCATTGAAATGATTAAAGTTTCAAAGGCCTACCCACCTGACATTGTAGCATTGGAAAATATTTCGGTTTCCATAGCCACCGGCGAGATGTTTTTTCTTATTGGCATGAGTGGCGCCGGCAAAACGACTTTACTCAAGTTGCTTTGCAGTATGGAAACGCCCAGCAAGGGACTTATAGAAATTGGCGGTAACCCCATCCAACAAATGAAAGGGCACAAACTGGCCAAACTCAGACAAAAAATTGGTGTAGCCTACCAGGATTTTAAATTACTTACTGATCGAACAACATCGGAAAATATCGCTATTTCCATGGAAGTATCATACAAAAAACCGCAACTCATTAGAAAAAGAGTAAGGGAACTGCTGGAACAGCTTGATTTATCGGACAAACATGATTCAATAACAGGCGAGCTTTCCCGTGGAGAACAGCAAAGAGTCACACTCGCTAGAGCTATTGCAAATTCACCTACAATAATTCTTGTCGATGAACCAACCGGCAACCTTGATGCAACAACAACAGAAAAAGTAATGAAATTGCTCACGAAAAGCAATAAAGCCGGTGCAACCATAGTCATTGCAACCCATGATGATTCCATATATAGAGACACCTCCCACAGAGTGATGGAACTCAGAAAAGGACAAATGTATTCTATTGCAGGAGGCGCCTCCCTATGAGTTTCTGGTTCACAGTTCTTCGGCAGGTTGGCAGAAATCTCAGACAAACCTGGCCATCCCAACTCATGACCTTACTCACAGTAAGTCTGTCTGTTCTCATTTTTGCCTTTTTTTATCTTGTCTATTCCAACATGCTTAACTTTGGAGACAAGCTAGGTGATGATCTCAGCCTGATTGTCTATATGGAAGATGAACCAGGGCCTGAACTGCAACAACAACTACGGAGAAAAATCACCACATTTGATGAAGTTGAGGAAATTCGCTTTGTTTCAAGAGAAGACGCATACAACCGATTTGCAACTCAGTTAGGAGAAAATCTAGATGTACTCAATGATATGCCCAAGGATTTCCTCCCACCATCCATAGAGGTTATCCCTCTTAAAAATCTGCGAAGTCTCAATCAGGTAAAACTCTTTTCAGCATATCTTGCCAAGCTCCCAGGCACCCTTAAAGTACAATATGGCCAAGACTGGGTTGAACGGTTCTATTATTTCACCCGGCTCCTCTCTATTATTGTCCTGCTCAGCGGTACTCTTCTTATTCTGACAACAATTTTTATGGTCGCTTACACTATCAGGCTGACTATTCTCGGCAGACAGGCTGAACTTGAGCTACTCAAGCTTGTGGGCGCAACCAATAACTATATCCGAACCCCGTTCCTCCTCGAAGGACTACTTCAGGGAGTTCTTGGCTCTTCACTTGGCATAACCTCTCTTTATATACTTTTTCAATGGATCAAACTTCGGTTTTCAGGCCCTGGCTTTCTCAACCTTTTTGAATTTTCTTTTTTCTCCCCTCTTGTCTGTATCACTATCATTGGTGTTTCCATTCTCCTCTGTACAATTGGGAGTTATTCAACTATGCAAAAATTTCTCCGCATCTGATGAACTCCTCTTTAACATTAAAACAAATGCTGAAAACTGTGCAGAAAATCCATTCACTCTTTCACCTTATACTTTCAAAAGGTACACAATCTTTTGTATTTTTCCTTTGCATTGCCACTGGAAGCTCCATAATCAATATTCCCGTACCGTGTTCAGCAGATATAACACCTGACGCCGAACAGGCACAACAAAACGAAATTTCCAATTACCGCATAAAAATCAGTCGCCTGCAAAAAGGTATTGACGACCAGGAAACAAGTATTAACCAAACAAAAAACAAAGAACTGAACATTCTCGGGGAGCTGGAAACATTAGATAAAAAGCTCGGGAAACAAAAAGAAAAACTTCAGACACTTGAAGAAAAAAAGACAAGACAACAGGAAAAAATCAACTCTGAAGAAACTGCGCTAGCTAAGGTATATTCTCAAAAAAAACTCGTCGAAAAGCACCTGAAAAAGAGGATAATCGCCTATTATAAAATGGGAGATATCGGTCTGCTGAATGTAACTTTTTCAACAAAAACATTACCGGAACTCCTCAAATTCCATGACGCATTTAACTCATTAATAAAATACGATAAACACGTCATTGAGGTCTACAAAGAGACAATTAAAAAACTCGAAAGTACGAAAAAAGTGCTCACCCTTGAAAAGGGAGTATTACTCGATTTTATCCAGCAAACTGAAGCTAAAACTGCAGTACTTGAAGAAACTAAGGCTAAAAAAACCATTCTTCTCACTCTTGTTCGTACTCAAACCAAACTGCACCAACAGGCAGCACGGGAAATGCAGGTAGCTGCTGAAAAGCTTTCTCTTTCTATTGTAGCCATTAAAAATAAAAATCAGTTTTTTGAGCAGGGATTTCTTCTCAATAAAGGCAATATTCCTCCTCCCATAGATGGAACACTTATCACGTTGTTTCAACAGGAAAAAAAGAACAGACTCGGCATCGATAGAAAATCAAATGGCATAGAACTCAAAGCACCAAATGGGACAAAAGTCATTGCTGTTGAAAGTGGTACCGTAATTTTTTCTGGCTATTTAAGGGGCTATGGGAATACAGTAATAATACACCACGGGTTTCAGTATTTTACCGTTACATCAAGAATTGAGAAAATCATAGCCCATCGCGGGCAGGATGTAAAAACCGGTGAGACCATAGGAATTGTCGGTGATACAGCTATGCTTTTCGATGAAGGACTTTATTTTGAAATACGCCACGGCAAACAATCTCTTGATCCATTATTATGGCTAAACCCCAACAGGCTGTCTACATTACATGAACTTCCTACCGAGAATCTCAGCGAGTAGCGCTCAGTTCATAACATTATATTTACCCTTTTTACGAGATTATCATGTTTCAACCTTCTAAAAGATTTTTCTTTTTCTTTTTCACACTTTTTTTGTTGAACGTTTATAACTCGACAGTGCATGCTGAAATCTCTCAGTCAGAAAAAGAAGCTACCTACAAGCAGCTCGAAATTTTTTCTAATGTTCTAAGCATTCTCCAACAGAATTATGTGGAAGAAATCGACACCAGGGAAGTACTCAGCGGTGCAATCCGCGGCCTTCTCTTTTCACTCGATCCCCATTCCTCATATCTTCCTCCAGAGGGGTTTAAGGAATTTCAGGAGGAGACTAGAGGCAGTTTTTCCGGCATTGGTATTGAAGTTACCATTAAAAATGATTTACTGACCATAGTCAGCCCAATCGCAGATACACCAGCGGACAGAGCCGGCTTGAAAACAAACGATATTATCATCGAAATCAACGGAGAAAAAACCAAGAACCTGGGTCCCTATGAGGCTATAAAAAAATTGAGGGGGCCGGAAGGGTCGGAAGTATCCATTTCAATCCACAGAAAAGGACTGGATGAACTGAAAAAAATAGTCATTAAAAGAGAAATTATTCCACTGCAGTCGGTACGGGCAGAATTCCTCTCACCGGGCTTTGCATACGCAAGAATTACAAGTTTTCAAAGCCATACCGCAAGTGACTTAAAAGTAAAACTAAAAGAACTCAACAGAAAACATCCACTTAACGGCCTTGTTCTTGATCTGAGAAACAATCCCGGCGGGCTTTTACATCAGGCAGTATCCATTTCAGATATATTTCTTGATAAAGGAACAATCGTCTACACAAAGGGTCGGAAAAAAGATCAGAACACAGTCTTTACCGCTCACAATAATGGTAATATGAAAAAATACCCTTTGGTGGTGCTGGTTAATGAAGGATCTGCAAGTGCTTCCGAGATAGTTGCAGGAGCCATCCAGGCACACAAAAGGGGTATCATTGTTGGTACGCAGACTTTTGGGAAAGGATCCGTACAAACAATAATCCCACTCCCGGATGGCGCTGGTCTGAGAATGACTACAGCAAAATATTACACTCCAGATGATAAATCAATCCAGGCTCAGGGTATCACCCCTGATGTGGAAGTTCCATTTATTGCCTGTATTCCACCGGAAAAGAAGTCATCAAAGAAAAAGATTTTAAAAGAAGCCGACCTGAAAAACCATCTTCCCGCCACACAAATTGCAGAAGACAAAGTCGATAATCACAAAACTGCGGATAAACTGGAGAAACGGCTGCAATACGACAATCAGCTCCGTACTGCGTACAATATTCTTAAAAGCCTTAACCTTTTTTCCGAGTTTAAAGCAGACAATAAATAAGGAAATAGCGCTTTTTTTTACAAGCCAAGTTCTTTGAGAAAGTTTTCATCCTGAGTCCATTTTTTTTTGATTTTGACCCAGAGTTTAAGCAATACTTTCATGCCAAGAAGCGCTTCAATATCTTTCCTCGCCGCAATGCCTATACTTTTAAGTTTTTTCCCACCTTTACCTATTATAATCCCTTTTTGTGAGTTCTTTTCAAGCACAATGGTTGCGTGGATCGTCACCAGCTTTTTTTGCTCATTTTCTTTAAACGATTCCACCACAACGGCTGTTGAGTAAGGAATCTCCTGGCTCGTGAGCAGAAACACCTTTTCTCGAACTATCTCTGCACACAAAAATCTTTCTGTAACATCAGTTGGAATATCCTCGGGAAACATTCTTGGCCCAACAGGCAAGAGCGAAAGAATTTCCTGAAATAAATTCTGAGTACCATCACCTTTTAAAGCAGAGAGAGGTATAACACTCTGGAATGGGAAAAGATGCGTATACGACTCGATCATTGGTAGAACCATTTTTCTGTCTATAAGATCGATTTTATTCAAAACCATAATTGCAGGACAGTCGATTTTTTCTATATATGTCGAGAGTTCTGCATTTTTAGTCTTTTTATTCTTCTCCTGAAAAGGCAATGAAGCATCTACTAAAAAGAGTACAAGATCAACCTCTGCAAGACTTTCCATCGCAATCTTCACCATTTCCACATTCAATGGTTCTTCAGACTTGTGCAGACCGGGAGTATCAAGAAAGACTACCTGGTATTCTTTTTCATTAACAATACCAGCAATTCGGTTACGCGTTGTTTGTGGCTTAGGCGTAACAATTGAGATTTTCTGGCCTAGAAAATGATTCAATAGTGTCGATTTTCCGGCATTCGGTGGTCCAACAATGGCAACCATTCCTGATGTAACAGGCTTTCCTGAAAATTCCATAGAGTAAATAATATTTTTCTTATAAATAGTGAATATTTAATGTGTGGAAATGAGTAATCCGCACTATACTGTCGGCAGCCGATTTATTATAAATGGACAAACCTGCAAAAATAAAATTATAATACGCTCTGAAGATATAGCTCTTATTTTTTTACTCGCTGAACCAAAAACACACTCAATGATTGTCACGGGAAAACTTATAGAATACCTCGATAACGGGAAGTTTATTTGCGCTTTGGTAACCGAAAATCAACCTAAACGACTTCGGCTTATCAACCAGAACGGCAGAGATCTTAATCTCCCTATGTCCAGAGTTGTGCACTGTTCCAAAGAAACTCACCCGACAGATGTAGGCAGGGAAATCCTGACCAAATTTTTAAAAGAGACGACAGAAAAACGGTTTTCTCTTATGCGTCAAATTGATCTTGCTGAAATATGGGAATTAATTACAGACGAAAGCACAAATATATTTACACCTTCTTTTCTGGCCGAACTCTGCTTCGACGGGGAAGCCAATGATGATATTGTTTCGGCTCTTCTCCGCTGCGTTTTTGAAGATAAATTGTTTTTTAAATTCAAAGAGGGTTGCCTTCGCGCCAATAGTCCCGAACAGATTGAACAACTCGAAATACAACGAAAAAAAGAAGCTAAACGAAGGCAATTGGTTACTGAGGGTGCAAAAACTGTTCAACAGCTGATGAACAGCCAGGAAAAACCAAAGGAAATATCCCCTCTTCTCGAAGAAACCCTGACTATAATCAAAGATTTCTATCTTAAAGGAAACGATTTCTCCGAGTCAGATCTGGCCCGCAAAATACTTAAAGAATCCGGGCAACACAGGCCCAATGATCCTTTTCACATTCTGGTCAAAGCTGGTATCTGGTCTTCAAATGAGAATATCCCCCTCTTGCGCAATGAACTCTCTGTCAACTTCTCGTTTGCTGCCAGGCAGCAGGCAGAGTCAATTCTGCAGCGGAGCCAGGACGCATTATTTGCAGATAGTGGGCGAAAAGACCTTACTCATCTAGCTCCACTTACGATTGATGGGCCAACAACACTTGATTTTGACGATGCACTGACTATTGAAGAACAGGACGGAAATTTTCTGGTCGGCATACATATCTCTGACGTCGCTCATTATGTCCGTCCCGGAGATCCCCTCTTTCTTGAAGCTATGCACCGTGGTACGTCAATATATTTTCCCGAAGGGCAAATACCAATGTTGCCTCGACACCTGTCCCAGGGAATATGCAGTTTGATTCAAGATGAAACCAGGGCAACTTTCAGTTTTATGATCCTTTTATCTAAAGACGCTGAAGTGCTCAAGGTCAGGATATTTCCCTCTATTATCAAGGTTAAAAGGCGTCTCACTTATGACGAAGTCGACCGTATGCTCGACTCGGATCCTGAGATCCAACTGCTAGACAAATTACGGAAAAAACTTCGCCAGAGTAGACTGGAAAACGGCGCACTCCTCCTTCCGTTTCCAGACGTTAATATTTTTATTGACCATCAAGGGCGGGTTCACGTAAACCTTGCAAAGAGTGACACCGCTGCCAGAACAATAGTATCTGAAATGATGATACTAGCGAATAGGGAGGCCGCTAAGTTTATTGCCGACCGTATGGTACCCGGCCTGTTTCGCTCCCAACCGGAACTGCAAAATAGAATTGTGCACGGCGAAGACGATGATCTTTTTCAAAACACTTTGCAACGAAAACAACTTCCAAGAGGTGAACTTTCCACCATTGCCAAACCCCACAGCGGCCTCGGAGTCACACAATACTCAACTGTTACTTCGCCCATAAGAAGATTGCTTGACCTCGTTATGCAACATCAATTGAATTCTATTGTCAGAAGACAGGAACCCTGCTTTACAGAAGAAATGTGTAAAGACTTCAACTCTGTTCTTATCCGAACCATAGCAACAGCAAATAATGTCCGCCAACAACGACAACGATACTGGCTCTTGAAATACCTTGCCGAAAGACAGGGACAGACTTTAGATGCTTTGATTATTCATGCCGGGCCAAAACGTGTTAATCTTATCCTTACCGATATACTTATGGATATAGATCTTCCAAGCCAAGGTGCACGTTCAGCTGCCCCCAACACAAAAGTAAAGGTGCGAATTATCAAAGCAGACCCCCTTGAGAACATCGTCCGCTTTGACTGGCAGTAATTTGATGAAATGCAATAAACTTAAATTCATACCGGAATGAAATAGAAAAAAAATGGAAGCTGACGTTTCAGGCCCGATGAGCATGATCAAGATCGACGGCACGAAAATTAAACATCTGCGTGAGAAACAAGGATTGACACAACTCTATCTCGCCACGGCTGTTCAGGTGACCACAGACACTATTTCAAGGTGGGAAAATCGTCGATATCCCAGTATCAAAAAAGACAACGGTGTAAAGTTAGCTGAGGCTCTTAATGTATCCATTGAGGACATTCTGGAAGATCCATCCCAGGAAAAACCTGAAACACAGAATGATCCGGCCCCAAATAAAACAATAAATAAACAAAAAACCTACGGTTTTAAAAAAACATGGCCCCTTCTTCTGCTGGGTCTTACACTACTTGTGATAGCTGGTGCTTTCCTCATTTTGGGTTTACCTTCGTCCCAACAGGTTTCTTTCAAAACTAAACGTATCATCCCCAACCACTGCACGCCTGGACAGCCGTTTCCAGTTATCATCAAGGTAACAGGATCTGCCGATTCGTCAACGGCCTTAATAATTCGTGAAATCCTGCCTGAGAAGAGTTCCATCCATAAAGTTTCACCCGTCATAAGCTCTTCTGGTATCAAAAATCATACAATCAAATGGCTAAAAAAAATTAATAGCAGCGCAGTTTTTGCCTATATTGTCAGTATAGATGAGCAAGCAGGCAATACGATTCATTTTGGAGGAACTGCCGCCATTGGCAGGGGAACGGTTACACCGGTTCCCATTGGCGGGGATACAATATCCACTCTGAGCAAATATCACTGGGCGGACACGGACAAAAACAATACTATTTCAGATAGTGAGATACTTGCAGTCTACGACCAATACAGTGAAATTGATGGTATTGATACTTTTATTGACACAATTGAAGAAATATGGCTCGGCTCAGGCTATAAGTGGAACAGTGAACAATCTTCTTTTGAAATTATAGAGTAATTTTTCCTGTAACGAATGTACGACCTTTTTCTTCTATGTATGGAGGCTTTTTTCCATGGTTCAAATAATTTCCCAACGAATGCGATATATTCTACTCCTTGGAATCACAGTTTGCGTTATCTTTTTATCAATTCCTTCCACCGGTCGCTGCAATGATCCGGTTACTGGCAGGTACAGTGTTTCATCAGGAACCGAAATTGTTTTCATCCTTACGATAGGTTCTTCAGCTCCCGCCGGATTAATAGTTGAGCAGCACCTCGAACCAGGAAATAGTATCACCAGCACCAGCCCCGGAGCCAGGAAAATTGATAATAATGGTATTGTGAAATGGCTCTTCAGGAAAACAAAACCGGGCCGATACACCTTAACAACGCGATTAGCTCAGCCGCTTAAAGGTAAAATACGTACAACGATACGATATCGTACACCTGGTAGTGGAATCTTGACGGCACAAACCATAACACCGTAAAGCACTTTGCAAACTTATCCAGACCAGATCCCTTATTTTGAGAGAGTGACACTTTGCTGAGTAATTCTTTTATTAACAGATGTATTCGCGAAACCCTAAGCGGTATAAGGGATGGTTTATCACGTTTTGCCGGTCCGAGCAGTTCAGCACTGATTTTTTCTCTGAAAAAAGATGGTCCACTCTTTATATGTGATCCACAAAACCTGCTCAAAGGATATGAGCCAAAATTACAGGCACTCTACAGCGATGACAATGACTGGTGCAAACCGATAGATCTAAGCTCACCCTGCTCCCAATCATATAATTACATTGAACCGCAGGCCAACCTTCAGCTCGATGGTCTAATATCCCACGGGGGTAGCTCCTGCCCTGTCTATTATCAGATGTGGTTTACTGAGCATCATCCAAACATCTGCTCTCTCGGGCCAACTGAATGCTGGCTGGAACATGCAGTGTTAAGGTTTTCTCACGACGTTGCCAATGAAAGTTCATTATACACCGGTATCTCGGGGAGTTTTCTCCGCGAATACGCTACCCATGCTGTTCGTGATTCTATTATTGATAAAATGGAATCGATTCTTGGTATTGATATCAATTTGCGCATTTACCCTATTCTTGATGCAGTGCTCGGTATTTCTAAAACAAATGAAGAAGGTGCCGTACCCCATGGTGCGCTGATTTTTGTTGAACCACGATCCCTCGATTCAATTTCATTTCTTGCGCGATTTCTCAGTTCAGAGCTGCCGTCATTGCACAATTTAAAGCATGTCAGAAAGTTATTACAAGCGGTAGAGTACTCAGAGAGAACCCTTGTTTCAGATGGCAGGGATATTATTGGAATTACCGAAAATCATCCTCCGAACTTCCACATAACTGCAGATTTCCAAGGAAAATTTGGTTACCTCAGCATTGATAATGAAGTGATCTGCAGCTACCAGGATGGAAGCTACAGCGCCAATACCCACAAGGCAAAGCTCTTTGAAGTTGAAGAGGCCTTATTGGATTTTGAGATCGAGCCATCTATGAGAAACGATATGTTCCTTATCATTGCAGCTCTTGTCCATAATGCTGAGACAAAAAATTTGGCTGCACCTTTGTCATAGATCTTGCTGACAAAGCGACAGCTATTGCCGGACAGGATTTGACTCCGGCAATAGATTTACGAAAACCGAACAATCTTGAACTGGCTGCCGCACTGTCGAAGGTTGACGGGGCTCTTCTCATTCGTGCGGATCTGCATCTTCATGCATTTGCCTGTCTACTTGATGGCCAGAGTGTCAAGAACGAAGACCGCGCCAGAGGCGCACGGTTTAACTCGGCTCTACGCTTTACCGCACAAAATATAAAGACCATTGTAGTTGTTGTCTCTTCTGACCGACCAGTCTCTATTTTTCTACAGGGTAAAGAAATGCAGGGGAGTTACAACAGCACAGAATCCTCAAAGTGTGACCTCTACCCGACACCCAGGGTGATTTAACCCTAACCCAGTTCTTATACAACTTTAAAAGGTTACATTTACAATTGGACATATTGCTCAAAATAAGATACAGTTAATTGACCTATAAATCTTCTTGTGAGAT
>CAMZKN010000025.1 GCA_947311315.1 uncultured Desulfobulbaceae bacterium | reverse complement strand
TATCTCACAAGAAGATTTATAGGTCAATTAACTGTATCTTATTTTGAGCAATATGTCCAATTGTAAATGTAACCTTTTAAAGTTGTATAAGAACTGGGTTAGGGTTAAATCACCCTGAGATATTCAACTATTACCATAACTATTCAGCAGCACCTCACCTGCTCACGATCAGACTTTCCAGCATACAAGTATATAGCTGACCGGACTGCCTGTGAACATGTAAGTCGATGATAAACAGTTACATTTCATGCAGTTACGGTCTCTTTTTTGCCGTATATAGG
Organism: uncultured Desulfobulbaceae bacterium; assembly: GCA_947311315.1. Lineage (GTDB taxonomy): Bacteria > Desulfobacterota > Desulfobulbia > Desulfobulbales > Desulfocapsaceae > Desulforhopalus_A. The sequence continues at coordinate 15,012 of CAMZKN010000025.1, read as the reverse complement.
ATAGTTACCTATTATCAATTATTGACAAGTTTTGGTCAACCTTTATGATTGTAATGAAAACACACACAAATGATTTAACACCTGTCTCATGGTTCCTTTTCCGTGATGGGAAAATCCTTACTCAGATCATCCACACAGATACCTCATCCATCTGCACTGCGACGCCGCAACAACTGGAAATGCAACCGACATTCAGCCGATATATTGGGAGTTACAATAAAACCACGTATTTTGTTGCTGAACTGCCACAATCAACTCAGGCGCCGCAAGGTATGGAATTTCGTTCAATTCGAAGCCTTTTTGGTTCTGTTGATGACACTCTTTTCACACTAATCGGCAGGGCCATACAAATCCTGCACTGGAACAATGAATACAAATTCTGCGGAAAATGCGGCGCAGCCATGGAGGATAAAAACAACGAATTTGCCAAACAGTGCCCGAGCTGTGGACTTATCAGTTACCCCAGAATTTCTCCGGCAGTAATCATGTCGGTTCTCAGAGATAAACATATTTTACTTGCCAGGTCTCCACATTTCCCAAAAGATATGTACAGCACCCTCGCAGGGTTTGTTGAACCGGGAGAAACACTGGAAGAGGCGGTTAAGCGAGAAATATTTGAAGAATCCAGCATTGAAGTTGACAATATTGAATATGTTGCCAGCCAACCCTGGCCCTTTCCGCACTCTTTGATGATCGGATTTTCGGCAACCTACGCCGGAGGTGACATCCAAATAGATGATAGGGAAATCGAGGATGCAGGATGGTTTACAGTACACAACCTGCCAAAACTACCCTCAAAGATAAGCATAGCCCGTTTACTGATAGATAACTTTATTGAAAACTCTTCAAAATAATGACCATGCAGACTGAAAAACCTTTTCCCAGAGCGTTCAATGCCCCGGCCGAAAACGTCACAACACTCAATACAACAATGATTAAACGTGTAGTGAAAGGCTCCAGAAACAGCCCTCGCAAGAGAATAATCTTTCCTCTGCATAAAACGGCAGACTCCCCACTGCACAGAATGCTCAATGGCCTGCAACCCTATAGTTATATCCAGCCCCACAGACACCTCTATCCGCCAAAAGCGGAATCTGTCATTGTGTTACAGGGTTCCATTCTCAGCTTTGTTTTCGATCAAATGGGGGATATAATAGAAGTGCAGACTCTGACAGCTGGCGGTATCAACTTTGGTGTCGACAGTGAGCCCGGTGTTTTTCACACATTTCTTGCCCTGCAAAAAGATACTGTCCTTTTTGAAGTCAAACCAGGCCCCTATGAGCAAAACTCGGATAAAGATTTTGCACCGTGGGCCCCACGTGAAGGGAGCGAGGAAACAGCAGAATATATGGACTATCTTTACGATATGGGGAAACGGAATAGATAAACTGTAAAGCAAGACCAGCACAAGAGAGTAAAACTCTCTTGTGCTGGAAAACGAAACAGTTACCTATTTTTTAGCATTGAGACGCATCTGCTTTGCCATCTCTTTCATTTCAACAAGTGACACCTTCATCTTTGCCAGACCATACCAGGTTGTATAATCAGGCATGATATGAAATGCTGCCTGGTAGGTTTTCATCCTGAAGTCCATGAACATCTCATAAAGAACCTCTTCGATAGGAGTATTAACCTCATAAAAAGTCAGTAAATCCGGATAAGGAAAGGTCGCCGCATTGGTTTTCTTTTTAATGGTACCATCCTCATACAGATCTTTAACAATGTTGATTCCCTCGGCCAGAAGTTTATCCGATGCCTTGATCATCTGATCCGCATTCTTCAGATTTTGTGTGGCAAAATTAGCCGAATGACACTTTTCACAGATCTTCTGCATCCGATTCCGTTCGTCATCCCAGGTTTTCTTATCGAGTCTGGCCATATTCGCAGCTTTGACGACTTCAAGTCTGGCAGTAGGCTTGCCATCTTTGTCCAGTACGCCAAGCCCCTGAAGGATCGTTGCGCGATATCCCATCCACTCATCATCTGATTCAGGCAGACGCAGGGCCAGAAAACCCCATGCAGTCATTACTCGGTGATTGCCGTCTTCCATATGACAATCCTGACAGGTAGGTCCACGATGGGCTGCCGGATCAGTCTGGAAGGCTGCTCCATGTTTGGAATGTTGCCACATCTCCCACTGGGCGTGATCAAAGCCGGTATGACAGCTGTTACAGGCTTCAGGCCGTAGTGCTTCAGCCTTGGAAAAGGCATGACGAGTGTGACAGTTCTGACAATCCATACCATATTTGTAATATTGACGAAAAGGTGTCTCCGCGCGAACCTTTTCATCGGCAACGCCAAGATTATGACAACCATTACACCCTTTTTGACCATCAATATAAGCCTGAGGCTGCTGATGAGCAAAGCCTGGAAATGCGCTGATGGGCAATAGGCCCAGAGCATGTTTACCACTCATATACTGTTCAGCCTGTTCTTCGTGGCATTCCTTGCAGGTAGCAATAGTGGGCAATTTTACTTTATCCACATCACCTGCACTCATATGGGCGTCACCATGACAATCAGCACAGGTCATATCTTCTGACATCACACCCCTGTTAAAATCTTCTACCAATCCTGGTGATAATTTTGCATGACACTCCTCACACTTGGACGGCTTCGCCGACGCCGACGACAAGGTCAACCCTAGCATTAACAGAGGTACAGCCATGATAATCAGCAACACTCTTTTGGTTCCCATATTTCTTTCCTCCCTGGTTAAATGAAAAACACACAAAACACTTCAACCAAACATAGCATAAATCCAACTCAATATCCAACTTCTATCCTTTATTTACAGTAATTTGACAACACGCAATAACAGATTGATATAACTAGTGTTTTCAACATACTACTGCGTGGCACACAGGATCAGTAAATTGCCAGACAGTAACCGCAATTAGTACCGGGAAACCATGTCTTCATCTCCTTATGTACATTCCTTATTTCTCTATGGACTTACAGGCACTAACGTTCTTTTCCTTTCATTCCTGTGATATTTTTTGTATATAAGAATACTTCTCAAAGAAATTACCATGTTTACGTACAGCAAAAGGAGCTGAAAATGGCAGAACCAAGCGAAATGTACCAATGTCAAACGGTTAATTGTGGCTATATTTACACCCCGGATAAGGGAGACAGAAAAGGAAAGATCCCCAAAGGGACACAATTTAAAGACCTGCCGGAGGATTGGAAGTGTCCTATTTGTGGAGCCAGCACCAAAGCGTTTAAGTGCCTGGGCTGAGATGGTACAGACCCTGCATTAAAAGGCCTCAATCATTCGAGTCAACTGAAAGTCATTGGCAAAAAGTGTTCGAATGACTGCGACATAATTATACTTAGCCCTCGAAAGACTGGTAATGGCATCGAGCAGATCCGATTCACGTTGCAGTCCTTCGTCATATTTAAGTTGCGTTATACGCAGGTTTTCCTGGGCCTGTTCTATGGAACGGTTAGCTACGCCTACATTTTGTAAAGCAACCTGAAAATCGATAAACAGATCTTTCAAATCAGTACCAAGCGTGTTTTTCAGCTCATCAAGTTCATAGCCCAGGGATCTGCTTTGCAGCCTGGTTTTTGCCACTTTGGCTTCTGTTGTAAACCCTTTAAAAAGGTTCATCGACATCACCAGCCGACCACGTAGCTCATCTTCTTCCAGAGAACCATGTCCGGTGATATAATCATCATCGTATTTTGTGTAGCTGCCAATAACATCAACACGGGGATAGTAGTCCGCCTGTTCTGCATCTGCCCTGGCAGAAGTCGAGGCGATCACACTTTGCAGCGCCTTAATCTCACTTCTCCCCGTTAACATTTTTTCTGTATATTCATCTTCATTTATTTCAGACGGTAGCGTCTTAAAATCCTCAAAATCAAGCTCTTCAAAAATGAGTTCCGCACCAACCTGCCTGGAAAGCTGATGCACACTTTTTTTCAGCCCCGCTTCCGCTGCCTTGAGAGTGATATCCGCATTGTCATAATCCACCCGAAATTTCAGCAGCTCATTTTTCCCAATAAGGCCAACCTGATACCGGCTTTCTCCATCACGGTACACCTTTTCAAGAGTTTGAAAAGCAGATTCCGCAACATTCCTGTTTGCCCGCCGTTCGTAGACACCGAGAAAAGCAAGAGCCACTCGTAACATGATATCCTGCTTTACTCCCTTTAATTTATGGGTGTCCACTTCTTTCAACAATTCCGCAGACTTCACAGAATATTTATCACGAAAACCGGAAAAAATATTCCAGCTTATACTAGCGACAGCGGTAGAATTCTCTTTTCTTTCTATCAGACTGTGTTCGTCAAGAGAATTAACGTTATAGTAGAGATCAGCAGAGGGATAATAAGCACCTTCGGCCAAAGTCAGGTTTTTTTCTCCCTGCTCCAAGTTGGTTATATATTGTTTGATCACCTGCCGATTTTCAAGAGCCATCTTCTGCATCTCTGCAAGATCCATTGCACAGGCAACTGAAGCGCTCAGTAAAACACAAAGAACAACACTACACAGTTTCATCGGTTCGACTCCTTTCAAAACGGATAATAAGAGCAAGTAATGAGGGAACAACAAAAAGCGTAAAAACAGTGGAAACAGCAAGGCCGCCCAGTAAAATACTGCCAAGTCCACGATACAATTCAGACCCCGATCCGGTCGCAACCACCAGAGGCATCATAGCGAGAACACTTGTCGTTGCACTCATAAAAATCGGCCGAATTCTGACCCGAACCGCTTCAGAAATTGCCTCAAGTCCGGCCAGCCCATAATACCGCACGTTATTGAGTGACTGGTGAACGATGAGAATCGCATTGTTTACAACCGTTCCTATGAGAATAATAAACCCGAGCATGGCCAGGACATCAAAACCCTGCCTGGCAACAAAGATATTCACCAGCATCAGCCCGATAAAGCCACCTGCTGCAGCCAGAGGTACTGTAAAAAGAATTATAAATGGATAGAAAAAATTTTCAAACAATGCTGACAACAGCAGATAAGTAATCAACAGGGCGAGCAGCAGATTCCATTTCAAAATATTGCCGGTTTCCACCAATTTATCTGCATTGCCACCGATGGAAACATTCACATCCCCAAGTTTGCCAGCTGCAAGTAATGGCTGCACAAGATTATTTTCTATTGTTTCCATTGCTGTTTGCAAGGGCATGGTTGCAGACGGAGTTACCTGCAGTGTTATTGTTCTTTTTCTCTCTAAATGATTGATTTGCGCCATACTTTGGCTGTATTTCAAGCTGGCGACTTCACCAATTTTAATGAGATCTCCGAAATTATTGACAATAGTCGCCTGCAAAAGAGCTTCAGGGTTCTCAAATGTCTCATCTTTACCTTTCAAAACCAGGTCGATCTGTTTCTTGCCTTCCGGGCTGTAATCGTCAATTTTCCTGCCATCCATCAGAATATCCACATAGACACCAAGATCTCTTACAGTAAGACCGTTTGCTGCAAGTTTTTCTTTATTCGGAATGACCAGTATTTCAGGATAACTCGTCTCAAAAGAGGGGATGGGCCGCACTTGAGCCGCCGCCATTTTCTGTTTGAGACCACCGAAAAGAGTCATCGCCGCCCCGGCAATAGCATCAATTTTCTCACCTGAGATATTCACCTCAACCGTTCGCCCGGCTCCAAGCCCCTGTTCAAAAATTCCAGCCTGAATACTCACACCAAAGATGCCTGGAATCGAATTCATGATTCTTGAAAACAGTGGAATCAATTCAGCTGCCCGCGTTTCACGGCTCGAGATCGCTCCAAAAAGGGTAAAACGATCTGCACCCACAAAAAACATCTGCTTAATGGGTGGGAAACCATCTTTGTCTTCCTCGCCAAAGTAGGGTTTGCTCGCCTCATATATTCCCCGCCCCATATCCTTGAATTTGGCGACCGAATACCCGGGTGGCGGAATAAGGATATTCAGGATGAGATTCCTATTACCCTGCGGCAGATATTCGGCAGGCGGCTTCAAACTGAATATAATAAAAATGGACATGGAGGTAAAAAGAACCACGGTCAACAATCGTGTAAAGATGTTTTTTAGACAAAACCCTGAAATTGCCATTAAAAGCGAGACAAGTACCGGGCCGATAAAGCTTCTCTGCAACAGGTTTGGTTTTTTAATTGTTGCATTCTTATAAAGCTGATGAATAAGTGTCGGGATAACAGAAATTGACACCAGAAAACTGATCATTATAGAAAAAGCAATGGCGATAGCAATGTCCCTAAAGAGCTGACCAGCTTCCTCCTGCATGAAAATTACTGGTAAAAAAACCGCCACAGTTGTTGCCGTTGAAGCAAAAACAGCGCCCCACACCTCCTTTGTACCTTCAAGAGCTGCGGCATATGCTGTTTTACCAAGTTTTCGATGGCGATCAACATTTTCCAGTACAACAATCGAGTTATCAACCAGCATACCGACCGCAAAAGAGATTCCTGCAAGACTTACCACATTAAGGTTTCTCCCGGCCAGCCAGAGAAAGATAAAGGTCCCTATGACGGAAATGGGGATGGCGACAGCAGTTGTCAACGTGGTACGCACACTACGTAAAAACAGCATAAGTACACAGACCGCGAGCAGACCACCGATGAGCACATTTTTTTTCACCAGTTCTATTGCCGTATTAATATAGCCGCGCTGATCGTACACCATCTCAATGGAGAGTTTTTTGTCTTTTAGAAGAGTCCCATTGAGCAACTTAATCTCCGCCTCAACACGATCAGTCATATCCAGAACATTGGCCCCGGTTTCTTTACGCAAACCTACAACAAGTATCTGTTTCCCATTGTGCAAAACCGCCGCCGATTCTTTCTGATACCCTCTATCTACTGTTGCAATATCCCGCAGAAAAACCCGCTTCAATCCATCGTCGAAAACAACAATACCAAGGGCGTCTTCTGGACTCTGAAACTGGCCCAGGGTTCGAATCCGGTAATTTTTTCTGCCTATACCGAGAACTCCGGCAGAAGTGGTGATATTTGCAAGCTGGAGAGCGCCTGACAACTGATTTATGGTTATTTTATACTGGGCCATTTTCTCCATATCAAGGGTTACATGGAGTTCATCTTCGGTACCGCCAAAAATGAACATCGAGCCCACCCCTTTAATTCGTTCAAATTTCTGACGTATATTATCCTCAAAAAAGGTCATGAAATGGGTGATATTTTCACCACCCACTGCATCAGGTTTAACGACCATCCAGATAACCGGAGAGCTGTTGGCACCCGCTGCTTCAATCTTGGGTTTCCTTGCATTTTCAGGATAATTTGACACCTCGTTGAGTTTATTGGAAACCCGCAACAGAGCATCATCCACCTGGGTATCCAGCTCAAACGACAGGGTAACTTCGCCAAAACTGTTGTAACTTGAGCTCTCCATTTTGGTCAATCCCTGCAGCCCCTTCAGCGCCTCTTCCTGCCTTTCTACAATCTCTTTTTCTATCTCAAATGGCGTTGCTCCGCCCCATACGGTCTGCACCGTAATTTTCGGCGTCTCCACATCCGGCGTCAACTGTATGGGGAGTTTTTGAAGGCCAATAAGCCCAAAAAGAACCAGTAGAATAACCACCACAGTAACAGATACCGGTTTTTTGAGAGAATATTCAACAATATCCATTATTTTTCTCCTGCAACGACAACCGGCTGATCCGGGCGTAATCGCTCATTCCCTTCAATCACAACTGGCAAACCCGGTACAATATATGGCGTATCCACAGCGACTTTGTCACCAAGATAGGCAACAATATGTACCGGCAATATCGACGATTTTCCCTCTTTAACTGTATAGACAAAATCTTTGCCCTGAAACTTTATTACTGCCGCTCTGCTGAATACACTCAGTTGCCGCTTTACACTGTTGGGAACAGAAACAGTAGCCGACATATTCTGGGCGACAAGCTCCATGGGTGGAATCCTGATTTTTAAGAAAACATTCTTTGTCTTCAAATCAGCAACAGGGTCAATATCAACAACTGTGCCTTCAATTCGGCGATTAAATGCATTAAGCAGAACCTCCACTTTTTCACCCATGGTTACAAACTGCAACGAGTTTTCAGCAATAGGAGCGCGAACAAAAAGATCGCTGCTCGAACCAATACTCACCAATTGTTTACCCTGTTGAACCCAGGCTCCCGAATCCACTCCTTTACTTAAAACAATACCTGCAAAAGGTGCCCTGATTACCGACCGGCTCTTCTGGATAAGCAGTTTGGCCAGGCTATCTTTCATGGCCTGTTTTTCTTTTTCAGCGTCCTGAAATGTATAGAACGCATCATCATAATCCTTTTCACTGACCCCTGAACTTTTATAGAGCCTCTCCAGCCGTTTATAATTCTTTTTGGTGTTATCAATACGTAGATCCGCCTGCTCCATTCGAGTTCGAGTCAAGGCAATTTCCCGCTCCAGAATTTCTGTATTTAAACGAACCAGAACATCACCTTTTTTCACATGATCTCCCTGGTTCACTTCTACACCTTCTACCAGACCAACAACCTCTGTTGAGATATTACTCACCCGTTCGTAATACAATATTCCGGTAACAGATTGAGTCGTTGACACCTCCCTGTTGATCACCTCACCGGTTATCACTCTGGCTGGAGGCGGCCCCTGTGCATTGGCAAGAGAACACGTCAGAATTATCCCCGCTATCAACATTACTCTTTTCACATCAACACCTTTTCCTTATCTGTTTGACATTTTTTCAATGTTATTTTTCATAGCATGTAATACTTCAACTGCAACGTGCTGCTTTTCACTCTCAATGCCATCCACCAGTTCAGCCCTGAGCCCTTCAAACAGACTGACGAGTTCATCGCGCAAAATACACCCATTTTCTGTTAAAAACACCAGACTCGATCTTCTGTCCCGGGAATTTTTTCTACGAACAATCCTCCCTTTTTTTTCGAGACGGTCAAGAATTCGGGTTATATTTGCCGGACTCTTCCCACATGCAGAGCTGAGAACACTCTGGGACTGACCGGTATACAGATCCATTTGCATAATCACCTGTAACTGCTCCACAGTGAGGTCATATTTTTTCAACCTCTGATCAGCATAACTGCGCATTGCCTGGGCAGTATGGGTTATCAATCGCCAGAAAGATTCTTCACATGTACTCATTCATTGTCTCCTTAATAATTAACCAGGCAACAATTTACGTGTTAAACAATTTTGTGTCAAGATAGAATAAATTTCAATCTCGAAGCTTGCAAGACATCTATTCCTGTGTCAAACTGGTGAAAGATATCTCATTTTAAACTTGAAATTCGTATTTATCATGGAGGAAACATGCAGCGTTTTTCCCAAATCGGTCTATTATTTCTGTCACTTATTCTACTTGGCGGTTGCGGTTACAACTCTTTGCAGGTGAAAGAAGAAGCCGTATTTAAAGCCTGGGGAGATATTGAATCGACCCTGCAACGAAGGGGAGATCTCATACCAAATCTTGTCGAAACAGTAAAAGGATACGCAAAACATGAGGCCGAAACCCTGGAGGCTGTAATAAATGCAAGAGCAAAGGCCACATCGGTACAACTATCCACAGATGATCTTTCCAACCCTGCGGCAATGGCTCAGTTTCAACAGGTTCAGGGAAACCTTGGTTCAGCGCTCAGCAAACTTATGCTGGTGGTTGAGAGATACCCCGATTTGAAGGCCAATCAAAATTTTCTTGATCTGCAAAATCAACTCGAAGGCACTGAAAACAGAATAAATGTTGCCAGACAACGCTACAACAAAGCAGTAGAAATCTTCAATGGCTCCATCCGAAAATTCCCTGCCAGTCTCACCAACAGCATCATTTTACACCTCGAAAGAAAAGAATATTTCAAGGCGGATGAAGCAGCAAAAGCTGTTCCAAAAGTTAAATTCTGAGACTTACCATTATGAAAACAGTGTCATATAGTCGGGCAATCGGTTTTTTCTTTGTAGGAATACTCTTTTTCATCAGCTCTGCAAGCGCAGTTGAAATCCCGGTGCTTAACTCCAGGGTAAACGATTATGCAAAAATGCTCTCCCCGGCTACTGTTCAACAGCTGGAGAATATGCTTGCGACTCTGGAACAGGAGGAATCTACCCAAATTGCCGTCTTAACAGTCACATCTCTCAATGGTGCCAATCTGGAAGGCTTTTCGATGAAGGTTGTCGAATCATGGGGAATTGGCCAGAAAGGACTCGACAATGGAGCCCTGTTGCTCATTGCCAAAAATGATCGAAAGATTCGTATCGAGGTCGGCTACGGCCTCGAAGGATCACTCACCGACCTCACTGCCGGCCGAATCATCGACAATATCATTACACCTCAGTTTCGCAATGGCAATTTCAACCAGGGGATAGTCGCCGGTGTCAGTGCAATGATCTCTGCGGTTCACGGAGAGTTTAATGTGCAGGATTATTCCTCAAGCAAAGATAAAGACAGTGGGAAATTATCCGGTTTTTTTCTTTTTCTTGGGGTCATGCTTCTTAATTTAGGCAACGTGTTTTATAAACACCGTGTAGTTGCTTCACTTATCGGCGGTATAATTGCGCCTCTTATAGGCTGGCTTTTCTGGGGCCCACAGCTTTTTATTATTATCCTCCTTATTCCGGCCGGGCTGCTTGTTGGTTTTCTGGCAAGTCTTCTTTTGGGCAATATGAGAACCACTTCCGGGTCTGGCTCTGGAGGATTCTTTTCCAGTGGTAACAGTGGCGGTTTCAGCAGTGGTGGTTTCAGCAGTGGTGGTGGTGGTTTTGGCGGCGGAGGCTCCTCTGGAGGATGGTAACATGAAAACATTGGCAGAAACATTTCTCACTCAGCAAGAGCAGAACACGATTACAGCAAAAGTTCAAGAAGTTGAGTTAACAACATCGGGAGAGATTGTTCCGATGATTGTCTCAAACAGCCACGACTATCCAATGGCAACTGTACACTTTTCCGTAACCGTTGGACTGCCTCTGGCTGTTCTGTTTACCATGCTTATTGGTGCACAATTCTGGATAGGTTCTCAAAATATGTGGCTCTTCCTGGCTTTTTTTGCCGCCCACTCAGGACTCGCATTTTTTCTTGTTTCCAGATCGAACCGTATAAAAGCACTCTTCCTCAACCCAAAACATGTGGAAAAAGAAGTTGTTAACAGTGCCCTCGCAGCATTTTACAAAGAAAAACTCTATAAGACCCGCGACGAAAATGGCATCCTTATTTACATCTCAGTACTGGAACAAAAAGTCTGGGTGCTGGCCGACACCGGCATTAACAATAAAATCGACCAAAAAGAGTGGGATTCCGTGGTAAAAGATCTTACCACCGGGATCAAAACCGGCAACAAATGCGAAGCTATCTGTGAGGCAATACAACAGATAGGTCTAATCTTAAAAAAACATTTTCCCTATCAGAAATCCGATACGGACGAATTACATAACCTTATTATTCGTTAGATAGTGCCTGTCCACAAGTGGCCATTTTGTAGCAATTCTCACTCTCACCCCTCCTTTTTCCTTATGTTCTATTGATTTTTCTTCGCCAGAGATTATACGTTATAATACTACAATGTAACATTCCCCCTGTGGATTTTTTGGTTTAAATCAATTTTCTAATCTTCCGGGCAATGCATTTGAAACGAGGAACACATGCAAAAAACTACCCGGTATACTTATCTCTTTTTGTTTCTCATCATTTTTCTATTCCTTATCATCGGCTGCAGGCAGGGCAATGATTTTTCCAATGCAAACATCTCATCCAGCCAAGTTGATTTACCTCTTGCCAACAACCCGGATGCATATATGGAAGTGGATTGCCTCTTACCGGGCCAGGTACGCAAACTCGGCTCCATGATATACCAAACCCCGAGGCGTCCGGTAAAAAACACAGCCAATGAATGTACTCTTCGAGGCGGTGAATATGTGGTTTACGATCGGGCAAATTACAAAGAGTCCCTTGCTGTATGGTTAGTCGAGGCCGAATCCGGTGATCCAGTTGCTCAAACCTATGTTGGAGAAATATATATAAAATCTCCTCCAGGTAAGCCACGCTATGATTTGGCGGCAAAATGGTTTGAAAGAGCTGCCAAACAAGGCCACAAACGTGCTCAACTAAATCTTGGTTATCTGTATGAACACGGATTTGGTGTACCGACCGATATGGATAAGGCGGCAAACTGGTATGGCCTAGCTTCAGGACAGGATAGTAAAAACATTGTTCAGCAGTACCAGCTCACAGCAGAGGAACGAGCCGAATTTGAAGAATTAAAAGCAAAAAATGCAGATCAGATCACTGAACTGCAGGAACTGAAAAATGAAATTATACTCACTCAGACAAGTTTAAACCAGGCACAACAAAATCTTAAAAACCGTAACAACGTTATTAAACACCAACAACAGGACATCACCAAAAAACTTGCTGCAGCAGAGATACTGGAGCAACAGCTGTCTGCAAAAGCCACTTCATCAAACGCACAATTACAGGCAGAATTGGCCACTCTAAAAAAAGGATTAAAGGCGAAAGAGCAGGAACTTTCCAAACAAAAAAACCTTGCCCGCAAACTGTCCGATCAAATCAATACACACAAAGTCGAAACAAAAAAATTCCAGACAACACTTGTAGCGCTGAACAAAAAACTCTCGGATCTTCCTGGACCCAAAATTGAAGTTTTCGATCCCCAGTTGCTGCGCACCCGAGGAATAATCATCGCTCCAGTTGACAAGGGTGAAACCAAAAGAGTGATAACCGGCAAGGTATGGTCTCCAGCCGGCCTCCAATACGTAAAAATTAACGGCAAAACCGATGAAATAGAATTCATCCTGCAACAAAAAAAACAGCGTGGAAACACAAATGCATCAGATTCGGCAGCTGGCATAGCCGACAGTCCTAAGATCAATTTCGGCAAATATTACGCCCTTATTATAGGCAATAACGATTATAAAGAACTGCCAAAACTAAAAACAGCCGTCGAAGATGCAAAAGAAGTCGGATCATTACTAAAAAAACAGTATAATTTTGAGGTAACCACGCTTTATAACGCAAATCGTAATACCATTTTATCCACCCTGAACAGTTTTCGAAAACGACTGACAGAACACGATAATTTCCTCATCTACTATGCTGGTCACGGCACACTTGAAGAACGAAACACTCAAGGGTTTTGGCTACCCGTTGACTCGTCTCTTGATGATGACGTGAACTGGATTCCCACCGACAGAATTACCGGCATCATGAATCTCATGTCGGCTAAACAGATTTTGGTTGTCGCTGACGCCTGTTATTCCGGCATTATGACGCGAGCCAGTCTTACCAGACTTGAATCAGGAAAATCCACAGAAGCGTACAACAAATGGCTGGAAAAAATGGCCGCGTATAAATCCCGTATCATAATAAGTTCGGGAGAAACTAAACCGGTACTCGACGGAGGAGGAGGAAAGCACTCGATCTTTGCCAAAGCCCTGCTCGAGACACTTCGAAACAACGATAAAATCCTGTTGGGAATAGATCTCCATCGTGCCATTGCTGCTTTGGTCGTCGATGCCTCTGCCCGTCTTGGCCAGGATCAGGTACCACAATACGCCGGACTTAATCGTGCCGGCCACGAACTGGGGGATTTCCTTTTCATTCCCAAAAAGAGCACATAGACCCTGTATTGCCAATTATTGACAAAGGCTCAATGGCTCTGCACAAAGGTGTCTCCCCAGAAAATCAGTATCCATCAAAGAGGAGAAAGCATGAAATTTCGTTATTTTTCAGCCCATTTAACCCCAGTCCCCATTGCCCTTGTTCTGGGTATCGCTGCAGCATCTGTTGCAAGTGCTTCAACTCCGGTGCAAGAGATGTCAGACACCGTTGAAACTCTTTGTCCAACACTGAAAAAAGTATTTACCGCAAATCCCAATGCCCTCACCAGTGCTGAAAAAGATGTTCTTTTCCGCTGCGGTGAATTAAAACGGGCACCGGGCCAGGGTTTTCTCGATCTTTCAGGGGCTCAAATAAATGGGCTCGACAACATGACCAGTTCAGAAAGTTCGACCATGGGCACTTCTACTGTAGAGTTGGCAGGAGTTCAAAATGTTGCGATCCTGGGTCGCCTGACCGTGCTTCGCGCTAAAACATCCAACTCCGTAGCCAACACCGGCTCACCGGGCTCGCAGGGCTCACAACAGGGACTGACCCCAAATTCTCCTGAAACATATACGACAGTATCCGGAACAATACCCGGTCAACATACAGATAACATTGAAGGATCACTTTTTGAGGCAATTGACGGTTATGACGGTAGCTTCAGTCAAATGAGCGACTTCGGTAAATGGGGTTTTTTTCTCACAGGATCTTTTGGCACTGGTAGCAAAGATCTCACCCCACGGGAACCAGGGTTTGATTTTGATTCATGGAGCCTGGTATCTGGACTGGATTATCGAATCTCTGATCAGTTTGTCATCGGTGGCGCCCTCAGTTATGGTGTGACCGAATCTACCGTTGATAATAACGGCGGCAACGTGGATCTCGATGGAGTTGGCGCAACCGTATACGGTACCTATTATGTCGACGCATTCTATGTGGATTTTTTAGGTGGTTTCTCCGCCAAAGATTATGATACCAAACGAAATGTTCAGTACAGTGTTGCCGCCAAGGCAGGAGGAACAACTATCGTAAATCAGGTATTTGGCAGCAGCACAGACGCAGCAGATATTAATCTCAGTGTTGGCAGTGGCTACAGTCTCAACTACGGTGGTTTTGGCTTCACACCTTTTGCGCAACTGGCATATCTGAAATCCAACATCGACGGATACACCGAAAATCAGCAAGGCAACAATACCAATCCAGGATTTGGCCTGGCCTTAGCCGTAGATGATCAGGACATAACATCACTGACCTCCACAGTTGGCCTGCAATTTGACCGTACCATGAATACATCAGTCGCGGTGTTCACACCCTACCTGACAGGGTAAATTAATGCTAACCGCCAACTCTTTCAATTGGCACAGGAATTTTTCGTCATTTTTAAGTGATCTAAAACTGCTCGTACGTCAAAGCTGAGCTTGCGCATTTTTTGAGTGAT
>CAMZKN010000024.1 GCA_947311315.1 uncultured Desulfobulbaceae bacterium | reverse complement strand
CCGAGTGAGCAGAATTATAGTATCAGGCTTGAACAAATGTGCAAAGAAAATTATAGTGAAAATGGTTGACGATTGCTCTGGTAATCGTCACAAAATGGAATAGCAGATTCCACTTTAAAATGGCGTGTTCGTGGTTTGGTGTTGGGGGTAGGCGCACTATAGCGAGTATTTTTTTGTTTACCAGCGACAACACGGATTAACGTACACATCTCAATAGACCATTTGATGGTGTATAGATTGTTAAGAGAAATATATTTGATAATTGGGGACAGACCACGATAAAAAACGCCGAACAAAAGCATAAAGAGGGACTCGCGGGACAACGCGGTTTTCCGAAGTTCAGTCTCGGGAGCAAACTCTATAGTAGTCCGAGTTTGGTTGCTGTAAATCCCGCAAGCCCCTTATGCAGACCGTTATGCTCTAGGAGGAAAATTGGCAGTAGTATCCAAGGAAAATTCGGAACATTATCAATGGGGTGAGCAGTGTGATGGCTGGCATTTGGTGAAGTCGAAGAATCTCAGTGTAATACAAGAACGAGTACCTCCGGGTTGTAGTGAGGTTCGCCATTTGCACCTGAAATCAGAGCAATTCTTCTTTGTTCTGTCTGGATGCGCCACATTGGTAGTGAATGGGGAAGTGTTTGAGCTTAGAGAAAACCAAGGTTTCCATGTGGCAAGTAACACACCACATCAGTTGAGTAATCATGGTCAAGTAGAGCTGCATTTTATCGTGACATCAACTCCACCTAGTCGTGGTGACCGTGTTGAAGTACGAGCATAATCGGGTAGCCGGGGGGATTTTCTCCCCCAGCCCCCACACCACCTTTCTATTACCCACAAATCCCAAGCCGCAACGCCATAGACCATCTTTCAGCAATATCAATCAGCCGTTTCCATCCTCGCCAAAGTGCGAGGGTGCTTGGCGATCCATCCTTCTTTCTTGCTAAACACGGATTTTCATGGCAAAGAAAGAGCCCTGTCCACGACCTTGAACAAAAGAACACCTGTCCGCTAAGAATATGGGGTAACTCTCACTCAAATGGCATATAAAAAGCCTCAGCAGTCTCATCATCCAAACCAATCATGGCATTGATAGCAAATGTGCCAAAATAATTAAAGGCAATGGCAACAGTCCCGGAAGGCAACGCTCCATCTGCTCGCAGTGGAACTACATCAGGCACCGTATTGTAACTGCCTAAATTGGGTGTAATATCTTGAGCTCCGATAACAATACCTTCAGCATCGAGAAAATTCACTCTCAAAACAAACCTGCGCAATACCGGATAGGAAGATAAAATAGCACGATCAATCATAAGTTTGCCCGTAATATCAAAAGTGTCACCATTGCCGGAAAGCGTGTACTCCAAGCGTAAATCTTTAGTTGCTAAAACAGCATCATTAATCCTGCCATCGACAAAAGGGACACGAGCATCATCCAGCGCCACAGCCCCCATATCAGGTTGAAGATACTTAACACAGGCGGACAACAGCAATACGCTTGCACAAATCAACCACACCCCAAGTTTTTCACTAATACCATTCTTCATAAATTCACGAATCCTCTTTAAAATTTATTACTTTGCTGAAAAAAGTCTTGATCATTTTCCTTTACAATAAATACAATTGCAAATATGACAAACTCATAAAAAGTCATTCGAAAGTGATTACCATACAATATAAATCCGAATGAATGCTGTCTATCCATATTGCGAATACCAGCCACTAAAGGGTGTTCAAGTACAGAATCATAGCTATTAATAAACACTCTTCAAGGAGAAATTCACAATGGCAATACCAGGGAATCTGCTCACCACGGCCATGGCAGTCATGCCCCACAAAAATATCCAGCAGGCGCTGGATGCCGCACTATCACTCGATGTCCCCTTTTGGCCCCAACTGCCAAACTACAGTTATTATGAAGACATGTATGTCCAAGCGGCAGAACATTTCCCCGGCATTGTTCTTGATATGGACCAGCAGACCCTGCGCTTTTCAATGGACAAATTTATCACAGAATTTGAAGAGACGATGAGTCATTTCGAAGACCCTGAATATTTTGATATCAGCACGCAATATTCAGTAGTGTATCATGATTTCCTCGCCAAAAACCTTCAGGATCGGCCGGCGATACGCGGCCAACTTGAAGGGCCTGTAAGTTTTGGTTTTAATATCCTCGATCAGGATGATCGTCCTATCCTTTTCGATGATACTATCCGGCCATTTATGTTCGAGTTTATGGCCAAAAGAATCAATGTTCAACTTGCCCGCCTGAAAGAGCGAAATCCCAAGGCCTTTATGTTTATAGATGAACCGGGGCTTCAGTTTATTTTTTCTGCGATGTCAGGCTATGGAGAACAGAAAGCCAAAGAAGATCTCGACGCTTTTTTTGCAAGCGTTGACGGCCCCAGGGGAATCCATCTCTGCGGCAACCCTGACTGGGATTTTCTACTCAACCTTGATATGGATATTCTCTCTATGGATGTCTATACAAATGGAGAAATCTTTGCCGCCTGTGCTGGCTCCATTAAAAAATTCCTTGATCGTGGTGGTGTCCTTGTCTGGGGTATCGTGCCAACCGGTTTTGAATTTTTTGAGAAAGAGAGCCTCGGTTTTCTGGCCATGCAGCTTGAAGGGATCTGGAAACATTTGGGCAAAAAAGGAATTGATATCGAACAGATTATTGCCCAGAGTATGATCTCACCAGCCACCTGTTGTCTTGTTAATCCCGACAAGAGCCTGACTGTTGATAAGGCGTTTGCACTGGTCAAACACCTCTCTCTTATGCTTCGAGAAAAGTACAAGGTGGATTAAGGGCACCTTGCAAAACTTAACGATATTACACAATGATAAGTATCTACCTGCTTCACAGGCGGATACTTACTTATCAGGCAGCAATACCTCCATTTATGGCCTTTGCATTTTCTAAATCAGCGGCTATGAGTCCCTCCCCCACCATTTGCGCTATACGTTTTTCATAGCTTTGATCCATGGCCATGATTTGCGCTTTAAGTCTTTCATAGCTTTGATCCATGGCCATGTCCAGATCATAATCCATTTGCAATCCCATCCAAAACTGGGCGGAATTACCAAAATAGAGTGATAATCTCAAAGCGGTATCTGCTGTAACTGACCTTTTCCCGTGAACAATTTCATTAATCCGACGAGGTGACACACCAAGATCTTTGGCTATCCGATTCTGACTGATCTTTAAGGGTTGCAAAAACTCTTCATACAACACTACTCCAGGATGAAGCGGTGCCATTTGTTTTTCAGCTTTCATAATCATACACCTTCAATGATAATCAACTATTTCAACCTGTTCCGATTGGTTATTTTTCCAGACAAAACAGATACGCCATTGATTATTAATTCGAATACTGTATTGCCCCTTTCTACCACCACTTAACTGCTCAAGACGATTTGCAGGAGGAGTTTTAAGATCATTTAAATCAGCAGATCTATTCAGCATACGTAATTTCTTCAAGGCCGACGTTTGAATCGATTGAGGCAGTTTCTTGCTATAGATTCTGTTAAAAATCTTTTCTGTTTCTTTGCATGCAAACGTTCGTATCATACAATATGACTATAACCCCCATGTCGTTATATGTAAAGATCAATCAATACCATGCAACAATTATGAATTGAGGCCGCTATTTCTTACACCCCACAAAAGAGTACAAGTACCCCGAAGGTCACTCTTCGAGTGACCATATTCTCACAATCCCAGTCCGGAACCCGTAATTTTCCTCCTTCTAAAGAGTGGGAACAATATATCTACTGGCTGATAAATATCAAAAACTGCCGTATGCTTTATCGTACTCATTGCTTTGTCCTTATTTCTCTTCAGCTAAATCAACCGACTTCCCACCTGTAAGCGATGGTAAATCGGCAGGCTTTAGTTGAAATACGGCAAAAGGTGTACCGGCTGCAGCCCAGATTTCTTCGTATTGCTGAAGGTCAGGATCTAAAATAGTGATCAACGCTTCACTATGACCGACAGGAGGTATACCGCCAATGGCAAAACCAACTCGCTCCTTGACATATGTGCCATCGGCTCTACCCAGGCGCAGACCGGTTGCTTTTCGAATCTTCTTAACATCAACCCGATTTGAACCGGATGCAATAACAAGTATAGGCCGATCAGTTTTCTTTTCTTTAAATACAAGGGATTTTGCGATCTGAGATACGGTGCAACCAATACTTTCTGCTGCCTCCTGCGCTGTTCTGGTGGAACCGGGAAGTTCTTTTACAACAAAGGAAAAACCCTTGGCTGATAAAAACTTCTGGACGCGTCTTGCACTCTCTTTTAATTTTGACATAACAATTTACCAGATCAGCTTCGAAGAAACTGGCTCATAGATAATGCTGTTTGCGGAAAGTTTTGAAGTATTTTTTTGTCTTGAGTAACAAGAAAAGCTCCAAGGTCTTTTGCAAGATTAACGAACTCACAATCATAAGCAGAACAACCACTTGAATGAGATAAGCTTAAAACCTGCATTGAATTAACTTCATATTCATTTTCTTTTAATAATTCTTCAGCACATTCAAAAACTTCAATTGCCTCAGCCAGTGTAATTATTTTCTTCCTGACGTAAAACGTTAGCACATTTCGAAATTCGCTTCTCCAGAGTAATGGTGCAGACCATATTGGATTTTTTTTTAAAGTTTGTTCAGCAAGTTGCGAGTATTCTGAATAAAGATAAAAGTAACTGATAATGTTAGTATCTACAACAATCATGAGCGCCCTTCTTCTTTGGCTTTTTGCAGGATATCATTGGTTAGAAGGAATTTTCTTGTTTTTTCCCTGGAGCGTTTTGCAAATGCAAGATGTTGCTCGGAGCGAAAAGGTTTACTAAGTGTTGCTCTTTCAATAAGGCAGATAATTTCACTATTAATGCTTCGATGATTAATTGTTGCCACTTGCTTGAGCTTTTCGTAAGCGTGATCTGGAATATTCTTGACTGTTATACTTGGCATAGTATCTCTCCCCTTCTATTGCTTAGCTCCTTGTTAGTTCCTTATTAGTTCCTTATTAGTTCCATTATGGTTTCTTTCGTTTGCGTTGTCAAGAGCCATTGGGAAATGCTACCTTCCCCCCTTTCATAGTGAAGAGTATTACACCATTTTGAACAAGGGCAGAGGGGGCAAAGCCAACTGTAGAATTAAAATAATGCTAGTGATTTTCTTCGTAAAAATTATTCAACAGCTTTTACCCTTGCGGAAACTGCCGACAATACTCATACAGTGCCATACTGGTGGCTGTTGCAACGTTGAAACTGTGGGGAAGACCATATACAGGTATCTCTACAACATTATCAAGTACACCAAGAATATCTGAGGTCAAGCCGGTTCGTTCGTTGCCTATAACAAGTGCAGTACGTCGCGAAAACTGGTAGTGATGCATGCTCTCAGAATTCGTTGTCTGCTCAAGGCCTACCAGCCTATAGCCATCCATTTTTAACCTTTTCAGCACAGGCACCAGCGTCCGATGCGTTGCAATATCCAGCTCTGATTCACCATCTCGGGCAATCTTTTTGATAAGACTTGGATTGCCGGTTAGGACAAGACGTTCTATTGCACAGGCGCTTCCCGTACGCGCTATACTTGACACATTGACATTACTTCTCATTGGCGCACAGGCTACAATTATCTCCCGTGGTCGGGTCAGGCCGGAACCGGGCTTATGACGCTGATGTTCAAATTTACTCATTTGGAAACTACCCCTATGACATCTTCAGTCATTTCATCTTTTGAGTAATAGACTTTTTCCAGATACAACCCTGATGCCGGAGCGGTTCCCGGAGCTGCGTTGCGATCTCTTGCCTCAAAGATACGGTAGAGATCATCGCGTGTGTAACGCCCTTCTCCAACCTTGACTATAGCCCGAACAATATTGCGCACCATCTTATAGAGAAATCCGTCTGCACAGATATCAAACCTTATAAGGGGCAAATCATGACTCATAATACACCGACTCACAATACGACGGGTATTCTTTTGTTTAAAGTTTGGCCGTGTGGCAAATGAGGCAAAATCGTGCTCGCCTTCAAACACTGAGCAAACATTGGCCATTGCCTCAACATCAAGGCGACTTTTCACATGCCAAACCCGTCCATCACGTTCTGCGGGAAGCTTTTTACTATTCCATATCACATAGCGATAGTGTTTACCGATTGCACTGTCACAGGCATGAAAATCAAGTGGTACATTACTCACCGCCACTACCCGGACAGTCTCTGCAAGCAGATCATTTAGTTGCCCTTTTACTTCATCCACCTGCAAACCCGCGGGCAGTTCGACACTTATCACCTGGCCATTTGCGTGCGCGCCGCGATCAGTGCGCCCGGAACCTCTTACCGCTGATCGAATATCAAAGAGTTGCTCAACTGCCTGCTCAAGAGCATATTGAACTGTCGGTTTATCTCCATGCCGCTGCCACCCGAGATAATTCCGTCCATCATAGGAAATGGTCATGCGATAATTAGACATAGTGGGATTTTGGTTAGACATGGTTACGAGTGATCCTTGCAAATAATAAATGGGTAAGTGAAAAAAGTCTATTGGATAAGCAGCTTAAACGAGGTATACACTTTTTCAAAGAAAAAACAGTTACGATCCTATGAAGAAAAATCTCGAATTATTGGCGCCTGGTGGCGATATTGACTCAATCAAAGCTGCAATCGCTGCAGGTGCCGATGCAGTGTACTGTGGTCTGAACAGGTTTAACGCACGAAATCGTGCGAATAACCTCTCGCTTGATGACCTGATCGGGGTTATACGCCTTGCCCATAGAAATAACTGCCAGGTATTTCTCACATTAAATATTATTTTGATAGAGGCGGAAATATCAGCACTTGTTTCTCTGCTCAACAAGATCGTTAACATTGGACTTGACGGTGTAATTGTACAGGATTTTGGTTTACTTTACCTGCTCAATGAAAATTTCAAAAGTCTTAATATTCATGCTTCCACCCAACTGACTACCCATAATGAAGGTCAGATACAATTTTTACATCAACTCAATGTCAACCGGGTGAATCTGTGCCGAGAACTCAATCTCAATGAAATAACTCACCTCAGTTCATTTGGTCATACACATGATATTTTAACAGAAGTGTTTGTCCACGGTTCACATTGCCTTTGCTTCTCCGGCATCTGCTATATGAGTTCTGTTCAAAATGGTACCTCGGGCAATCGAGGCAGATGTGGCCAGCCCTGCAGAGATCAATACATCACCAGTTCACAGGGCAAAACGTATCCATTAAATCTTAAAGATATTTCAACTTTTTTTGACCTGAGACAACTGGTCGAATCCGGGGTTGATTCCCTTAAGATTGAAGGAAGAATAAAAAAATTCCATTATGTCTATACTGTTGTGGATGCATGGAGAAAACAGCTCCGAAATCTTTACGAACATGACAATTTAGGTCAGGATGACAGCGCATTACGCAGCATGTTTAACCGTGGATTTTCCAACGGATTCCTCCAGGGAAATATTCATAAAAACATGTTTATTGATAATCCCAGGGATAATTCAGCTCGCTCTTTAGCTGAAAAAAATGACACCAATAATAAGGCAGGGATAGAGCAGGCAAAAAAGAAAATATACGATGACAGAAGCGAGATTATCCGCCATGTAGAAAAACAAATAGCACACTTGAGCACAGAAAAAATCCCCCTGGAAATATGCATTTCCGGAAAGCCTGGCACCCCGCTCAAAGTATCGGTCAAAACGGAGGAGGTCTCTTTTAATCTCTTCTCAGGCAGTGTTCTTGTGGAGGTGTCTCCTAGAAGTAGCTGCAATGGAAATTCAAGCTCAAAACAGGATCGAGTTGATAATTGTTTAGGGTTCGATAAATTGCAAAAAACTTTCGATATTGTCAATTCTTCGGGATATCATTTAAGCAATATTGTATTGCAGGATCTCGATAAAAACCTTTTTCTCCCCTTTAGAGAAATAAAATCACTTCAAAGGGCTGTTTTAACCGCCTTAAATGATCTTGATGAGTTCACCCCTCCAATTACTGCCCCCCGAGTAATAAAACATACAGACGAAAAAATAAAGCCTTCGCTCTCTGTATTAATTTCGTCCCCAAAAGATATACATCTTTGTAATAAAACCACTGCAGACTTTTATTTCCAGCTTCCAGATTGCCTCCATGAAAATATTTCTGAATACAAAAACCTCTCCCTGGATAATCCGCACATAACACCTGTCTTCCCATCTATTTTAATTGAAGAACATTTTAATGCTGCGATAGATTTGCTTCACCACATTCAGCCGCAACAACTGGTCACCAATAATACGGGCATAGCGTATTATGCCTGGCAGATGAAAATACCCTGGATTGCAGGGCAATACCTTAATCTTGTGAACTCCCATGGGCTGAAATGCCTGAAAAAATATTTTAACTGTGCAGGAGCATTTATCTCAAATGAGCTCAATAAAACGCAGATTAAACGAATTCAAAAACCGGAACATTTTAATCTCTTCTACAGTATCTATCATCCCTTACTACTTATGACCAGCAGGCAATGTCTTTTTCATCATGTTTCCGGCTGCTCAAAAGAGCGCATGGATGAGCAATGTATGCAAGAGTGTAAAAAATCAGCCACTATTAACAACTTGCGAAATGAGACATTTTTCCTCAAAAAAGAGCTGAATACGCATAACTGTATATATAACGGTCTCAATTTCTTAAATAGTGATATCGTTGCTGATATTCCTGATAAATTTACATCCTTTTTCATTGACTTAAGAGATATCAAAACAACCACTGCAGCAATTGAGGATAAACCAGCATTGATCAACATATTTGCAGAACTACTCCATGGAATAGATGGGGCAAAAGAAAAGATTATTGACTTGATCTCCCCTGCAACCAATTCACAGTATAAGAAAGGAATATAATTCACAAGAATGCGTTTTCTCCGAGCCTGTCATGCAATTAAGATGTGTTTCTACTTTTCACAAAATCTTCCAATCTTTTGCGTGATTCAGCCTGTTTATAACGTGTTTCAAGGGATACATCAACAACAGGTAGCCCTAAAAGTTTTGCATATTCCTGGCGACGGTTCGTGGATATATCATTTTGGATATTGTTATATAAATCAACATCGTATTTGGATTTTTTGTGTCTGAGATTCAAAAAATAGTAGGAAGTTGTGGAGTAAGTCGTAGCACTACCATCATAAATACTGGCACCACCTGTTTACCCCCAGTTGATCTGTTGATACTCCAGGAGTGGAATGTGTTTTTGTTTTGTTCCAAAAAAAGAAACAAATTCAAAACTGAATGTGTCGCCGTCAATGAAAACAACTCTTCTTTTAAAAAATTGGCTGATTCCCCATAATGTGGGCAGCAAAAAAATAATTAAAGTTACAACCATGGCGGTAATTTGGCTTTTTGGTGTTGGATTGACTATTTGAGATATGAGAACGATTATGAAGATAAGTTCAACAAGTCCACATCCTCCACCAACGAGTCCGCCAATGATAAGATTGCCATTTTTTTCTGTAACCCTGGTTTTTTCTTTGTCCCATTACAGATCAAAGTTATGTTCCAGAAAGTCTATTTTTATCTGTTTCAATCTACGTTACCCAACCGTTATTTTTGCCATTCGCCCCTCAATATCCTTACCTATGATTTCTAGATCTCTAGCGGGTACGTCAAACGCCCTAAAAACTTTTTCCCAATTCGACGTTTTTGCTAGCATTGCGTCGACAATCTTTTCTGCTTTTGATTGCTGTTTTATACCAAAATATTTCGCTTCTTGAACAAGAGCATTTCTACCTACCACCTCATTATAATATCCGATACGCAACACATGCTCACGATTCAATCCGACATTTGGCACCAGATCAAAGGCCGGACTTAATCTCCAACCGCCTCCGTCAAAAAGCATACAGAAGTTTTTCAGGTGATCGTCAGTATTACCAACCATCACATTAAAAAGAAGCTGATTGAACAACTTTATGAGATCCTGCCCTGGAGTATCTGAAACTCGTCGGATAACATCTGCAATATCACGGTAGCTTGCGTTATAGTAGCCCTCGGCCTTCAACAGAGTCTGCATGCTTATCAAATGGTTACGTCCTGTGGTTGTTTTATTTATGTCAAAACGTTCAACCAGCAGAACCTTTTTCCTTCCACAAGATACAAGTTTACACGGGGCCGCATCTACCCCAGCCTGCCGTGCCAATTCCATAGTGGCTGCTTCAAGAGCAACAACATCAAACTGATCCCGAATACTGGCAAACTTAGCGAGATACGAATGCCCCTGATCTCTAATAAGAGCCTTGGGGCGAGCGCCACCTGGTGAACTACCAGCTTGAAACAGAAGTGCCATTTCTTCATCTTCAGAAATTGTGTTTTCTTCAAATTTTCGTGCTAATCTTTGTAATTCTACCAGATGGCGACCATCGACAACTTCCTTAATTTCAGGAGTCTCATGGTCTATACCGTACCCAAGAGCTCCCATCCCCCGCCCCCCGAGTAAAGCCAACAACCGGGGAACTCGCTGGCTTTCACGGTCTAAACGGTAGCGTCTCGCCAATATCCTACGGCCCCAATCATCTGGCAGGCTGTCTTCGAAGACACCATGAACGCCTGCATGTGGCCTCTTGGCATTAAATATCTCCAAAGAAAGAGGGAGATGAATAGGATCCAGTGCAAATGCTTCAGGGTGCTCAAGATAGTCAGGAGAATACCTGAATTGTCCAGGCAACCGCCCTTGCACATCAGGATCCGCAACAACGAGGTCTCCGACATAGAGGCTTTGCCCCTGAGACAGAGTCAGCCAAACGTTCAGCTTAATCATTTCCCTCTGCCTCTCGTCCGACTTGCTCTTTTTCTTTTCAGCCTTTGCTGCTCAAATTGTTCAAACAAATCTTCCCTCTCAACCAGCACCTCCTGCCATGTTTGAAGACGATCAAGGATATCACTGGCGGCAAGCCAATATCCAATTGGTATAGAGGCCACACCTTTTTCCATTTTGCTATAGGATTGTCTGGTTAAACCAATGCGGGCAGAAAATACGTTCTGGCTTTCATTGCGAGCCAAACGAGCGCACTTTAATCGATCTCCAAGCTGCTTCAGCAAAGATTCAACATCTCTATTAACGTTAATCATAGTTAACAAGTACCATCATTTAGCACTAAAAGTAAATAATATTTAACAGTTTATGCTAATATCTATAAGTTCTGTCACATAAGCGCAACTTTAGTCGTAATGAAAAGCTGCCGGCCTCTCCTTTTTCTGCCACCTTATATCGTATTTTGGTTGTATCCAAACTTTAATACGATATAATATGGTTATACCCAATTCCAAATCAAGGATCTAACCATGGACATTTTGATCGAAGATTATCGAAGATTGTTAATCGATCTGGGAGAAGTTTACCAAAGAGATATATACCAATCGCTGGAAAGTGGCCACCGGATAATCGGGATCGTTGGCCCGCGA
Organism: uncultured Desulfobulbaceae bacterium; assembly: GCA_947311315.1. Classification (GTDB taxonomy): domain Bacteria; phylum Desulfobacterota; class Desulfobulbia; order Desulfobulbales; family Desulfocapsaceae; genus Desulforhopalus_A. The sequence continues at coordinate 21,673 of CAMZKN010000024.1, read as the reverse complement.
GGAATTGGTAAGACAACGTATATTTTAAACTATCTTAGAGACAACTATTTTAACGATCCTCAAGCCCTTTACGTCAGCGCTGACGATCTCTATTTCAGCGAGAACAGATTGATGGAAGTGGCAAGAGAATTTATTGACCGTTATGATGGCCGACTCTTATGCATTGACGAAATCCACAAATATCCAAACTGGGGTCAGGAATTAAAAAATATTTTTGACAAATACAAAAGTCTGAGAATTATTTTTTCCGGAAGTTCAAGTATTGACCTCATCAAAGAAAAATATGATTTGTCTCGTCGAGCTATTCTGAAACATATGCCGGGATTTTCCTTTCGCGAATTTCTGGAAATAAAAACTGAACAGAAATTTTCCACCTTTTCATTAGATGAGATTATCGGAAACGGGATGAATATTGCCACTGATCTGGCATCAACACCAAAGCTGATTGGCTGGTTCAATGAATATTTGAAAGTCGGCTACTATCCGCTTTTTAACAGCTACGATGATCACGATGATATCTATCAGGCTTTGATAGGAGTTATTGAAAAAGGAATTTATATTGATATCCCCTCCTACTACAAAATTAAGTCGGGTACCATTCCCCTGTTTAAAAAGATCTTAAGCTATATCTATTCATCCCCTCCTTCAACAGTTAATGTCAACAAGGTAGCCAAAAGTTTAAAGAAAGATCACAGTGATGTAACAGGATACATGGAAATGCTGCGTGACAGCGGCCTGCTGCGTTTTTTACTCATTGATAAAACAGGACATGCCCTGATGCGAAACACGGAAAAAGTATTCTTAAACAACACTAATCTGTTTTATGCCATGGAACATGAACTCCGAAAAGGTATAGACAAAGGTGCTGTCCAGGAATTATTTGCTTTAACCTGTCTGGAAAATTCCAACTTAAAACCGGCCTATTCTAAAATTGGAGATCTTAATTGCCAGGATTTTCTTTTCGAGATCGGCGGGAAAAATAAAAGCACAAAACAAATCAGGGGCAGTAACAAATCATTTTTACTCCTGGACGATATTCTCATTGGCACTGACCAAAAGATCCCGCTGTATCTCCTGGGTTTCTTATATTAGTTCCCTATTGTCGGTTTCAATCAGAGAAGAAGAAAGGCTTGAAAGACAACAAAAAAAAAGCACTTAACCAGAAAACTGGTTAAGTGCTTAATGTTTCTTCCAAACAACTGGTGCCGGGACCAGGAATCGAACCAGGGACACACGGATTTTCAGTCCGTTGCTCTACCGACTGAGCTATCCCGGCACCTCGTTTGGAGTGGGATTTTTACCCGACTTCTCCTGTACTGTCAATAGATTTTCTGGAATTATTTTATCCCCACCCATTAAACATCATCATGTATGGACAAACCACCAAGATCGAGGTCAAAATTCAACTCTTCGTCCATTCCCATATCAGTGGATTTAGCTGCTGGCTTAGCAGCTGGTTTTTCCTCTTCTATATCGGCAAGAGCCTCTGAAAAATCTATATCATCAAGAGCGAGAACCGCCTCTGTTTTCTCTCCGGCAGCACCGAGTAAATCTCCTTCAAGCCCACCTAATCCAAGCTCAAGATCAAGCGCATCAAAATCAAGGGAGTCAATATCTTCTCCCTCCGCTACTTTCGCTGGAGCTTCGTCATCACTGGCACTGGCAGCAGCTGGAGGAGCAAGGTCTGAAAGATCTGCCAGCTCATCGGGAATCTCAAGAGCAGGAGCCTCCTCGGCTGGTTGCTCATCCACGGCTGCCGTTTCTTCCGACTCATCAAACTCAGCCATTTCCAGCTCAGAAGTATCTTCAAGCTGGCCAAAATCAAGTTCAAATTCGCTATCATCATCCTCATCAAAGCTCTCTGAGACAGCGTCATCACCCTCAACTTCCATTTCCACGGCTGCCATGGAATCTTCATCTTCATCTTCATCTTCAAAAACAATATCGCTCTCTATTTCGATTTCATCATCGCCACCATCGATTAAAACCTCAAGATCTTCATCGACAAAATCGTCTAGTGGTTCATCATCGACAAACATATCCATATCTTCCGAAGACTCATCCTGTGGCCTGTCAGGCTGCAATTTCAAAAACAGAGGAGGGGCGACATTAAAGACAGTACCCTGAAGGTCATCAGATGTCGTTTTTATATTTTTCTTACACTTCAGACATTCTTCCAGATGATCATAGGAAATATATCCACATTTTGGACAACGCATGAATTGTTACCTCTCCAAAAAAACTGTTAGCTAATCGGCAGGTTAGCCAATATTAAAGTACCATCTAAATAGTGATACTAATCGTTTATTTTAGAAACCAGCAGTAATCATCTACTGCACAACTACGAGTATTGCACACTTTCCCCTAATTAATCAAGAACTATTCGTCAAAAAGGAGGCATAAACCCGTGTATCAACATCAACTTTCCACACCACTCTAGCACACCCAGTCCATACCAATATCACATGATGGTGCCGAATGGGTAAGAGCACCAATGGAAATAATATCCACTCCACTCCCGGCGATGGCTTCAATTGTGTCAATATTCACACCACCTGAAGCCTCTACCAAGGCGCGGCCGTTGATTTTCATAACAGCTTCAGACATCATCGCAGGACTCATATTATCGAGCATAATAATGTCCACACCACATCCAAGGCATTCATCCACCTGAGCCAGCGTATCGGTTTCCACCTCAATACGTATAGTATGAGGAACATTTTCCCGCACTCTTTCAACCGTAGCCACAATAGAGCCACAGGCGGCAATATGATTATCTTTAATTAATACGCCGTCGGTGAGATTAAATCTGTGATTTTTGCCTCCACCAACCCGCACGGCATATTTTTCCAGAACCCTCAGGCCAGGAGTCGTTTTACGGGTATCTGTAATCCGAACCTGAGAACCCTGAACTCTTTCAACAAAACTGGCAGTCAAAGTGGCTATCCCTGACAGGCGTTGCAGAAGGTTCAGTGCCACCCGCTCGGCCTTAAGCAGGTCAACAACCGGCCCACTGACCGTAAGTAATAACGAACCCGGATCAACACGGGTTCCGTCCTCCACAGGGTCTTCAGTAACGACTGCACTGTTTTGAACCTTAAAAACCTCCGCAGCCACGCTCCCGACCCCGGCAGCAACAAATCCATCTCGGGCGATCAATCTGGCTTTTCCTGTCTCCTGCTTTCGAAAAATCGATTCGCTGGTAAGATCACCCCGTCCCACATCTTCGCTCAGGAAACCACTAATCATGCTATGCAGAAGATTTTTATCCATATCAATTCCTATCCCAGATTTTTCAATCGTTCTTCTGCTTCCAGAATTTTCGCCATCTTACTGTCGAGAAGTTTCTTTTTCTCCTCTTCTCCCGCTATGATCTTTTCAGGAGCATTATTCAAAAATTTGCTGTTTGACAATTTGCCGTTCACCTGCTTGAGTTTAGCTTCTACTTTTTTTCGTTCCCGTCCCAGTTTTTCCAACTCACTATCGATATCGACAAGGCCTTTAAGTGGCACAAAGATCTCAATATCGTTGTAGATATATGTTCCGGCGTCATCGGGTTTTTCCGCCTGCGGAACAACTTCAAGGCCACTCAACCGGGTCATATCAGAAATCGCCAGACTGTTTTGACTAATAAATTCTGCCCGCTGTCGATCAGCACAGATAACAAACGCCTCAATCCTGGATGATGGATGCACATCCGCCTCGGAACGAATATTTCTTATACCGGTAATAATGCCCATGAGCAACTCCATCTGGCCCACTGCATTATCATCCTTCCACGCCTCCTGCAACACAGGATAGCTACTTGTGGTCAATGTATCACGCTGGCCCGGAAGAACTGACCAGATCTCTTCGGTCACAAACGGTGTTATGGGGTGGATAAGTTTTAGTATCGTCTCCAGCACAACAAGAAGCACACCCTGGGCCTGCTTCTTGGCCAAGGGATCTTCACTGAACAGATCCGCCTTTATCCATTCCAGATACCAGGCACAAAATTCATACCAGATAAATTGATAGTTCACGGAAGCGACATCATTAAACCGATATTCATCCAGAGCCAGCCGCACATCCTTTATTGCACTTGCGGTTCGACTGAGAATCCAGCGATGAACAAGCGGCAATTTATCAGGCTCGGCCACGACATCCCGCACCGACTCATCACAATCTGCAATATGCATCAGGGCAAAACGGGCCGCATTCCATAATTTGTTGATAAAATGGCGATATCCTTCGATCCGCTCTTCATCGAGTTTTATTTCCCGTCCCTGGGCCGCAAATGCCGTCAACGTAAAGCGCATTGCATCTGTGCCGTACTCTTCCATGACCACAAGAGGATCGATCACATTGCCGGTGGATTTTGACATTTTCTTGCCATGTTTATCCCGTACCAGCGCATGCAGATACACATCCTTAAAGGGTACTTCATCCATAAAATGAAGACCCATCATCATCATCCTGGCAACCCAGAAAAAGAGAATATCAAAACTTGTAATCAAAACAGAGGTGGGATAAAACGTTGCCAGTTCCTCTGTTTTTTCAGGCCAGCCCATGGTTGAAAAAGGCCAGAGCGCTGAAGAAAACCAGGTGTCCAGCACATCGGTTTCACGGATAATGTCTGCAGATCCACATTTGGTACACTCGGTCGGGTCAAACGATTCAACAATCAGCTCACCACACTCTTCACAGGTCCACGCAGGTATACGATGGCCCCACCATATCTGCCTTGAAATACACCAGTCCCGGATATTATCCATCCAGTTGTAAAAGGTATTATACCAGGTTTTCGGATAGATTTTGATCCGTTCATCCCGCACCGCGGCAACGGCTTTTTCAGCGAGTGGTTTCACCGAAACAAACCACTGCACAGAGGTTGTCGGTTCGCTCACTGTTTTGCAGCGATAACAATGACCAACGGCGTGATCATATTCCTCGATTTTTTCCATAAACCCAAGGCGTTCAAGATCCTCAACGATTTTCTTTCTGCATTCAAACCGATCAAGGCCGCAGTAGTCACCCGCAGCCTTATTCATACACCCTTTATCGTCCATGACCTTCAGGCGATCAAGGTTATGACGCAGACCAATCTCATAGTCATCCCGGTCGTGGGATGGGGTGACTTTTAAAGCTCCGGTACCGAACTCCCTGTCGACATGGTTGTCAAATACAACTGGAATAATCCGATCGGTTAGTGGAAGTTTGATACCAATATCACCTAAGTGCTGATACCGTTCATCCTCAGGATGTACCGCAACTCCAGTATCTCCAAGCATGGTTTCCGGCCTGGTTGTGGCGACAACGACATGGCCTGAACCATCGGCGTACGGGTAACGGATATGGTAGAGTTTTCCTTTGGTATCCTCATGTTCCACCTCATCATCTGCCAGTGCAGTATGACAACGGGGACACCAGTTTACAATGTAATCACCTTTGTAGATGAGCCCCTCTTTGAAGAGGCGGACAAAAACCTCACGTACAGCCGTGGACAACCCTTCATCCATGGTGAAACGCTCACGATCCCAGTCACAAGATGCACCCATTTTTTTTAACTGATTAGTGATGGTGCCACCTTTTTCTCCACGCCACTCCCATACACGTTCTACAAAAGCATCCCGACCAAGATCATCCCGGGTTTTCCCTTCTGTTGCGAGCTGTCGCTCAACTACATTCTGTGTTGCAATCCCCGCATGATCTGTGCCGGGAACCCAGAGCGTATTATCTCCACACATCCGATGATACCGCGTTAAAATATCCTGCAGGGTGTTGTTCAAGGCGTGCCCGACATGAAGAACGCCGGTAACATTAGGAGGGGGAATAACTATGGAAAAAGCTGGTTTTCCTGGAACCATCTGCGCCGAAAAACAGCCTTTTTCCCGCCAGTGATCGAGCCATTTTTGTTCCACACCAGAAAACTCGTATCCTTTACTCAACAGCTCTTCTTTTTTGCTCATAGTCAAAATTATTTCGTTATAAATGAAACTTCAAAAAATTCTGTTAACATATCGGCTGTGAAAATACCTGCGCCCCAGTCATAATTCAACAGTTTTATTAATCCTGCTACTTAACACTCCATGGCTCCGGCAAAAAAATGTGCTGATACAAATTAAGCGCATAACGATCAGTCATCCCCGCAACATAATCACACACCTTACGGTGTGCCACCTTCTCATCAGACCAACCCTCGCCCTTTGCACCATATTCCCACTCTCTATCCCGAATTCTCAGAATACCGTTTTCCATAAAATAGTTGTACAGATCGCGAACTATCCGTTGGGCCTTAACAAATTCGTTGTGTACCCTATAATACGTGTACACCCTCTCATAAAGAAACTTCCGCAGGGCCGTGAGAGCATCCAGCATCCCCTCGCTGATATGAAGATCTCCGTCATCCGCGGCTAAGGTCTCAATAATTAAATCGCGAACCATTGTGCCTATTCTTTTGGAATGACGGTTCCCCACTACTTTCATTATATCTGCCGGCATATCCTTTTCTTCTAAAATTCCAGCTCGTAAGGCGTCATCCAGATCATGATTAACATAACCAATTATATCTGCCAGGCGAACGACCTGACCCTCAAGAGTGACGGCACACTCCGATTTATCTTTGGGTAAAATATCGTTTCGCCCTTTGGAATGCCGCACAATACCATTACGAACCTCAAACGTCAGGTTCAACCCTTTACCTTTATTTTCAAGAAAGTCTACTACACGCAGACTATGCACATAATGACGAAATCCACTTGGATGCAGATCATTTAAGGTAACTTCCCCCGCATGACCAAATGGCGTATGACCAAGATCGTGTCCCAAGGCAATTGCTTCAGTAAGTGGCTCATTCAGACAAAGGGCTGAGGCAATCGTCCTGGCAATCTGAGAGACTTCAAGGACATGTGTTAATCGTGTTCGATAATGATCACCTGTCGGGGCTAAAAACACCTGCGTTTTATGTTTAAGGCGGCGAAACGTTTTTGAATGCGTTATACGATCCCGATCACGCTGAAATGGCAATCGGATATCGGCCATTTCTTCTTCCTCTTCAACATGGCGACCTGAAGAATTCTTGTTCAGGGCCGCAAAAGGCGAGAGAATAGTTTCCTCGCGATCTTCGAGTTGCGTTTTTATAGATTTACCAATTACCGGCACGAAAGACATATCCGTTCTCTCCTGACAGATTTATTCTGAGGTATTGTCATAACTTCATCATTTAAACCATGTCCTGTTTATGATTTCAATAGCTTGCACGCATTTCTACCACCATTTCCGACATTTCGCCATAGCCATCATCTTTAAAAGATGTTTCCAGCCTTACATTGCATTGCAATTATAGCACTTTACATCCGGAACAATCACCTATATAGTTTTGTCTACTTTACATCTCATCAACCTGGAAAAAAAATGAAACGACCATCCCGAACGAAGCAGACGGGGTTTCTTCTCCTGTTTATTCTTCTCCTGTTTGCTGTCAATTTTTTTAAGACGGAATCGACTCCACCCAGCAGTAAAGATGAAGTCCAAGCCATTGAACAGGCGTTTGAAAATCGCATATCCAACATTCAGGTATCAGGCAGAGGAACAATCATCAAACTCCTGCCCGATGACACGAAAGGGAGCAGGCACCAGAAATTTATCGTTAGAATTTCTCCAAAGACAACCGTTCTTATCGCACATAACATAGACCTGGCACCACGCATTAACACCATCGCCAAAGGTGATACTCTCTCATTTTATGGCGAATACGAATGGAATAACCGTGGTGGAGTTATTCACTGGACACACCACGATCCCGGGAAACGACACATTGATGGCTGGCTCAAATTCCAGGGGAAAACATATCAGTAATTATTGATGACGTCTAAAAAGTGTACTGCATTCCATCAGACGGAGGATAAGGTATGAAACAATATTGCTACTGCCAGACACCAATCGGCAGGTTACTCATCGCTGGCACAGACGGAAGACTTGAAGCACTTTTCTTTCCCAACTCTATTGACCAGTTTGAGATTTCGGACGAAGCACAATATAACAAAAAAATTTTCACAGATCTTTTGCGCCAGTTAGACGAATATTTTGCAGGTAAACGTCAGACATTTGAAGTCGATGTCTTTCCCGCAGGAACGGACTTTCAACAAAGAGTTTGGCGGGAATTGCAAAATGTGCCTTTTGGCCAGACGGCCAGTTACGGAGAAATAGCCACACGTATTGATAACCCCAAGGCGTGCAGGGCAATAGGTATGGCTAACGGCAAAAACCCCATTCCCATTATTATTCCCTGCCATCGGATCATAGGCAAAGATGGTTCGCTAACCGGGTTTGGAGGAGGTTTGGACATAAAAAGAAAGCTCCTTGAACTCGAGGGGATATCACTTCAATAGTATGAATAGATACGTTGTAATCATCACCATCAGTCTCTTTTTAAGCCTGCGTGGAGCTTCTGCGGCAGAGGATCTGACAATCTATACGGAACCCCTGGCACCTGTCCATTTTGAGCAAGACGGGCATATTGTCGGAATTGCGACAGAGATAGTAAGAGAGATAGTCAGGCGGGCGGGATATACCGCCCATTTTGAAATGTATCCCTGGAACCGGGCGTATTATCTTGTACAAAAAAATCCTGATTCCCTTATTTACACTTTAAACAGAACCCGGAAAAGAGAGCACCTGTTTAAATGGATTGGCCCTATTCTTCACAAAAAAACCTACTTGTATAAACTCCGTGGACGAGATGATATCCAGCTGAAGAACTTTGAAGATGCCAAAGAATTTACAACTGCCGTCATCCTCGGCCATTCATTAACATTGCAACTGAAAGATCTGGGGTTCCACGATGGGAAACAGATTATCATAACCTCGAATAAAACTATCCAGACAAAGGTATTTCTTGAAAAACGATGCGACCTGATCACTGGCAATGAGTACACCATTTACAGGGCAATGCAGGCCGCAGGACTCACAATGGAGGCAGTTAAACCAGCGTTATTGCTTGGATCGAGCAGCTATTATCTTGGCGCCAGTCTTAACACTTCAGATATGGTCGTCAACCGGCTGCAAAAAGCCAGTCAATCTCTGCTTGATTCCCGGTTCACACAAGATGTTATCCGGAAATACATGAACCAGTAAACTGACATGCCATCTTCTTTCAGCTCATCTATTGCCCGAAAACTGGTCTGGAGTTTCATCCTTTTAAGTACAGTAGTCGCGCTTTTCAGCACCATCGTTCAGACATATATTGACTATCGCCATGAAATCAACAACATTAAAAGCTACCTATCCTCCCTGGAAAAAACCTATCTCCCTTCCATTGCCCAAAATACCTGGCTTATGGACGATGCTCAGATTAACACTTTGCTGGAAGGCATCACAAACCGCAATGATATAGTCTATGCGGCAATTGCTGTGGACAATAATGTTCGCTGGTCGAGTGGTCACAAAACAAATATTGACAAGCTGCAGACCAACTTACCGATCCTCTACACTTTTCATGGCAAGGTCAAAACAATCGGCACTCTGACCGTCATCGCCGACCTGAAACAAATCTACAATAAACTTCTGCGCCACATCGCCATTCTTCTACTGACCAACACCGTAAAAACTTTTGTGGTAGCCGGCCTTGCCCTGCTGCTTGTTCAACGACTTATCACCAGGCACTTACAGACCATGGCGTCGCATGTCGCTAAAATCTCCTTCGACAAACCGCAAACACCATTAAAACTCCAGCGCAATCAGTCCAAAAAACCAGATGAACTGGACGCCGTTGCAGATGCTCTTTCATCCATGCAGAAACGCGGCTATGAATCCTACAATGCTCTGGCCAAAGGAGAACAGCGGTTGCGCCTCTTTCTGGACTCAACCGAAGAAGGTGTTTTTGGCGTCGACAAAAATGGAAGTATTTTATTTGCAAATGCTAAATGTCTGGAAATAATTGGACAATCGACAGATCGTGCAATTATTGGAAAACCAATGAGCGATGTTTTTTCTTTTCGCCGTATATCCAAAACCAACGCAAAAGGGCATAACATCCCGCTCCATAAAGCAATACTCAGTTGCCAGACATTTTCCTGTGAAGACAGCTACCTGAACTGCGCAGGAAAATCATGTTTTTTCTCTGCCCTTCGTGCCTACCCGACATATTCCAATGGAACATGCAGTGGAGCAGTAGTCTTTTTTCACGATACCAGTGACGAAAGAGCAATGCAGCACCAGATGAGACTCCTCCAGGAGGCAATGAACAACTCCCCGGTATCCATACTAATTACAGACAAGGATTTTACCATAGAGTACGTCAATCCCGGGTTTGAAAAAGGATCGGGATACTCCATGTCTGAGGTCATCGGTAGGAATATTGCCATCCTCTCAACGGAAGACCAATTCCTCAAAGGAGTTAGACAGGCATCCCTTAATATAAGCCAGGGAAAGACCTGGCAGGGGGAAATACACTATACAAACCGAACCAACCAACAACGAACAGTCAACGTTCTCGCCTCACCACTTTTCAGCCCGGACGGCGAAGTAAGCAACCTGGTAGCAGTTTTCCGGGATATTACCAGCGAAATCGAATTGCAGGAGCAACTCATCATCACCCAAAGACTTGAAGCGATGAGCCGACTGTCGGCATCAATTGCCCATGAATTTGGTAACCCGTTGATAGGTATACGATCACTGCTAAAGGATTTCCAGGAACGACTCATACTCTCCAAAGACGACGAAACTCTTCTGGATATTGCCGAGTCGGAATGTGGACGCATGCAAGCATTAATTGGGGACTTCCAGGATTTCTATGGTGCGGACAAAAAAGCACGTGCCCTCTGTGATATCAGGAATGCAATCGATAACGTAATGATACTTCACCAGAAAATATTTATTGATCAAGCAATAAAAACAGTTATCAACCATACAAAAGAACTGCCGAAACTGTTCTGCCGAAAAGATCAAATTACCCAGGTTATTCTCAATCTGATTATCAATGCGGTCGACGCCATGACCCCGGACGGCGGTACGCTTACCATTACAACCTCACTAAAAACTGACAAAATCTCCATTGCAATAGAAGACACTGGATGTGGAATCAGCAGAGAGGATCAGGAACATATTTTCGAGCCGTTTTTTTCGACCAAACCGGAAGTTGAAGGAACCGGTCTGGGCCTGTCCGTTTCCTTTGGTATTGTCTCAACCCATGGTGGCAATATAAGCTGCAGCTCCAGAAAAGGTGTTGGATCGACGTTTACTATACTCCTGCCGGTTTAAGAGTATTAACAATCCCAGCCTACATTCACTTAGGAGCAACAGGGATCTTTTTCCAGCCGCCTGTTCCGGTGAAATCCCGAGCGGTAAAACACCAGATAAGTACTTTTTTACCCTCAAGGTAGCCCGCATCTTTTTTTGATCGCTGGAACAATTTAATCCTGGCTGGTGTCACCCCTGAACCACGCACTCCAAGAAGATCGACAGCAAAACCGAGTTTTGCTGAGAGCTGATCGAAAAGACCGGCACCTTTTGCATGCAGGTCACCCCCCGCACTGAAAACAAGGGTATGACTGTCACCTAGAAGAATAACCGGGCTCTTCTTATCACTTGCCACCAGTTTTCCACTTTTTCTCTCTTTGACCACGTTCAGCTTCAGCTTTTCCTCCACGGTCGTGTCGCCAATCATTCCTAAAAGATCACCGACTATGGCAACTTCCTGTGGGGATTGATTAAACTCCTTTTTCACCACTGCCTGGTACCATTTTTCCTGTTTAATGACATCTGCAGCTGCAGCTGCAAAAAGAGCAAGTCCTTCACCCGAAAAATGAGTATCTGTTTTACAGTAGACATTCATTTCATCCCGCTTTTCAAGCAGCGTCGGTATCAGGTCGATAACCTGCACCCCACCCTTTCGCAGAATCGCATAAAACTCACTGTACAATTTCTGATCCTGTTCTGCCGCATGCCTGGTCATTCCTTCGACAAGCTTATCCGGGTAGATTAAAACTTTTGGCGGAACAGGCATGAGATAGAGTGTGATGCCTTTTTCCGCAAGGAGCTTCTGATAGGTAAAAATCGGTTCAAGCGGATCGGCAAATTTTTTATTGGCCGTCCTCGAAGCTTGACCAGCACCTTCTCCCCAGAACTTACCACCACCTACATGCTGCAGTTCTTCCTTTAGAAAAAGCCAGCCATTTTTGCCCCTGACCACACTGCTCTTGTCATTCTTTTGCACCAGATCTCTACAAACCTCACGAAAAGATGGCATCGCCACCAGAGAAACAGCCGTAAAAATCAACGCACAACCCACAAAAACCGCAATTTTTCTACTCATCAATCAACTTCCCCCAATTCGGCAATTCAAGCTCTATCATTTCATCATCAAGTGGACTTCGGCGGTAACTGCCATATTCCGTTTCAATCTTTTCCCAGGACGATAGACGTACGGTCACAATGTCACCGGTGCGCACACCTGCAAAGTCTGTCAGCTGGTTATCTTTCATCCCCCATCCATACACCAGGGCCTGATCTTCTGTCATCTTCCTGCCTTTGTCTTTAAGATCAACAAGGTGCAGCGTCACAAGGTTATCCCTGTAGGGAACCGATCCCGGCCGTGGAGAGCGGGAGATTTCGGCAACCAATCCAGACACGGTAATTTCTTCTTCAAAAGATGCCACAAAGAATCCGCTTTCTTCAGGTTCCCCGAGGTGTAATGCAATGGGCTTCCAGTCACCAAAAGCTAATTCTCTTGCAGAGAATTGCCATATGACCAGCTTTTTCCCAGCCAGTCGATCCCGGCCCCGCTGCAATTCTACGGCCAGCATCTCCCTGGTCACATAGGCACCACTATCGTTTCTGGCAAGCAGATCAACAGGGTGCTGTAGTAGAAAGCTGAGCTGCTCAGCAAAACCGGCACCGGCACCCCAACCCAGGCTGCTACGGGAATATATATTGGTAAAAGAATCACCGAGCAACAACAGATCCGCCATGCGATCCGGCTGCCAGAATTCCCCCTGTTTATTTATAATCTGCTCTGTCTCCACTTCCTGATCCGCATACAGTTGCATATTTTCAGGGAGCGTTAACATTTTAGCAATATCACCCTGACCTCTTATCTGCAACGATTGTGACTGAAGATTCCCGGCTCCACCCATGTCCGGCAACAGTGCTCTGCAATATCTTGCCAGTTCTACAGCAACGGCTCTCATACTTTCCGGCCGCCAGTGGGTATCCCTTGCCAGAAAAACATCTTCGCCATTTGCAGCGTATTCAAGCAATATTGGCCGCACATCGAAAAGACGTACGCCATTTTCGGTGAGTCTTTTTTGAAACTTGAACCATGACCGATTAACAAGATCGCCTGTAACCAGTCTTGTAGAAATTTTACCGGGTTGCAGGGCAGCTTTAACGGGTATCGGCACAACAATAAGCTCAATCCCCCGTTGTTGCAGCTGTTCTTTAAAGTCTACAATGGCGGGAACGGGGTCGGGATGCACCGGTTGCTCCCAAATGTCATGGGCCTCCACTCTTTTCTGGAGTTGTGCTGCGCCAAGAAAAGGCTGACCAATAAGATAATCAAGGCCCGGTCGGTAAAAGAGCCAGCCATCTCGACCACTCACCGCCTTTTCATTGCCCTGCCCCAGGTATTTAAGGAAAAAGTATTGCAGCGGGGGAAGAAAGACTTTTCGCAGAAAGCTGTTTTCTTCAATGCCACTTTCAAGATCGTGCAGATTTTTCAAAAAAGCCTTATTTGTGCTGTTAATCCTTTTTGTCAGAGAGTCACCACTATCCAGACTCTCATTCTGGAAAAAGACGATGGTGCTTTTTTCCGCTCGATCAATAAAATATTGACGTACAGGGACAAAACATACAGCACAGATAAAAACCAGTGTCAAAACAATGGACAAGGATCTGTGGATCTCTGTCTGCCCAATCTCTCTTGCGGCAAGTGCTTCTCTGCTGAGTGCTCTGTTGCCCATATTAGAAATTAAAGTAGATAAAAGGATTATAGGATTGCATACTGAGTACAGCTACGGACAGTATGAAAACAACCACAACAATTATTGCTTTTACGAGGCCCAGTTGCCTGCTCCAATCCCAGGTTTGCGGCGCACCCCAGACAACGAGAGCAGCAACAATCATCGCCATGAGATGGTAGGGTGAATAGAGTAGACCATCGAGCAACAGTGACGTGTTCGGCACAGCAACAAGACCGAACATGGAACCAAGGTAGTTAAGCGCACCGCTAAAGGTCTCCGCCCGAAAGAAAACCCAGGCGACCAATACCAGTACAAAGGTGAGAGCAACCCTGAATACCTTTGGCAATACTGCATAAAACGGTTTCTTACCTAGAAGGCGTTCACTGCCAAGCAACACTCCATGCAATCCACCCCATGCAACAAAATTCCAGGAGGCTCCGTGCCATAGACCACCAAGCAGCATAACTATAGCGAGGTTTATCGCTGTACGGCCTGATCCTTTTCTATTTCCCCCTAAAGGAATATAGAGATACTCACGCAACCAGGTAGAAAGAGAAATATGCCATCTCTGCCAAAATTCAGTTATGGAAGAGGAACAGTATGGCGAATCAAAATTTTTGGCGAAAACAAAACCAAACATCAGTCCCAGACCAATAGCCATGTCCGAATAGCCACTGAAGTCAAAATAAATCTGAAAACTGTAGGCAACAATCCCGTACCAGCTATCGATCCAGTGTACAGTCCCGGCGGAAAAAGTAATATCAGCGATCCTGCCGCAGGAGTTGGCCAACAAAACTTTTTTGGCCATACCAAAGCTGAAAAATGCCACGCCCCTGGCAAATTTTTCAAAAGAGTGCACACGACTGAGAAGTTGATCGGCAACCTCCTGAAACCGGATAATGGGGCCAGCAACCAGTTGAGGAAACATCGAGACAAAACAGGCAAAATCAAGAAAATTACGAATGCACTTACCATCTTTTCGATACACATCGATGGTGTAACTCATTGATTGAAAAGTGTAAAAACTGATGCCAAGTGGCAGGAGAAATTTAAGAACGGGCACCGCATTAAAAAAACTGTCTCCAAGCAGAGTAAAAAACTGATTATAACTCTCCAGGGCAAATCCCGTATATTTAAAAAATCCGAGAAGTGACAGGTTGGCGACAAGTGAGCAGACCAGAGCCGCCTTTCGCCGCCCCGGTCTATTATCACCAGTAAGACCAATAACCAGGCCACAACAGTAATCAATCAGGGTGGAGGCAAACATCAACAGTGTAAACAGCGGATTCGACCAGCCGTAAAAAAGGTAACTGACCACTGTCAAAATGACATTCTTGCCCCGTCTTGGTGTACAATAATAAACCAGCAGACTCAGCGGCAGGAAATAAAAAAGGAATATATGCGAAGAAAAAACCATCAGTAAAAGAATCCCAAATGAAAATCAGCGATACTCAGTTATAACATCACAACTTTAGGAATTCTCACCAACCCCTGAAAGACAAAACCATACACACTCAAACAGTACATAACGAGAACACCAAGTGTCAGCAGACGCCGATTGATCGCTTTGTAGTTTTCAGCATATAAAATTCCAAGCATCGAA
This sequence comes from uncultured Desulfobulbaceae bacterium, assembly GCA_947311315.1. Classification (GTDB taxonomy): domain Bacteria; phylum Desulfobacterota; class Desulfobulbia; order Desulfobulbales; family Desulfocapsaceae; genus Desulforhopalus_A. Next base: position 6,133 of record CAMZKN010000024.1, on the reverse strand, counting down.
AAAATCGGAAAAAGATACCTCCCCTGTGCCTGGAAGTCGACAGTCCATGAATGATAAATTGAAGCGGCAATGAGTGCGCCCGACAGACCAATTACCAACAGTGCTACTCCACTGCCGACAAGTTCTCTGCGCCAGAATATCGAACAAAAGACCAAGGTCAGCAGTGCAATCCCACTCCAGCGTATCAAATCATAATAGATAAGAGGTGCGGTGATTGTCGAATAGCCAAATACGCCAAAACTGCTCTGAAATGACCTCTCAAACCAACGATCCCGTACAATGAGTTCTTTTAAGGTTGTCCCTCTTTGTTTGAGATAAAGAGAAACATGTTTTTTATGTAATTCTGTCGATGGCTTATACCAGCTGTACGCCAGTTTCTCCTGCAATTGTTCAATTTTTTCCTGACGATCAGGCCCGTTGACCATATAATCGGCCCCCATTCTTATCCCCAGAATGCATGCACCAGCCAGAGAAATGACAACCAGTTTTTTGAGGAATCCTCTGCGATCCCAGTAATAATCTGCGGAAAAAAACATTTTCAGGCCAAGACACAGATAGAAAAAAGCAATAAACGGATAGTAGTTCTTCTTTAGAAGAAAAACACTTCCCAGTAAAATACTGAGAAGAATAAACCCGCCGATTTTGACCATTAAACCGTCTTCTTTGAGAAAACGCTGAAAAAGACTATCCGGGTCGACCAGTTGGCAACCGGCAAGAAATGCACAAAACAGAGCAAATGCATCTGAATCGCAGTAACTGAAAAGATACCATATCTGTGGAGAAAGGAGAAAAGGCAACGCTACCATACGCGCATAACGACTCTTCAAGGAATACAAAAAAACGAGCCCGAAAAGAAAGACATTGAATCCTCTCAGCGACAGGTAATTGGGGAGTTTGAACCCGGACAAAAGTTTGTCAAATTTTCCTGCAAAAAGATAGTACACTTCACCGTTATTCAGCCGCGACACACCATATGCACTGTAGGTATGCCTAATTCCAGGATCATCTATCACCGGCGGCAGCCAGTTATCATCATAATACGAGGTTGCATAAAGATGCACATATTCATCGGGGTGAACATTTCTCTCACTTATGCCGGCCATGACGACAATGAGCATCCAGGCGCCAAAAAGAAGAATCGGCACAAAGCGTAGATTAATCATCAATTTCCCCGCACAGGACTGTACGAGTAGAATCACAAAAACAAGGGCCATCAGACGTACAACCAGCCAGCTGATATTTAATCCGTGAAACTGAGGAGAAATAAGTAATTCAAAATTGGAGTCGATACCGGTGGAGCTCACCCAGAGTCCATTTTGGTCGGCGCGATACTCACCAACCTGATGAAGAGGTACAAGCTTTGTAAAATCCTCCTCCGTTTCCAGCGTAATGGGATCCCATCCTTCCTGGCTGATAACTATGCGTTTCAGGGTTACTTCCCCTTCGTAAGTATGAGTATCAATACGTAAGCGGGCAAGTTTTTTAATGTCGGTAAGAAAAAAACTGTATTTTTTCCTATCCGGGGTCGCAACAACTACAGACATATGTTTTTCTGAATAAAGCTCCCCGGCATCCGCCCAGTAAATTTTAAATTCCGATTTCTGACTCACTTCAACCTCGATTTCCACATGGGCTTCGTTAACAATAAAACGATAGTAGAGTCCGCATGCCAAAATACAGAGAAGGAGCGTAAAAAAGCGAGATGCCCAACGTCGATCTGTTGTACGAGAAACTTTCATCAGATCTAATTCTTCATTCAAAGTGGCCACCAAAAGTAAAATTTACAGAAATATAAAACCAGGAAAAAAGAGCTCTGCGCCCCTTATAGCATTTTGTTTACTATACTTTCCAATATTTTCCAACCCCTGCACATACAGACAAATTTGATCTGCAGGTTCAAATGGTTTTTTTTAAAGGAGGCTTGCGTTACGTTGCCGAAACATTTGATGTTTTTAAAAAAAATTTGGGAGAGCGTGGCCTTGCCACAAGCGTTGGTGACGAGGGTGGTTTCGCCCCAAACCTGAGCAGCAAGTTCTTTTTCCACAGATTTAGTCGATAATTACGAGCTGAAATGGTCTGGAGGAGGTAAAATACACTCTGATGAGCTGATCAAACTGAACCAGATCGGAACAGTGTCCGAAAGTATCGATGCCGTTAGAATGTGCCGCGATGTGGGATGGCACTATTTTATATCCCACCGCTCCGGTGAAACAAAAGATACCTTTCTGACTGATTTTGCCGTTACAATAGACGGTGTCCAGGAACTTGGCGGAACAGCAACGTACTATTGACAACCCTGCCTTCACCCAAAAATTCTATCAGATGAGACGATTATGAAACCCATTGGAATTATACATACTCCTTTTACCTCACTCGAAGACATGCCGATTCAACCCAAGGGTGCAGGAGAAGAACTCGGTACCATAGAAATAGAAAAACAATATACAGCTGGCCTTGCAGATCTCGACGAATTCAGCCACGTTTACCTCCTCTATCAGTTTCATATGGCAAAACGAACAGCCCTGGAGGTAGTACCTTTTATGGATACGAACAAACGGGGGATATACGCCACCAGATCTCCATTACGTCCCAACCATATAGGTCTTTCCATTGTTCGCCTGACAGATATTAAAGAAAACATCATCACCGTTAGGGGAATAGATGTCCTTGACGGTACACCAATTTTTGATATCAAACCGTATATTGCTGCATTTGACAGTGTGGCAGAAAGCAGCTCCGGCTGGATGCAGGCTTCGGAAAAAGAAGTCGCAGCAAAACGATCGGATCATCGTTTTGTCGGCTGAATTTTTTTAAAAAAATAATTTTCTACCATTGACAGAAATGCCAATTGCCTCCATTTTATGGTATTATCACAATCTGGTGACGGTGTAAGATATGATTTGAAGTTCCAGAATGATTAGGAAAATATCATGACTGACGAAAAAGGTACAATTGACCCGCAACAGGTGGCAATACTGCGTTCATTACCTGTTTGGATTAAAGAGCAAATTACCGGTGAAGAGGCGGAAGCTTTTATGTATAACAGAGAGATCCCCGAATCACTGGTGGAAAAATTGAAAGATTACCTCGTAACTGATGATGAGTCGTAATAGATCGTCCATTAAAAGCAGTTCAAATCTACATTCTACTATTAAAGGAGCATTACATGACTACTGAAAACCGCCCTCCATGTCCAACCTGCCAGGGGAAAAAAATTATCGAAGGTGTCTGTGAGACAAGTTCCGAATGGAGCGGAACCGGAGATGACGCTGAAGATATGCAGTGTACTCCCGATCAGGTTTGCCCAACCTGTAATGGCAAAGGTTACGAAGAGTAGAATTCTTTGCCATATAGAAATCGTTACAACACAATTCAATGCCCCTCTAAGGGGCATTAACATTCATGGGAACTCAAATTGATCATCTTGTGATTGGTGCGACGACTCTTCAACAGGGTATTGCTGCAGTCAACGATTGGCTTGGTGTCAATGTACCTTATGGCGGAAGCCATGAAAAGATGGGTACTCACAACTGCCTGATGCGACTCGGTGAGGGCATCTTCCTGGAAATCATTGCTTTAAGCAACAGTCCCGGCTCACTTGAACAACCTCGATGGTTTGGACTCGACGACCCATATGTCCGTTACCGAATTACAGCCCAACCAACACTCCTTGGCTGGGTAGTGAATACAGAAAATCTTACCAATCTTATCGCGAGTGCACACTGTTCGATGGGGCAGATCGAGCACATAACAAGGGGGGAATTACACTGGCTTTTCAGCCTTCCAGAGGACGGCAGGCTACTGGCTGGAGGTATGATTCCTTACGCCATCGAATGGCAGACTGATTCACATCCTTCCACCATGATGGCTGACCTGGGCTGCCATCTTTTAAAGCTTGACCTCTACCACAACCAACCGAACTGGTTGCATTCCAGCCTGGAATCCATTGGAGCTGCCGACCTGATCACCATACACACCCGGCCTCACAACACATCTCCCTACCTTCTGGCAAGCATCAGTACCCCCCAGGGCATAAAAGAAATCAGTAGCCAGTTTCCCACATTTTCCTGACCATTGATCTTCTACCAACTGATACTTACTGTAAATGGAACATTTTACAAGTATCGACTGCTGTGACCAATATCCAAACAGGAAAAGACAATGACACAAAAATTAGAATTAGAAATATTCTCAGACTATATCTGACCATGGTGCTACTTCATTACCGGGCGTATTGAAAAACTGCAAAAAGAATACAACATCACGATTCGCTGGCGGGCTTTTCCCCTACATCCGGAAACACCGGAAGAAGGGCAACTCCTTACAGATTTATTTTCGGCAAGCCCCGAAAAAATAGCGACAATGGTCGAAGGTCTCAGCCAGACAGCCAAAGAACTCGGTTTACCCTTTGGCCCAAGGAAAAAGACGTACAACAGTAGACTTGCCCAGGAACTTGGACTCTGGGCTGAAGATAAGGGAAAGGGTGATACTTTCCATACAATTGCCTTTAAAGCATATTTTGCAGATGGCCAGAACCTGGCCAAACGCTCCGTCCTTCAGCAACTTGCCCGCAATGCGGGTTTACCGGAAGACGAAGCCACTCAAATATTGGATACGCGAAGTTACGCAGATCGGGTCGACAAGGACTGGGCCGACTCTAAACTTTACGGTATTACAGCTGTACCAACATTTGTCATGGGCCAACACAAACTTGTCGGTGCCCAGAGCTATGAAAACCTTGCCAAAATGGTTACCCTCAATACCGGATCATAGACCAAAATGGGTTCCATTATAAAAGGAGATCTTATAAATCTGGCTCTTGCAGGTCACCTTGATGTCATTGTGCACGGTTGCAACTGCTTTTGTAGCATGGGGGCAGGTATCGCCCAGACGATTCAACAGGAATTCCCGGAGGCTTTGGCTGCTGATATGCAAACAACATCAGGAGATAAAGAAAAACTAGGCAACTTCAGCAGTGCAACCGTTACACGTTTTGGCCACACGATCACCATTATCAACGGCTACACACAATTTGCATATCATGGCAGGCAGGTTCTTGTCGATTATAAAGCCATCACCAGACTTTTTGCCAGACTCAAAAAAACATATCCGGGCAAACGATTCGGCTATCCAAAAATCGGAGCGGGGCTGGCAGGGGGGAACTGGACAAAAATATCAGAGATTATCAACAGAGAACTACACGACGAAGACCATACCCTTGTTCTCTTCACCCGTTAAAGATATTTACTTTTTACTGCAGGCAGGACATGTAGCCCGAACAAAACGGGGGTCTGCACCATACTCGAGAATATCCTCAAAACCATGCCACTGGTCATCATCGATATTGTAGACCTTTTTACATGAGCCACAGAGTGCAATACCACTCTCCAACATCTCCAGTTGATTAAGAGCATCACGCAGTTCCGCAACAGTTTCAGAAAGTGACGACTGGGTTCGCACCAATCGTTCGGCTACACGTACCCTGGCTCGAAGCTCATTATCATTAAATGGCTTGGTCATATAGTCATCGGCACCAGCATCAAAGCCTTTGACAATGTCAGCTTTGCTATCCCGTCCAGTTAATAAAATAACATACGGTGGTGTCTCGGCATTCATCTCTTTTACTTTTCTGCAGACCTCAACTCCGTTAAGTTCAGGCATTTCCCAGTCAAGAATCGCAATATGCGGTGCCTCTGATTTTTGTAACACCCTCAGCGCATCCACACCATTGGTGACACTTTCAACACGATAACCCCAGTTTTCAAGGCAAACCTGAACCATCATTCTGGTAGTAAATTCATCTTCGGCAATGAGTACTTTCACTTTACAACTCCCCCAATCTAGTTCAACGTAGCAGATCCCTTCCGAGAATACATGATATCCAAAATTTATCTAAAGTACCAGTAGGTTATTCGCACTTCCCCCAGCACTATACTGATAAGGTACCCAGGACGTTACAGATATTTTCTCCTATGCCCACTTGACTTTTTTACCATCGAGGTGTCAATACATCAAGAGATATTCAACAGGGTAAATTAATGCTAACCGCCAACTCTTTCAATTGGCACAGGAATTTTTCGTCATTTTTAAGTGATCTAAAACTGCTCGTACGTCAAAGCTGAGCTTGCGCATT
>CAMZKN010000023.1 GCA_947311315.1 uncultured Desulfobulbaceae bacterium | reverse complement strand
GATTTTCTTTGTCTTCTTTGGGAATGTTTTTGGTGAGTTGATCGAATGTGCTTTTCATGCTTCCCATCATACAAGGGCAGGGGTTCGAACGCACGCTTTATTTTACCAACACTTTTGGAGAAGTTACGGCAAATTCATGTGTGAAGGAACGGTGAGTCGGAGAGAAATCAAAAAACATTATGAGATAGCGTACAAGATGGTGATGGAGGTGCCCATTGATACGCTCTCCAATCCAGAACGCTTTGTCACGGTTTAATTGGCATATTGCCTTGAGAAGATGTTCAGCTATTTCATCCCTTGCAAGAGCTTCGGGGAACCAGGGTGCAAAAGACTGGTGAAAATATTTTTGAATATCGAAGATTGCAAAGATGTATTGCTGATAGTTTCCCGGGCTGAGAACCATCTCTTCAGCTGCAAAGAAATACTCACGCTCATCCCGGCTCATGCCGAGAAGTGGAACACAGCATTTTTCATGGAGGCGGGAGAGTCGGCTCTGATCCACCGCACCGTATCTGAGGTAATAGAGTCTTTTTCGATCAAAAAGGTGAATGTGACCGGAGATATTTTTCTCGCTTTTGTAGAGTGTGGAGGTTGTCTGTCCAGCAGATCGTGGAGGAAAGAGATCAATGCGTCTTTGCATTTCCTCTGGTAGAAAACGGTAGAGAAGTTGTTCGAGTACAGCATTGCCTTCCCTGTTTGTGTGATGTTCAACAGCCTGTAGTAAATCCTCGTTAAAAAGGACTATATGGTCGGTAAACGGTTCGATAAACGTGGTTGGGTCTTCGCCCAGATCATAAATGATGCTGTAACGGCAGATCCCCGCTGTAGGCTGAAATGATTGGCGAATCTGGTAGTTTACCCGTGATCCTGTGTATAATTGTGCGAGGTACATAAAGAGATACCTGAGCTTGTTAAAAGAAGAGCCGGTGGTTTGATTGTCGTTGTTGACTTCGTGTCTGAAGTTGGAGATAATATACTGTTTCTGTGGTACGTTTGTTGATAAGATCCTGGTCTTAATAGAGGAAAAGTCGTTTCGTTATGAAATTTTTACCTTCTCAACTACTGTTTTTCTTTCAAAACAAATCAACCCGTAGAAATATTATTCTCCTGGCAAAGTTTATGGGAATAATTGTAATCACTATTTGCTTATATAGTGTGTTTTTTCATCTTATCATGCTCTACGAAGGGCGTGATTACAGCTGGATCACCGGTGTATACTGGACATTGACTGTTATGACCACTCTTGGTTTTGGTGACATAACGTTCTCCACGGATATAGGGCTTCTTTTTACTATCCTGGTTCTTGTTTCAGGTATAGTTCTGCTGTTGATCATGCTGCCGTTTTCATTTATCCAGTTTTTTTATTCTCCGTGGCTGGAGGCACAATCAAAAATCCGCACCCCCCGCCAGTTACCGAAAAGTACGACAGACCATGTTGTTATAACACATCTGGATCCGATCAGCGAAAAACTGATAGAGAAGTTGAATAGAAGGCAGATTCAATATGTTATTGTTGTCGGTGAACTGCAGAGGGCCGCGGAATTGTATGATGCCGGATATACAGTAATGGTAGGAGATGTTGATGATCCTGCGACCTATATACATTTACAAATTGAGAATGCAGCGATGGTGGTGGCTACAGGTGATGATCTTATCAATACTTCGATCGCCTTTACTGTTCGTGAGATAACCGATAAAGTACCCATCATTACAACAGCCGATCAGATACATTCACTGGATGTGCTGGAGTTCCCAGGGAATATGTGTGTCTTCCAATTCACAGACATGCTTGGCAAAGCACTTGCCAAACGAACTCTTGGGCTGGGGAAATCGTTGAATATTGTCAGTAGTTTTGACAAGCTGCATATCGCTGAAATATCGGTTATGCAGACATCCCTCGGAGAAAAAAAACTTACTGATACCGGTATACGAGAGAATACCGGGGCCATAGTTATCGGTCTTTGGGAAAAAGGACGGTTTGATGTTCCCGGCCCGCAAAGTTTTATACGGTCATCAAACCTTTTACTGCTCGCAGGAACGACGAAGCAGCTTGATCGTTTTGAAGCCCGATATGCCAACGTGAGCGGCTTGTTTAATCCTGAAAACCCAGTAATAATTCTGGGTGGTGGCCGCGTAGGGCTGGCTGCTGCAGAACTTCTGGGTCAACATGGTATTGATTACAATATTGTAGAAAAACGGCAAGAACTTGTTGACGGACGGAGTCATCATATTCAGGGTGATGCCGCAGATATCGATGTTTTGGAAAGGGCTGGAGTGAAAACGGCAAGAACTGCGATCATTACCACCCATGACGATGCGATGAATATTTATCTGACATTTTATTGTCGGCAGTTGAGGCCGGAAATACAGATAATTAGCCGTGCCACTAATGAACGAAGCGTATCCAAACTGCATATGGCCGGAGCTGATCTGGTGCTCTCGTACGCTTCCATGGGGGCTAACGCAATTATCAATGTTTTGAAAGCCGATGAAATTTCCATGTTTACAGAAGGGTTGAATGTTTTCAGTGTTATGATGCCGGGGACACTTACCGGAAAAAATCTTCAGGAAACTGATGTCAGGGAAAAAACAGGGTGCAGCGTAATTGCTCTGAAATCGGAAGGGAAGCTGATAGTTGCTCCGGATCCGCTCCTTCCACTCAGTGGTAAAGATGAACTTATTCTTATTGGAACAACTGAGTCGGAGTGCAAGTTTCTTGAATTATATTAGCACCTAAGGAAAATGCTGTGCTCGATCACTGGACATTGAAGCTGAAAATTATTAAGCATCCTTTGTTGTATCTTGCTCATATCCTGAAAGGATTTGGTCGCAGACCTAATCAGATTACTCTTACAGGTTTTTTGATTGGCTTTGGTACATTGCCTGCACTGATTTTCCAAAACTATTGGCTGGCCCTGGTGTGCATTCTCGTTAATAGAATTTTCGATGGTCTTGATGGAGCGTTAGCCAGAATAACAGAGGTCAGTGATGGCGGGGCGTATCTCGATATAGTTCTTGATTTTATCTTTTATAGCCTGGTTGTTTTTGGCTTTGCCCTTGCTGATCCTGAGTCTAACAGCCTTGCAGCCTGCGCTCTGCTCTTTTCTTTTATTGGTACCGGCAGTAGTTTTCTTGCGTTTGCAATTCTGGCAGAACGAAGAGGCATTCACAGTATTATTTATCCGCATAAAGGCATCTATTACCTTGGTGGATTGACCGAAGGAACGGAGACTCTTCTCTGCTTTGTGCTGTTTTGCCTTTTCCCGGGTTATTTCCCCATTCTTGCCTTTTGTTTTGCCGGCATGTGTTTTTTAACCACTCTTTCTCGACTGTTTAGTGGTTTTCAAACATTACGATAGAACCTGCCTGATGATGTTTTCCTTGCAGGTATGGTTGAAAATGCTATTTTGTGGTGTGCGATTGACGCAGGTTTATGAAAGTGATGTGCTGGATCAGGAATGATAGCGGATAGAATGATGGGTAAAGAAAAACAGAGCTGGATTGACCATTCAATGGTGATTAGTGGTGATGTGGAATGTCGCGGCCGTATCGTTGTGAAAGGTCAAATCAATGGAACCTTTAAAGGCGAAGATGTGCTTGTCGCGGATTCTGGTCATATCTCCGGTACAGTGTTTGCCAATAGTATTGAATGCTTTGGACGTATTGAGGGCGATATTACAACGAAAACGCTTGTGCTGCGGCAAACAGGTTGTCATGTCGGTACCGTTGAGACCGGTGATCTGACTATTGAGCCTGGTGCAGTTTTGGACTGCGCTCTGCAAAGCGGTATAAAAAAAGTGCAAAAGTACCAGGTGTCGAAAAAAGAGGTGAAGCAGGCGCCAGTCGTTAATCTTTCCAGATGTATTTGCGCTTTTCAGGAAGGGACTCGCCCGTGTTGCATGGATGTTCCCTGGTCTGGTCGCAAGGAACTGTACAATAATATAGTTGATCTGCTGGATAAAGATAAACCGTTAATAAAAGTCACAGGAGAGGGTGGGAGTGGTAAATCTCTTCTGGTTCAAAAAGTACAGAATTCTTTGCCGGGAAATTTTGAAGTTTTTCTGATTGCTGATCAGGTTGGTGCGGTTGCATCGCTTGTTCAAAGTGTTGCAACAGATATTGGCGTTGACACATCGACCGTTTCTTCTCAAGGGGAATTGATTGTCGAAATCAAAAATGTGTTAAAAGAAAAAAGTTCCAGAGGTCAAAAAGTAGTGCTGCTTGTTGATGATGCTGAGCTTATGTATCCCGCAACAATGGAAGGTATGATTCGACTGCTGACTAGTGCTTATGATGGAAACAATGGAGAGGTCCTGCAGATGATTCTTTTTGGCTCCGATAAGCTGGAGTCTCAAATGGTAGCAACTACAGTTGAGTATTTTGAAGACGAAACAAACTGTCAACTTTACCTAGAGCCTCTTACTATAAAAGATACCGCAGAGTATCTCAGGTTTTGTTTGCAACGTGCTGTAAAGCAAACTGAAGTGGACTGTACAGCACTTTTGCCCTATGAATCCATAAGCAGGATACATAGTGCTTCCGGGGGGAATGTGAATAAAATCAATGAAATGGCGGATAAAGGAATTCAGGCTGCGCACGCTGATGGGGCAACAGCAATTACACCCGGTTTCATAGAGCAGAGTTAGCTGCATGGCAGTTTTTTTGTTTTATCTGAACTATTGCCTCTTCTAAATCTTTTATCTGAAAAGGTTTAGTCACCCTGCCGCTAAAGCCATACTCCCTGTAGTTTGCCATAATAGGATCGGTGGAGTAGCCGCTTGAAACAATTACTTTTGCCTCGGGATCGAAGGCGAGCAATTTGCTGATGGTTTCCTTGCCGCCCATGCCGCCTGGTATGGTTAAGTCCATGATAACAATATCAAAGGGTGTATCCTTCTTAGCGGCATTTGTATATTTTTGCAAGGTCTCTTTGCCGTCAACTGCGGTCTCGACGCTGTGACCACAGCTCTGCAACATTTCTGTTGAGATATCCCTGACCATTTTTTCGTCATCCATGACCAGAATATGTGTTGTTCTTGCCTCCGGTTCGGTTGAGTTTTTTTGGTGTCCGGGCGGTGAAGGTTCTGTCGGAGATTTGTCTGCCGGGAGAAAAATGGTGAAGGTTGTGCCAACGTTTTGCTCAGAGTCGACTTTGATAGATCCTTTGTGTCTGGTTATAATACTGTGCAATGTTGCCAGTCCGAGACCGCTTCCTGTCTGCTTTGTACTGAAATAGGGATCAAAAATTCTCTTTATGTGTTTTTTCGAGATACCAATTCCTTCGTCTTGAAAAGTGAGTTTGACATATGCTTTATGTGCTTTTTGTGGAGCGTCATCCGCCAGGCTCTGTGGTTGCAAAACGTTTTCTGCTGCAATATAAAGTTTACCACCGTCCAGCATGGCATGTTTGGCATTGATGGTGAGGTTGGCTATTACCTGGTCAATCTGTCCCTTGTCCGCTTTTATCTGCCACAAGTCACCTGGTAAATTGAAATTGGTTTTGATGTTGCTGCCGCTGAGATTAAAAGCTACCGATATCTTCACAAGTTTTTGCAGATTAACAGCCTCCAGTATGGGGTCGCCGCCTTTGGCAAAAGTCAGCAGTTGGTTGGTCAGATGGGTGGCTCTTTTAAGTGCCTGGTGGGCATTCTCGATATAGGTGTGGGATTTGTGGTCGATTGGAATATTCAGTTTAGCCAGTTCGATATTACCGAAAAGTCCTGTGAGTATGTTATTGAAATCATGGGCAATGCCTCCAGCCAGGGTGCCGACGCTTTTAAGTTTTTGCAGTTTTTGCAGCTCTTCTTCCGTCTGTTTGCGCAGGGTGATATCACGTGATATGCCCCGGTAGCCGGCTGCTTCGCCGTTTTCGTCGAAAAACGGGGTGCCGCTGGTTTCAAGAATAACCTGTCGCTTGCCACCCTTAAACGATGTCACACTCTCCATATTAAGAATTGGTTTTCTCGTTTTTATCAGGAGGGGAGAAATCGCAGAAATTCTTTGTGCTTCATTTTCGTCCATCAGGTCAAATGGTGTTTTGCCGATAACGTCTTCCGGTGTATATCCTAATATCGTTTCCAGCTGTGGGCTCACATAGGTGTAGGTACCTGTTTTATCCACCTCCCATATAAGATCGCTGGATGACTCTACAAGTTCCCTAAATTTTGCTTCGCTTTGGTAAAGTGCTGTCTCCGCCTGTTTCCGGCTTGCAAGCATTGTGTTGGCAATGTGTGCCATTCGATTCAGTTCATCAAATTGAATCTGGTTTTGATCAATTGGCTCGTCTGAATAGCTCAGGCGATTGAAAAATGAAATAAAAAGCTCCACGTTATTTTTATAACTGTTGTGCAGCTTATTGAATAAAAATATAAAAAAACTTAATATTATCAGAGTAATAAGCGAAAAACAGAGAATTTTATTCTGGATTTGGCTGTTTAAATCTGATTGCAATATCGCAATATCTGTTTCAATGTCATCGAGGTATGTGCCTGCCCCAACCAGCCACTGCAGGTCGGGAATACCTCTGATAAATGAGGTTTTTGGAGACGCTTTGCCGGAACCGTTGAGTTTGATGAAGGAGTAATAAATATATTCACCATTTTCAGATTGTGCTGCTTTATACTCCTTGTCAAAAAGATCTTTTACGTTTTTGGGGTCAGTATCGAATTCGTGCCATAATTTTTTGGTTCCTGACAGGAGTTTCCCATTGGCAACCAGAGCATTGCCACTGAGGGAATTGACAAAAATGTACCCTTCTTTACCAAACCGTATCCTGCTTATTGTTGACAGGAGCTTTTTTTGTATCTCTTTTTCTACATCTTCCACATAGAGGCCGGTACCAATAAACCAGCCAAACGGCTCAAAGCGTTTGATGAATGATATTTTCTTGAATTCATTTCCTGTGGCATCCGGTTTCGTCCAGTAATATTCATGAAAGCCTTCATCTGATTTGTTTATGATTTGAATCATATCTTTTGTGACATACCGGCCCCGTGTATCCTGCATATTTAATAAGTTCCGGCCTTCCAGTTGTGGCTTGTCAGCAAACAGAACCTCAACGCCATCGAGGCGGGTTGCAAAATAGTATCCGCTGCCGTCTTCAAATCTGATAGGTCTTAAGGCGTCCCGGATCATTTTTTGGATCTCAGCGCCGTTTTTTGTGAATTTATTTTGCTGGTAGATATTATTAGCAATTGCGGTTGCTTCGAGAACTCTTGCTTTGATTTTGTCCTTTGTCAGTTTTTCACTTTGAGCTTTTTCGTACAGTATTAAATCGATAGTACGGTTTACCTCCTCGCGGATAACTTTCTTCTGACGAGTGATGTAATCTTTGCGTAACTGATTGGAGTGGATGTTAAAATTATGGTAGGAGCTGATGATGTCTGTTGCGGTAATACCTATTGTAATACCTGATATGATGACAATTCCCCAGAAACGTACAAGTTTAGTGAAATGAATTTTTTGCATAAGCCCCAAATGTGTTTTTCTGGACTAAGTACCCCCTGTCGTAGCGAGACCAAAACCTCTGTGAAATTCTATCTCATTTTTGCTTAACTTTGCAAGGTACTCATTCCCGGATATGGAATAAGTACCCTGCAAAAAAGAAACAGTTGATTAATACGTAAGATCTTCTTTGTCGAAGAGTCGATCAGGTGTTGTCTTAAGTATCGATGTGAGAATAGTGTTCATTGTATTTACATCGTTATCAAATCCACCATGGGTTTCACTCGTGGTTTTGGCCGAGTTGTTTTCATGGCCAGTGCTTGTCTCTATGCGTAGAATACGGCTGCTTGGCAGTTTGCGCAGATATTTATAAAAGGTCTGCATGCCGAGTATGCGCTCCCCGTGTTTTTCTTCAAAGGCATTGGAAACCAGATAGAGCAGTGATTTTCGATAAAGTGGAGTTACGGTATCCCTCAGCTCAAGCTGATCATCAAGCATGTAAATTGTCATCTGATTGAGACCAAAAAGATCTTTGTCCCTCTCCTTTAGAAGAGGCCGGTACACCGTTTTGAAAAGGTCATGGGTGCAGGCGGGAGCCAGGAGCGAGCAGGATTCAACCCGTGGAGCGTTTGAGCTACGCTTTAGCGCCTCTAAAAGGGCGGCAAGAAGGATTGCACCCGTACTGTGGCCGACAATATGCACCTTTTTCGGTCGTGCACCGGGGTGTTCAAAGGCATCTAAAAGGCTATCGATTGTTTGGGAACCAGCCCTGTTCAGCTCAAATGGTTTTTGGGCCCCGCTTTTCATCTCACGCCAGATCGCCCGTCCCACATGGTGTGTCGCTTTTTCAATGAGTTTGTCGGTATAATCCGTGAATCCACCTGCCCGTTTTTCAACATCATCTTTTTTGCCGAAAACGATATCTTTTATCTCTTCGAGAAGACCGGTGTCATACATGAAATGGAATGGATAGATCCGATTGTCTTTAAATACTTCCTTCATGGCGACAATTCTGGAAGCGGAGGCTTTAATACTGTTTAATCCACCATGGGCATAGAGCAGCAGGTGGTCATACTTGTCACTTTGTGCTACCAGCTCTGCAGTTTGTCTGACTGTCGTTTCGTTGGCCCAGTATTTTCCTTTTCTGTCAAAATCACCGTCATCGATATGGACAAAATGACCCTCGATCTCGGCACGTTTCGGGCTGCGGCTGAAAATACCTCTTTCGATTTCAGAATTGTCGGAGACGGAAGGTGTTAAGTGCCAGATCTGCGGTGTTGATAAAGCAAGTCTGACAACCCAGGCATCCTGTACATTTTCGAGCCAATCCTCATAAGACCAGAGGGCTATTCCTCCATTGCCCCATCCTGGCCCCCATGAATTCTGCACCCAGAACCCTTTTGTATTATATCCGACGATGGCAAAGGCATGTCCGCCAATTGTTCGGGTTTTGAATGGTATTATACCGTTTTTGACATTGGCAGATCTCCAGCCTTCATGGACACGGGCGCTGACATATATTGCTTCAACCTCATTGAGTGCTGCATGAAAGTCTGAGAGATGCTTTTGGATACGGTAATAGGCACCGGGAGTAGTTTTCCTGGCATCCTTGGCCTGCTCGATGGTAAATGTCCAGTCGGATTCATCTGCTGTATATGGGGCAAGTTTATCTGAACAGACACCCATGTTGTACCAGCCGAGGATAGCACCTCTACAGCTTGAGCCGGCATAATCTTCACCGTCCCATTCGTCATATTTTTTGGCCATCTCGTACAGCATGCGGGTACTGATCTTTCGTTTGCTGCCGCGGTTGTTTAGCAAAAGATTAATGACAGCGCCCAAACCAAAACCGGTACACGCTCCCTCCTGCCCCTGATCAAGGATGATTGGATTTTGGGGCGGTGGCATTTCTTCGTGCAGAGATACCAGTGCTGGCTGGTAGGAATAGTCACGAAAATCCTGTGTATCCTCCACTGCGTTTAATGCATAGCCGTCAAGGCTGCCAAATTTACCATTTTTGCTCTTGCGTACATTTTTCTTTGACTTCTTTTTTGATTTTGGCATAATGTCCCTCCCCCTGAATGGAATTATTACAAATGTGGTCGTACCTCTGTTTAGCTTATCATGATGTCGATAGTTAGGCAAGCTCTTTTGACGAAAGAACGGCGTGTTAAGCAGAAATTTTGTTTTTCTGCTTAGGGATTGAAACATTACTATAAAGAAGGGTATAAAGAACCATAGGTATGCGTGATCGAGATAAATGGAATTATTAACAACATAGTATATTTTTTAGTAACTTCTCCAAAAGTGTTGGTAAAGTCCATTCTAACCGTCGCATAGCATCTTACGAAAATCTTTAACCAGTGGAAGGCCATACATAGCTTTTATTGAAGTGAGTTGTTTTTGTGTTTTGT
>CAMZKN010000022.1 GCA_947311315.1 uncultured Desulfobulbaceae bacterium | reverse complement strand
ATAGGATTTTTGTCTGATATCGAGGCATATGGAAAATTTTACCACAGGCATATAGTTGATATTCCGAGGATAAAATTTTCCATATAACGAAGAGATCGGGCAAAATACATTAAATCAACAGGCTCATATATGTACATTATAACGATGTTGGAATTTCCTTTGGGGCCAGATTATGAAGAGATATTTTCAGTTTTTATTAATGGTATGTTGCATATGTACCATGATGCTTAGCATTCCAGTAAAAGGGAGGTCTGAAAACAATATCGAGTTCCTCGATAAAGGGCTAATCCGGACACTGAACTCCGGTATTTACGAAGTGGTTACACCAAAACTTGAAAGCGACCGGATTACGTATAAGCGTGAGTTGCCTTTTGACAAGTTGGATTTTGTTGAGCGAACTGAGAAGTATTTCAGCATTGGTACAGCCTTTTTTATTAATGAAAAAGAGATGATGACGGCGGCCCATGTCTTTCGGCTGATGTATTTTTCTCTCTATCAGGATTTTTATATTCGAGATAGTGATGGAAATGTCTATCCGGTTAATACGATAAAGAAATATTCTTCCCTTCGTGACATGGTGGTATTTGATCTTAAAAATTACCCGACAACAATTACTCCCCTGCAGCTGGATGGTGATGTGGAAATTGGTGACACTGTATTCTCAGTGGGTAATGCCCAAGGCGAGGGTATCGCTTATCGTGCCGGTCAGGTTGCATCCTTTACGCCGGAACGGGAATATGGAAAATGGAAGGACATCAGATTTACTTCCCCGGCATCACCTGGCAATAGTGGTGGCCCTCTGTTGAATTTGCAGGGCCATGTTGTTGGTCTGATCGTCAAGAAAAATCAGAGTGAGAACTACAATATAGCCGTTCCCATCAATGAACTGCAAAACCTGGGTAAAGATGCGGACTTTCATATCCGAAATGTCAGGGTTGGTATCTATGGTGTCGATGATACTCTGAGCAGAGACTGGACATTTTCTGTCCCCTTGCCGACAACAGTGAAAGATATTGCAACCAGTGCTCAAAATAATCTGAATTCCCACTGGGTTACACTGTTTGACGATTTGACAGAAAAGGTCAAAGAGAGGAATTACCCAAAAGGAGAACGATTTCGAGATTATCTCAGGAATCAATCGTTTGTAAAAGGGATTGCTTTACTTGTTCCGGGGAAGGATTTTAAGAAATGGCACGTAGGTGGCATGTTTGGTGAGAAAATTCCCATTACTGCATCGCAAAATGTATACAGGTCGACAGGGCTGTATGGAGATTTGCATGTGGTTATTGAAAAACCGGAGAATCTCAGCCTGCGGGAATTCGTAGATTCTCCACAAACAATTATGGAAACTTTTCTTAAAGCTGTTTCGTTCCCACGCCAGGTCGGCCGGGAAAAAGTCCCTGTGACCAGCTTTGGCAAACCAGCGGAAAAAAAGATCGTAACGGATAAACTTGGGCGAAAATGGATGACTTCGCTTTGGGATCTTCCCTATGCCGATATGTTTGTCTATAGCTCGTGTCTTCCCTATCCCAAAGGTGTTATCTGCCATGTGGCCAGAAGACAGAATGTAAGCCGAAAGTATGGATTTTTTGAGGCTCTACACGATGGATATAATGAAATGACTCTTGGCTATGTGGGAAAAATTGATGACTGGAAAGAGTATTTTTCCTTAGGCGATGCGTATCTACCTGAGATTTTTAAACGTGTAAAGCTCGTTTTGCAGGAAGATAACCTAAAGCTACAGTTGAAAGATTATACGATTAATCTTACCAATAAGAAAATTACAGGGGATTCGACACTTCATTTTCATATGGGATATGCAAATGAAAAATTACTTGGTGAATACATATTGCTCTTTGAATTGTTCCCCGTGAAAGGCGAAAAATCCCATTACAGGATCCAGCCATTTTTTGAACCGGGTGTTTTCAGTTCCGATAAATATAGATCCAGATGGAATGATGTTATTCATGGGACGGGTGATTTTTCCGGGAAAGTCGTTAATAAAGGTGACAAAAAAATTATCAGAAAGGCAATTGATGGAACTGAGAAGGTCTTTGCCTCCGTCGGCGATAAGCAGATAACCAAACTGTTTGCAGCCGGTTGTTATTTTAAAACCACCGACGAAGATATTGAAAAAGATTGTGCTGATTTTTTTAAAAGCATTGATTTTTGATCATCCATTAATCTTTGAATTTTGAAGCGTCAAGATTATACTTTTTACTTTTGTACTGGATGGCACGGCGGCTGATTCCGAGGAGTTCAGCCGCATCTTTTTTCACACCTTTTGTTTCTTTCAGGGCACGGATGATGGCTTCTTTTTCACTTTGCTCAATGGAAAAACCTGCTGGCTCTTTTCCTTGAATTGATAAGTGCTCACTGTCCAACTGTAAATCTTCTGGCAGGATGCGGTTATTTTTGCAAAGGACAACACCACTTTCCAAAGCATTTTTGAGCTCCCTTACGTTACCTGGCCAGGAGAGGGTTTGAAGCCACTGAAGAGTTGACTCGGGAAGTTCAATTGGTGGCAGATGGTTTTCCTCAACGTACCTGTTGACGAAATGAAGTGCTAGATCCGGGATATCTTTAAGTCTGTCCCGAAGGGTAGGGACAACCAGAGTAACAACTTTCAGGCGATAGTAGAGATCCTGGCGAAAATTCCCCTCTTGAACTTCTGCAAGCAGATCCGCATTTGTGGCTGCAATGACGCGGCAATCAACATTTATTTCTTTGATTGCACCGACTTGCCTTATTTTCCTTTCTTCGAGAAAACGGAGGAGTCTGGACTGCATTTCAGTGGAGATGTTGCCAATTTCATCGAGGAAAAGTGTTCCTCCATTGGCGGCTGCAATCAACCCTTTCTTGTCCTGAATTGCGTGGGTGAAAGAGCCCTTGATATGACCAAAAAGCTCACTTTCGAGTATGCCTGGAGGTGTTGAACCGCAGTCGACCACAACGTATGGTTTGTCACGTCTTGAACCTGATGTGTGCAGAGCTTTTGCAATACACTCTTTGCCGACACCACTTTCACCGAGAATGAGCACGTTGACATTGGATTCCGTCACTTTTGTCAAAAGTGCTTTTAAATCTTTCATTGGTCCACTTGTGCCCCATATGAAATCACCCTGTAATTTGTCTGAGGAAGTCGTGGTGGATTGGGTAGGGGAGAGGATGTTGAGTATTTTTTTAACCAGTTCTTTGCCATCAAAGGGCTTGGTTATATAGTCTATGGCTCCTGCCTTCACTGCATTGACAGCTCCAGGAATTGTACCGTATGCCGTTAAAAATATGACAGGGAGTTTGGGATAAATAGTGTATGTCTGGTTGAGGAGTTCCATACCACTCATTTCCGGCATTTTTATATCGGAAACCAGGACGTCGATGGGCCGTTTTTTGAGAATATCTAAAGCACGGGCGCCGTTTGTGGCTTTATACACATTAAAACCCGCAGCGGTTAATCGTGCTTCGAGTACTTCAAGTATGGAAGTGTCATCGTCAACTATCAGGACATGTTTTTTTGCATTCATAAAGGTTTTCTTTTTTCTTGGAAAGTTTCATCAATGGCTTCAAGCTCTTCGAGCTGGTTTTGTAATTTTTTTACAATATGTACCATTTTTGAAATTTTCTTTTTTTGTTTAGTAATTAAAATGTTTTTGTTTTTTTCCCGTTCTGCTGATGCAATGTTTCTTTTTTGTATCACATCCCTGTGATGGAGTAGCGCGAGTATAAGGAGGTGGTGGTTTTCTGTAAAAGGTGCACCACCTTTTATTGCATCCCATTTGTGTAAATTGCTTATCGCTTCAATATATTGGTGGTCATTTCGGGCAAGCATGAGTTGGGTACACGCAAGACCATAGAGGGCATAATTTCTATCTTCCGACGAAAGGGCTGTATCATAGATTTCTTCATATTCAAGTAGAGCATTTTCGAAGTCACCGTTGATAAAGAGGAGTTCTGCATTGACCTGAGTGGATTGAGATGATTCTTCAAGCACAGGGATATGCATGGTCGTGCATGACGAAAACAGTAACAATAGGGAAAACATGAGCAAACACTTGCTTATGGTGCTGTATGTCAAATAGTGCAACACGTGAACAATCCTCCTTTAGTGCCTTACTCCTTCACTTCTGCAATAAAAAACAAGAAATCAGGGAAGGTCTTTTGAACTTAGATGGTTAGATTTATTGCCAAGGCACTTATATTCCCTCGGAGTCTATCGCTTACCTGTGGGGTGTTAGCCAATTTCCAAATGATATTTTGTATACGGTTTTGAGGGTTGTGTTGGCAGGGTAAAAGAAAAAGTACAGCCGACACCTTTGTTATTTGAGACCGTAATAATTCCACCGTAGCTGGCAACAATTTTTTTTGAGATAGCAAGGCCCAGTCCCACGCCATCAAGATGTCCTCGAACACTTTTTGTCCTGTAATATTTGGAGAAGACGAGAGAAAGTTCATCTTCCGGAATACCCGGCCCTGTGTCGGAGACCTGAAATTGGAGAAAGCCTTTTTGCGGGTTTTTACGATAGGAAATGACGACTGTGCCTCTGTCTGGCGAGTATTTAATGGCATTTCCAATAATGTTGATAAAAATTTGCTGTAATTCTTCTTTCACGCCAAAAAGATCAGGACCCTGTTTGATGGCATTAACTTTGAGTGTGATATTTTTCTTTTCCGCCAGGGAGACGAATATTTCAGAACTACTCAGAACCAGCTCCTTGGTATTAATGCTGGTGGAGTTTATTTTGCGTGAGTCGGCCTCGAGCACTGAAGTGTTCAGCAGGTGATTGAGCAGTTTGTTGATTCGTTTAATCTCGACATTTGCAATACGGAGAAATTTTGCCTGTTTTTCATTGATCGGGCCGAAAACTTCTTCGATAATCATATTGACGGATTCGTGGATTGAGGACAAGGGTGTTCTTATTTCATGGCTCAGGGTGGCAATAAATTCCGTACGGATGTTTTCTTCTTCGTAGAGCTGTCTGCTCATTTCATTATAGGCCCTTGCCAGTTCGTTGAACTCGTCACCTCCTTTGAGAGATATCGGCGTGTGATGTTTGTCGATAGCTATTCGTTTTAGCCCTTCTGCAAGGACGCCGAGGGGAGTGAAGATTGATCGCGATATAAACCAGATACCAGTGAATCCGACCAGTATACTGATGCAGAAACCATAAAATCCATTTTGGGCACTTATTCTGCTTCTCTCGTTCAAGTCATTCAATGAAGAGGCGATTTCGTTCTGGTTTGTTAGTTTTATCTGGTCAATTACTTTCATCCAATTGGAAACAATTTTTTCGGAAACCCATTTTTCCCCGATCTCCGGGACGGTATCATTTTCCCATTGTTCACTTCTATGCCGTTGATAGCTGATGGCTAGATCCTGCCATGGATTTTTTTCAGTGGAGGAAGTGCTGGAAAGTTCCAGGGCCTGATCCAGTGCATCTTCAAATCGTTCTTTCGCTTGTTTGAAGTACTCGGAGTAGCGTTCTTTTTTGAGGAGTTTGAGCTTTTTGTGATTTGCTTCCATGTCAACAATACTTGTCAGCAAAATATCCGTAATGGCATCAATTTTGTTATTTTTAGAGACAATGTTCTGGGAGGTTGTCACCATCTTCTGGAGATTAAAAAGAAGAATAGAGACTGTTCCTGAGAAGATGAGGAAAAAAATGAAGAAAATAATGGTGAGCTTTTGCTTAACACCGATTTTAAACCACATAACTCTACACCGGATAAAAGTATATATTCGCAAATGATCAGCTGATTGTAGCAAACCTCATACCAACTGTCACCAACTGACATGAAGTTTTATTATATAAATGTAACATAATGTTAGTGCGATCTTTTTGTTATATTCATGGAAAAGGTAGCGGGAAGAGCCTTTTGGGGGCAGTTGAGTCCGTGCAAAGAAGTGTGCAAATATTACACATTATGCTCTGAAATGGGAAAAAAGTGCAGGTGAAAAAATAATTTCTATAAACTTTATTCTTCTATCTATTTGAAATTATATGTAATATGTTATGTGGCATGACAATTGCTAATTTCGGGACAAAGAGTAGAAAGGGATTTTTATGAGATTTATGAAAAGTGTGTGTTGTGGTCTGGTTCTGCTTGTTATCTGTTGTTCTGTGGTGGCTCTTGCTCTGCCGCAAAAGACGGCGGTTGCAAACTCGGATGAGTATGGCAAAGTTGTAAGTCAACTTATCATTCAGGAGAGGTCTGTTTTTTCAGGACTTGTTTTTGAAACAGCTCAGGGTGTTGCAATTATGACCGAGAGAGGGACCTTTTTTCTTAGAGGACAGAATCTGGAGCCAGTACTGGGCAAAAATGTGCTGGTGACAGGAGCACTCAGAGAAAAGACAATATTTGCTGTTAAGATTGACGTTATACGTTAGTGCTTTTTTAACACCGTGCCATTTATGAGTCTGTTGATTTAATAGGATTTTTGCCACAGGCATATAGTTGATATTCCGAGGATAAAATTTTCCATATAACGAAGAGATCGGGCAAAATACATTAAATCAACAGGCTCATTTATATCCCTTCTGGGGTGTTTGTATTGTGGGGGGAGGTCAGCCGAAGTTTCACTCTCCTCTTCGGCTGACCTTTTGTCTCATTCTGTCAGCGCGGTCTGAATCGCCTGGTCGACATGGAGGGTTGTTGTGTCAAACAAGGGCATTGAGGTGTCGTGTTGTTTGATCAACATTCCTATTTCCGTACAGCCCTCGATCACTCCCTGGGCTCCATCTGCTCGAATTCTCTTTATTATTCTAAGGTATTCGTTTTTTGAATGGTCTCTGATTGTTCCCTGACAGAGTTCGTTGAAAATAATATCATGGACGATTTGTCTATCCTCAGGAGTGGGGATGATCACCTTAAGGCCGAACTTGTCTTCGAGCCTCTGCCGGTAAAAATCTTCCTCCATGGTAAATCTTGTGCCTAGCAGTCCAATTGCGTCGATGCCGCTTTCTTTAATACGTTTGCCGGTGGCATCAGCGATATGCAGGAAAGGGATGTTGATGGATTGAGTAATGGCCGGTGCTACCTTATGCATGGTATTGGTACATAAAAGCAGAAAATCAGCTCCGGCTGCCTCAATACGCTGCGCGCTTTCAATTAATATTTTTTGGCATTTATCCCAGTTCCCCTGCCGCATCGCCTCTTCCAGTGGTTGGAAATTAACACTCACCATGATAATTTTTGCAGAATGGAATCCCCCGAGTTTTTTTTGTATGCCGCGATTGAGGAGCGAATAATAACTGGTGGTGCTTTCCCAGCTCATGCCTCCAAGTAGTCCTATTGTTTTCACAGAGCCTTTTCCTTATTTTACTTTTTGTCCTGGATCATCAGAGCAATCTTTTCGGTAATTGGATTGTGCTCTTCACTGGATAATGTGGTGAGCAATGATCTCAGTAACTCACGTATAACCGCAGTTTTGGGGTGTGGCGACATCATATGCAGTTCTATGGTTTTAAGGTCGAAGATAATTTCTTCCAGCACCGGATAATCTGTCTGTATTGAAGCTGTGAATGTTTTTACTTCCGTAAGAAGAGTGGTGATAGCTGTGTTGTCATTTTCGCTCATCACTACCTCTTCACTAAGGCTGCAGGTATTGTCGCCCGCCGCCTTGACCTCTGGAACTATAATGCCGAGTTCTTTAAGGCCTTTTGGTGTGATACTGATATTTCCCGTGAGTGTGCGGAGTTCTGCCAGATCTTCAATTATGAGATCCTGGGCGATAGCACCGGCTTCATTTTTTTCAAGCCCTATGCCCGCTCCAATATCGTACATGGAAATCTGGGTTTCAATATTGCCATCTGTCCGTCTGAATAATTCGTCCAGGAAGTGTTTGTCTGTCATTGTCTCAGGTTCCGTAAAATGATTAAATCTCAGCCGAAAAATTTCTATCTGCTCTACGAGTGTATCACTCCATTGGACTAGAGTCGAGTATGATTTTCCTGTTCCTACTCGGTTTGTTTGTGTCATTATTGCCAAAAAACAGAATATTGTATTACTTCCTGAGCTTTGCTATCTTACGAAAGTAGAAGCTCAATGGCCGAACAAAATTGGGAATGCCAGGAACCGCAGGACAGCGAAAACCTTTCAGCTCTTGCTGCAATGGCGTAGACCGGTTAATGTCGCAACGATAACCGTGAAAGCTTTGACAAGCTCTTGGCTAAAAAACAATAAAAATTATCGGGTGTGGATAATTGTTTCAAACGGGGAACACTATGAAAAAAATATTTTTATTTCTGACGGTTTTGTCTGTCTGCTGCGCTGCAGCGTCTCTTTCCTTTGCTCTGACAATTAAATTAGGTGTGGTGACAAAACCTGGGTCTGCCCAAAATATTGTCGCAGATAAATTTAAGGAAATCGTTGAGGTCGGTTCGAATGGCAACATCGATGTTAAAATTTACCATTCTAAATCCATCGGCACGGAGACGGAGATTTTGCAGCAGATTCAGCTCAATACTGTGCAGATGGGGATCATTACCGGGGGACCTTTTGATACATTTGATCCCGTTGTTCGGGTTATCAATTATCCCTTTCTTTTTAAAGATCACGCTCAGGCTGATGCGATACTTGATGGCCCTATCGGTAATGAGATTTTGAAAAGCCTCGAAACTGCCGGTTTCAAGGGTCTCTGCTTTTCAGAAAATGGTTTCAGGAATCTGACAAATAACAAACGGCCTGTCAAAAATCCTGATGATATCAAAGGGTTGAAAATACGTGTTATGGCCTCTGCTCTACACCGTGCTATCTGGCAAACCCTGGGGGCCAATCCCACACCAATGCCATGGCCTATCTATACAGAACTTGAGCAGGGCGTGATTGACGGTCAGGAAAACCCTCTTTGGGTGATGGAGGTGTATAAATTTTATGAGGTTCAAAAATACATGACACTGACCCATCATGTGTACTCACCCCATATTGATGTTGCTTCTCTCGCATGGTGGAAAACACTGGATAAGGTGACGCAAAATTTTCTGCAGGAATCAATGCGAAAAGCGGCACTTTTTCAGCGGAAGGACAACAGGAGTAAAAATAGCAAAAGATTGACTTTGTTAAAGGAAAAAGGTTTTTTGGTTGAAGAAAATCCGGATATTGATGCGTTCCGGATGTCGGTTGTAAACATGAAAGACAATACGCTTTATCAGAAGCCCAGAGTGAAAAAAATGCTGATGAAAATTCTTGCTGCGACACAATAGCGTATCTTACCAAAGCGGTTGAACGTGACTGAGATATTGAATCGTATAAGTCAAAAGACAAATAAGTGGGTTGAGTTTGTTCTGGCATCTTTTGGTATCTCAATGGCGTGTATTGTTGCCTTACAGGTATTTTGCCGATATGTTCTTAACCATTCTCTCTTCTGGTCCGAAGAACTGGCCCGGTACCTGCTTGTCTGGCTCTCTTTTCTTGGTGCAACGGCTGCATATTATCGCAGAGTCCACCCTTCGATTGATGTCCTTACCCAGCACTTAAGCATAAGACTGCAGAAATATTGTCGGGTATTTGTTTATCTGGTTGCAATGGGATTTTTCCTGGTGATGATTTACTATGGTGGCCAGTTTGCCTATTTCGTCCGGGCACAGATAAGTCCTGCCCTGGCCATCCCGAAGTGGATACTCTTTCTTATTATTCCAATCAGCGGCACACTTTTCCTGCTGCACTGCATTACCTTTCTTGTCTCTGAATTGCGGGAGCGAGATGATGACCACTGAAGTGCTGCTTCTGGGCATGTTGCTCCTTCTTCTACTCAATACACCCATAGCTCTTGCAATTGGTGTGTCATCGGTTGCCGCAATAGTGTTCCAGGGCGATTTTTCTTTGATGATGGTTGTTCAGAGATTGTTTGGCGGAGCAGATTCTTTTCATCTTATGGCGGTTCCTCTTTTTATGTTTGCTGGAGTTATTATGGCAGCTGGCGGGGTGAGTCAACGTTTGATTGATTTTGCCAATGCCCTGGTGGGCTGGTTACCGGGGGGAATGGCCGCGGTGACTATCGTTTCAGCCATGTTTTTTGCAGGGATCTCAGGTTCTGCTGCTGCGGATACGGCTGCCGTTGGCGCAATACTCATTCCTGCTATGAAAAAATCCGGATATCGCTCTGACTTTGCGGCAGCTGTTCAAGCCTCGGGTGGTTCCATCGGTGTCATTATCCCACCCTCGATCCCCATGATAATTTTCGGTTTTCTCACAGGGGCGTCTATTGGCAGGCTTTTTGCCGCTGGTATTCTTCCGGGTCTGCTTATTGGCCTGTCACTGATCCTTGTTTCAACCATTATAGCGAAAAGAAACGGTTATGGAATGCACACCGTCTTTTCCTGGTCGGAAGTGTGGAGAACGTTTACAGCTGGTTGGCTGGCTCTCGGTGCTCCGATTATTATTCTTGGTGGTATTCTTAGTGGTGTTTTTACTGCAACGGAATCCGCTGGAATTGCTGTAGTTTATGGACTTGTTGTGGGTGTATGTGTCTATCGGGAGGTGAAGATTAAAGATCTGGGTAAACTCTTCACCGAAGGAGCAGTTTATGCGTCCATTGTCATGTTTATTATCACCACAGCCTCTATTTTTGGCTGGATAGCTGCCATTGAAGAAATTCCGGCCAGACTGGCTGGAAACCTTCTCAGCATAACGGAAAATACGACCCTTCTTCTGCTTCTCATTAATCTGGTGCTCCTTGTAGCCGGAACATTCATTGAGACAACTGCAGCCCTCATTCTACTGGTGCCTATGATTACGGCCATGCTTCCTTCACTTGGGATAGATATTATTCAGCTTGGAGTGATAGTTGTTACAAATCTTGCCATTGGTATGCTTACTCCGCCCATGGGGATTTGTTTAATCGTATCAGCCTCTCTCTCCGGTGACAGGATGACCGCTATCAGCCGGGCAATACTCCCTTTTCTCGCAATATTGCTGGTGGATCTGCTTCTCATTACGTTCTATTCGCCTCTTACGATGTTTCTTGCCAATCTGTTACGATAAGCTGTTCATTTTTTTACTTGAAAATTTCTCTTGTCTTTTAATCAATTATTTTTTATATGTTTCTGCTGATAGAAACAAGGATGATCATGAAAGCACAAAAAGAACTCATGCAGGTTTTTGCAGAATTGGACGATGTCGAAGACGTGGAACAGTTTTGCCGGGAAATATTGACGGCCAAAGAGTTGGACGATCTTTACCTGAGGTGGCAGTTGTTGAAGGAATTGCATCAAAAAATTCCCCAGAGAACTATTGCTGCCAACCATGGAATCAGCCTGTGTAAGATAACCAGAGGTTCAAAAATACTTAAGGACAAGGGCTCAATTACCTTGAAATTACTCAAAAAAACACTTGAGAGAGAATCAGATGAGCAATGACATCAAAACAATCGCAATGCCGGATGAGAAGGGGTTTTTTGGAGACTACGGTGGCAGTTTTATTCCGCCGATGCTGGAAGATATTTTGTCGGAGATTTCTACAGCGTACGACGAGATTTCGCGCGATCCTTCTTTTCACGAAGAACTCAATATGCTCTATCAGGACTATGTGGGGCGGCCCAGTCCTATTTTTCATCTGAAAAATCTTTCTGCAAAAGTTGGTGGTGCACAGATATATCTTAAACGTGAAGATCTCAATCACACCGGTGCCCATAAAATTAACCACTGTCTTGGTGAAGCTCTCCTGTGCAAAAAGATGGGTAAGAAAAAGATTATTGCAGAAACCGGTGCCGGCCAGCATGGTGTCGCTCTTGCCACTGCTGCTGTTCTTGTTGGCCTCGAATGTGATATCTACATGGGAGAAATTGATATTGTCAAAGAGCATCCGAATGTTGTGAGAATGAAAATTCTCGGCGCCAATGTCATTCCTGTTGATCGTGGAACACGAACGTTAAAAGATGCCGTAGATGTAGCTTTCGAAGCGTATCTTGGAGATCCTGTAAACCAGTTATATGCGATTGGTTCTGTTGTTGGACCCCATCCGTTTCCAAAGATGGTAAGAGATTTTCAATCTGTTGTCGGAAATGAAGCAAGAGTACAGTTCCAGGATCGGTATGGCAAACTGCCCGATAACCTGGTGGCCTGTGTAGGTGGTGGTTCAAATGCCATTGGGCTTTTCAGCGCTTTTCTTGAAGATGAAAATGTTGCCATGTATGGCGTGGAACCCTCGGGTAGAGGTTTTAAAGATGGCGATCATGCGGCAACACTGACCAAAGGTTCGCCCGGTGTTCTGCACGGTTTTAAGTCATATCTGCTTCAAGATGATAAAGGTGAACCCCTGCCAGTTTATTCGGTTGCCAGTGGTCTTGATTATCCCGGTGTTGGACCACAGCACAGTCTTTTAAAAGACTTAGGCCGTGTGACCTATGTCACTGCCAGCGATGTTGAGGCGATTGATTCTCTTTTTGAATTGTCACGTACCGAAGGTATTATTCCCGCCATTGAGAGCGCTCATGCCGTGGCTTTTGCCACCAAACTGGCTAAAGATGCAGGGCCTGATAAAACTATTTTGGTTAACCTTTCCGGTCGTGGTGATAAGGACATTGATTTTGTTGTTGAGCAGTACGGCAAGGAGTATGGAGTAGAGTAGACGACTTTTTATCAAAATATGCTGGCACGTTTGTTTACGGCAGATTTTTTTAGCGTTACAGGTGATTTTATGGTCATTTGTAACGCATTTTTTGTGGGGGAGAGATTATCACTCACCTGGAAGTGGATCATCTCTTCTTCGCCAGGATATTCTGTAACTGATCTTTGATATACAGAAAGTTATTTGCAAGTTCAGCAAACAATTGTTCACTGTTATCAAGACTTCCTGTTCTGCCCTTCATCTCAATTTCATAACAAATATCTGCCATTCTAATCGCTCCCACCGTGGCGTTCATTGATCTCATTGCATGGGCAGCCTGCCATAGTGCTTCAGTGTTCTGATTGCAAACAGCATCTTTCATGGACTGCAGTTCAACTGGAGCATTCTTGAGATAGCTTTCACAAATATTGCTGACAATATCGGGAGTGCCCTTTTTTTGAATCATCTGGTATTGTTTTAGTGGGCTGGCATCAAAGCGTATGTCAGTAGCCGGAAGCTTGTCTGCTTTCACAGTCCTTCCAGTTGGCACAATTGTATCCCGCTCAAATTTTGATAACCATTTACTCATAGTTGCCTGGAGCTCATATTGAGACAAGGGTTTACTTAGGTAGCCATCCATTCCAGCAGTGAAACAACGTTCCCGATCACCACTCATCGCATGGGCGGTAAGTGCTATTATTGGAGTAGGGGAAGCGTCAGTCAGCTGCTCAAATTTTCTGATTTCATCGGTTGCCCCATAACCATCTAATTCAGGCATTTGGCAATCCATGAAGATAAGATCGTAATTATTTGTTTTAACGGCCTCAACTGCCTGTCTGCCATTTACAACCAGATCAATCTCGCAGCCGAATAATTCCAACATTCCTTCGGTGACAATCTGATTCGTGGGGTTGTCTTCAGCAACTAAAACCCTGCAGTCATACAAGAATACATCTGTTTCTGGCTCCTCCTGCTGTTGCAGGTGTTCTGTTAGAGCTGTTTCCTGATCGGTTGGAACCTCCAGGCGTATGGTAAACCGAAAATTACTTCCCACATTCAGTTTACTTGCCACTTCGATATTTCCCCCCATTTTCTCTACAAGTTGTCGTGAAATTGTCAGGCCCAAACCAGTTCCACCGTACTTTCGAGTGGTACTGCTGTCCGCCTGGGCAAAGGTGTCGAAAATTTCCTTTGTTTGGTTTTGAGTTAATCCTATTCCGGTATCGCGTACTTCAAACAATAACAAACCCGTTCCGTTTTTCAGCTCGACAAGCTTGATATGCAAATGCACACTGCCGTAATCGGTAAATTTTATCGCATTACCGATAAGATTAACAATAATCTGGCGCAGCCGTGCCGGATCGCCAAAGACGATCTTCGGAATACTATCTTCAATATGGCTGGTCATGGTTAATCCTTTCTCACTAATTTTATGAGAAAAGAAGTCATAAATGGAATCAGTCAGTTCACGCAGATCAAAGTTTATTTTTTCAAGATCGAGCCGCCCGGCCTCGATCTTGGAAAAATCGAGAATATCATTTATTATATAGAGTAGATCTTTTCCGGAAGCACTGATAGTCCTGACGAGTTTCCTGGACTTCTCAGTCAAGTCGGTTTGCAGCAACAAATCTGCTACGCCAAGAACACCATTCATTGGAGTTCTGATTTCATGGCTCATATTGGCCAGAAATTCACTTTTGGCTCGACTGGCCGCCTCGGCCGTCTCTTTAGCCTCCATAAGATCCTCTGTTCGAGTAGCAACCTTTTCCTCGAGATGCTCATCACGCTCTTGAATTTGATCTAGCATGTCATTAAAGCCTGATGCCAAGAGTCCTAGCTCGTCATTACCTGTAGGCGGAACACGAAGTTCATATTGTTTTTTTGGGGAAATCTGTTTCATTGCCCCGGACAGAGTAGCAATAGGGGTAATGATGACTCTGAGAAACCGCGTAGATAGCAGCATGGCCACCAGCAAGCCAAACATCATGGTACCAACCATACCTATTCCGAGTAGGAATAAGTTGTGACGTGTCTTTGCAAGGCTCACTTGAATGAGCAGAGTGCCGATCTGGTCACCATCCAGGACAATAGGTTGACTAATTTGTATACAACCATTACGTACTTGAAAAAGACGTAAGTGCTGATCTTTGTGAGAAAGATCCATGGGCATTTGTTCTGTGGACGCTGAATTTTTATATTCAGAAAATACTTCCATATCCATGGAATAAATTACGGCCTGAATGACTGACGGTTTGGCTGAGAGGGACGCGAGAATGGTTTTCAAAGTAGGTTTGTCTTGAAAAGCAACGCCGGCACGACTGTTTTCAGCGATCACACGGGACAGGGTCTGCAGTTCTCCGCGCAACTGCTGGCGGATAAGGTAGAACTGGCTGATAAAAAAAACGACAGTAGTCAGCAGCAGAGCCATGCTGCAGGCCAGCAGGATAATTGTGTTGAGTTTATGCCTGATAGGCAGTTGTTTAAACCAGTTATTCACTATTTTTGTAACTTCTCCAAAAGTGTTGGTAAAGTCCATTCTAACCGTCGCATAGCATCTTACGAAAATCTTTAACCAGTGGAAGGCCATACATAGCTTTTATTGAAGTGAGTTGTTT
>CAMZKN010000021.1 GCA_947311315.1 uncultured Desulfobulbaceae bacterium | reverse complement strand
ATATCTCACAAGAAGATTTATAGGTCAATTAACTGTATCTTATTTTGAGCAATATGTCCAATTGTAAATGTAACCTTTTAAAGTTGTATAAGAACTGGGTTAGGGTTAAATCACCCTGGGGATTCACCATCCCCGACATTCGCAGGCACCATGCGGAAGAACTTGAAAAACGAGTCAAACAGGGATGGCTATTTTCGGCACCGGGCGGGGAAACACGCCAAGCGGTAAAAGATCGTGTGCTGGCTGCACTGCTAACAGCCCATGAGAAATGGTGCGACCAAAAAATCCTCATTGTCTGCCATCAGGGTGTTATAAAAACGACATTGTACCACATTACAAAAAGGGCATTTCTTCCTGAAGAAGATCCGTTGCTCAGCCATAACCGCCTACACATCATAAAATATTCCGCCGGATCATTTTCTACACTTGAACTGAATATCCCGCAAGACACTGTTTTGTTATGAACATTTCCTACTACTGCCAGCACGTTCTCGGAATCGGTCACTTTCATCGCAGTATGGAGATATGCAAGGCATTATCGGAAAAACATGCTGTCACGCTTATACTTGGCGGCCCACCGGTTGAAATCGACCAACCACAGCTATCTGTCCTTCAGTTACCCGGATTACAGATGGATGAGACATTTCAAAATATGGTTCCCTGCCAGACAGGCACACCTCTCGAACAGGTAAAATCCAACAGACAAAAGATTCTCTTCCACCATTTTCAGGACAAAAAGCCGGATGTTTTCATCACAGAACTCTACCCGTTTGGCCGCAAGGCCTTTAAATTTGAACTGGATCCCGTTTTACAGGGAATTCGCGAAGGAACATTATCCGCCTGCCTCTGTTACTGCAGTGTCCGTGATATCCTAGTGGAAAAGACGAGCGGTAAAGAAAAGTTTGAACGCAGGGTGGCAAAAACCTTGTCTGATTTTTTCGCCGGCGTCCTTATCCATTCAGATCCGGCAATCATAACCCTTGATACAACATTTGATCTTTATGATAAAATTGATATTCCAATACACTATACCGGTTTTATCGCCAAACGAGCTGCTACAACCGATAGAAAAGAAATACGAAAAAGACTAAACCTGCAACCGGATGCAAAGCTCATTGTCGCAAGTATTGGTGGCGGCAACGTAGGTGCTGATTTCCTCAGTGCTGTTGTGGAAGCATTTCACTCTCTGCAATTTCCACACTCACATCTGCAGATCTTTTGTGGCCCATACTGCAGTAAGAATCACTACAAAAAACTCCAGGAAAGTGCGCAGAAAAATATCAGTGTCGGTCGATTTACTTCGCACTTTCCTGCATGGCTTGAAGCCGCAGATCTCTCTCTTTCCATGGCTGGTTATAACACCTGCATGAATCTTGTCAGATCAGGTATTCCTTCTCTGGTTTTCCCTTTTGCGCAAAACCGGGAACAGCGACTGCGCGCACAAAGACTTGGGCAAAAAGCTGCCATCTCCATTCTGGACAAAAAGTCCCTGTCCCCCCCAGTATTGGCAGACCTGATGCGATTACAACTGCAGAAAAAACGTCTTTGCACAGATATCATGCTTGAAGGTGCTACAGAGACATTGAGACAAATTGAACTATGGTATCAGAGGCACAACAGCCATGACTAAATCACTTTCGTCCATCTATACCATTGCTCATTCTCAGATCCGGCGCAAACTGATGCACAGCATAGATAAGGGAGTCAGCAATTCACCGGCGAAACCGATTCTTTTCTTTCGCGCCGATGACATCGGCATACCATCCCATGCCTTCCACCAGCTCATCCTCTGTTTTCACAAACACAATCTTCCCCTCTGCCTTGCAACCGTGCCAACATGGCTGACAGCAAAGCGGCTCAACGAACTTTCACTGTTCATGGAACCAGAAAGCAGTCAATGGTGCTGGCACCTGCATGGCTGGCTCCATCGCAACTTTGAAGTATCCGGTAAAAAACAGGAGTTTGGTCCATCCCGAAATTCCGATACAATCAGCGATATTTTGTATAAAGGACGAACCAGACTGAAAACACTGCTGGGAGACAACTTTCATCCTGTTTTTACACCACCATGGAATCGGTGCAGTCAGGCAACACTCACATCCCTTGCTCATCTGCGCTTTAAGGCCATCTCCAGGAGCGCAGGAGCACGCCCCGAAGCTCCCTCCGTTCTTCCGGATTTTCAAGTAAACGTTGATCTGCACACCAGAAAAGAAAGCTTGCCCCAACGTGGCCTAGAAAATTTGCTGACAGAACTGGAGAAAGGAATTGGTTCCGGCCAGTGCGGAATTATGATTCATCACCAGAGAATGAACAGACGTGCATTACATTTGCTTGATCTGCTTCTGGAAATAGTGGGGCAGGATCAACGGATTGATACTCTCCATTTCAACGATATGACAGGATGTTTATCTCAAGGATAGCATTGACAAGGTATCTTTAAAAAACTAGACTTTATGTAACTATTCAGAGTACCTCATCTTCGTCCATTCTGGCCTTCTCGAGTAACACAAGTACGCTTCGAAGTCCTGAATAAACGAATATAAAGCACTCTGAACAGCCACATTTCGTGCTTTTACAGCATTATTTGCCATATGCTGGATAATTGCGACTTGATAATGTATCTTACATCTTAAACGTACCTGACCAACACCCACAAGGGGAATAAAAAAGCATTTCATTGAATATCAATTCCGGCTCATCACCATACAACCGGATGGGATAATTGTTTATGAGGCGTCTTGTCGCATTACCTTTAAAAAAATCGTTCCAGTTGGCATATCAATCGATCAGGGTGCGCTTTTTTCGATCACTGGTAACAACCATGAGTCTGGTTCTTGCCGTTGCCTTTCTTTCCTTTACTCAAGCCGGTAACGATATCACACAGGGCCTCGTCAATTCAGGGGAGCCCGCCCTGCTGAGTGCTCTTACCCATGCCGGTTATGATATACATCCCGAGGGTGGTGCTGTCACCGGCTCTGCAAAACAGCGCTGGATAGTTTTCCTCTCTTTGCTTGTCTGTATTGTTGGAATAATCAACGCCCAACTAATGTCCGTTACTGAGAGATTCCGTGAAATCGGTACTTTGAAATGTCTTGGAGCTCTGGACAGATTTATAGTC
This sequence comes from uncultured Desulfobulbaceae bacterium, assembly GCA_947311315.1. Classification (GTDB taxonomy): domain Bacteria; phylum Desulfobacterota; class Desulfobulbia; order Desulfobulbales; family Desulfocapsaceae; genus Desulforhopalus_A. The sequence goes on along the minus strand of CAMZKN010000021.1, from coordinate 3,201 downwards.
CGGTTATTTGTTATTGAAGCCACAATACAAGGCCTTGCGGGGGCCATAAGTGGAGCAATCATAGGAACACTTGTAGCTATTGCGGCTTCATGCCTGCGATTTGGATTCTCATCAGCCTCTTTTATTCCATGGGCTGACCTCGCAACAACAATATTCATGGGGGTGGGTATAGGAACCTTCCTCAGCCTGCTGGGAGTTCTGTACCCTGCTATTATAGCCGCCCGCATGCAACCCGTTGAAGCCATGCGGGTTGAGCAATAACCTCTCATTATAAAACTTCATATTATGACCGACACAAAACAAATTGTTCGCGTTACCGGAGTGACCAAAGATTTTGACCTTGGCAAAATAGTTGTCAAAGTACTCAAAGGTATAGATCTTGAAATCGAATCAGGAAAGTACATATCTATCATGGGCCCTTCCGGTTCCGGAAAATCCACACTGTTCAATATGATCGGTGGTCTTGACAAACCAACAGCCGGTAAAGTTTTTATTGATGAAGTGGATATAGCCCAACTTGATGCCTACGAACTGGCATGGCTCCGTTGTCGAAAAATCGGCTATATTTTCCAGACTTTCAACCTTATCCCGGTGATGACTGCGCTTGAGAATATTACCATCCCCATGACCTTTGCCGGAGTATCAAACGACGATGCGCTGCAAAGAGGAATGGATCTGCTCGACCAGGTGGGCCTTACCGGCAGACACGGGCACCGCCCATCTGAACTTTCCGGAGGTCAACAGCAGAGGGTTGCAGTCGCGCGAGCCCTTGCCAACAGTCCTTCCATAGTTCTTGCAGACGAACCCACAGGTAACCTCGATCTCACAACGGGCGGAGACATTATCAAGCTTTTAAAAGAGCTCAGTCTTGAGCGGGGAGTTACTGTTATTTCTGCAACCCATGACTACAAAATGCTCAATGTTTCGGATCAGGTTGTCTGGATACGCGATGGCAGAATCGATAAGATTCAGGAAAGGGATGAATTGGATATTAAAACAGGAGGCCTGGAAAACGCCCACATGTAATTCGTCTTCTGATGGAGTACCTTAAAAAACTTTAACGAAAAACAAGCACTCACTCTTTTTACACCTACTATTTTATGAAAACTGCGGTTCTCCTCACAGCCCTCATTCTTCTTTCAACCCTGCACCTGTGTTCTCCTTCTCAGGCGCAATCAAGCATTGATGAAAACGCACTACGACAAACGATTGAAACACTGAGCAGCTATGGCTCAAGAACTACAGGTTCAAAAGGTTATGAGGCAAGCGGAGAATATATACAAAAACAACTACAGTCCCTTGGTCTTGAGACACAGACACAATTGTTCGAGCTGCCTATACGCCGTTTTCTTGGAGCTTCCATTCGTTTTAATGAAAAAAGCCATTCTCTGTCACCATTTATTTACAATGCCATAACTCCAGAAGCGACCAGCGCCCCAATAATCGCTCCACTCTACTACGTTGGCAGGGGAGATCTCACTCAACTGGACGGAATTCCGATTGAAAACAGTGTTATTGTATTAGACTTTGATTCCGGCAGAAACTGGCAAACCCTTGCGTCCCTTGGTGCCAAAGCCGTTATATTTATAGGAAACAACGACTCCAATGGCCGCATATTTTTCACAGAAAAGCATGAGCTTACCCCCCTGCAATTTCCCTGTTTCTGGATGACAAGAACCGAGGCAACAGCTCTTTTCGGTCAATTGACAGTTCAGAAGAGCCCCCTCATTCAAAGTGTTACTGTTGAGTCGAGTTGCGTTTGGGAAAATACGCTTGCGAAAAACATCTACGCACTCATTGAGGGTCACGACCCAAAACTCAAACAGGAACTGCTCATAGTAGAATCTTTTTTTGATACAGAGGAATTTGTTTTTAATAATTCACCCGGTGCCGATTCCGCAGCCTCCATGGCCACCTTCCTTGAAGTGGCAAAGTCTTTAACCAATCAGGATCTTGATCGATCAGTACTTCTGGTTGCCACCAGTGGCCAGGCCCAGACACTTGCCGGGATGCGCGAGGCTATCTGGAGCCTGAATGCCAGATCAAAAGATCTCCGCAATTCCAAACGCCAGCTTAAAAAGATTCTTGCCGGAGCAAAAAAGAATATCTCTCTCCTGAACACCCTTGATTTTCCGCTGGGAGAGGATAGAGAGCGGGACGGTCTCATCTCAAAAGCCATCAGCCACAGTCTCGGATTTGCCATTGACCAGATATCCAGAAAGCTCATGCAACTGCGTCTGAACAAAAAGAACACGAACGACACACTCCTCATCAAAGAAACATCGAGCCAAAGATATCTATATCGCAGACTGAGCTGGGCCGAATCTTTTCACAACCTGCCACAGGAAGAGGCGGATCTTTTCAAACAACTGATCCCCGAAGCCATTGCAAGAAACGAGAGAGTGGTCGGTGATGCCAGCCAGCGACTCAGAGCTTTACAATCGTCCACATCTTTTAGGAGTATGGTTTGGGATTATGACGTTGCAGCTATCGTCAGCCTGCATCTTTCAAGTCATGGCAACGGCGTTGGTGCCTTTAACAGAGGCTGGCTCTACAACCTCAAACAAACTATTAACAGAACAGGTAGTTATAGTCTCATCGCACAGACACTTGAAAAATCTGCCGGTCAACCTGCTGGCCGCGCCAAATATCAGGATACCCTGCGCCCAAGCCACCTGCGGACGTGGGACTCCTGGTTTATCGACAGGCCCAACCTTGGCGGAGAAGTCAGTGCACTTGCCGGATATATCGGCCTTAGCCTGGTTACCACAGGCGACAGCCGTGCCCTGTGGGGTACACCCTCCGACACCGTTAAAACAGTCGACTGGACCTATCTCCACCATCAGGCGCTTCTCGTGGAGCGACTCATTCTCGGGCTCAACCGGGAGCAAACACTTCATACCAACAGCTTTCCCCGTGACGGTTTTGTTACCGTGACCGCCCGGGCCAATCTCCTGCTGCAAGGTGAACTTTTTGCCAGTCACCCGGCAAGAAAGACAACCATTCTTGCCTATCAGGGTCTGAATAAATATTACTCCATGGTCAATGAAGACGGATACTTTACCGTTAAGGGAGTAACTTCTCCAAAAGTGTTGGTAAAGTCCATTCTAACCGTCGCATAGCATCTTACGAAAATCTTTAACCAGTGGAAGGCCATACATAGCTTTTATTGAAGTGAGTTGTTTTTGTGTTTTGTTGTAT
>CAMZKN010000020.1 GCA_947311315.1 uncultured Desulfobulbaceae bacterium | reverse complement strand
TGTCCGAAAATGCTCTTCTTTTTCTTTTCATTTGCATCCCTCTTTAATACCATTTTAGGAATACAAATTCCACTCAGACTTGTGGTCTCATTACTGGGGTTAAGCGCAGTGTAACACCATGACAAGGATTATTAAAGAATGAAATTGTTTTATCAACCTGTTGATCTCTCAGACGTTAACACTGTTATTTATCATCTCCCTGACGGCCCTGCACTCTCACTGAAAATTGATGGCATCGAAGAATACCTCGATCTTGACCTCGACCTCGGCCATATCTGTGACACCTCCGATATCGATGGTATTCTCCATTTTTTCCCAAAGGGAAATGCTTAAAGGTTTCTGTTGACACAAACACCTGCAGACAAACCCTCTTTAGATCGCCTTACTGACCACCATATACATACGAGTTTATGTAATCATGCTGTAGGAACAATGGAGGAGTATGTCCTTTCCGGTATCAACAAGGGATTAAACAGGATTATCTTCCTTGAACATATGGAAGAGGGAGTTTCAAGTCAGAAAAAGACGTGGCTGACCGATGAAGAATTTGATAATTACTTCACTGAAGGGAAACGCCTGCAGGAAAAATACAGCAAAGACATTGACATTGGACTGGGCGTGGAGTGTGGGTATAATCCTGAGCAAGTGCAGACAATCATCAAACGATTGAAGAATCGCAAATGGGATGAAATCGGAATCTCCTGTCACTTTCTGAAAATTGGTGCGAGCGATCAATATCTCAACATGTTCAGCCGATCACCTGAAAACCTCAAACTTGCTGCGACCTTTGACATTGACGTGGTATTTGATGATTACCTGTCTCTGCTCACTGAAGCTGTCCAACGATTGCCCGGCACCATGCTCTGCCACATGGACGGTGCACTGCGCTTTCTTCCCGGAATAACACCACTACACGAAAATCATCAAAATAAGATTGATATACTTTTACGGGCTGTAAAAGAAGAAAATATGTGTATGGAAATCAACACCAGTGGAATTGCAATCCGCAACGAACCTTTCCCGCATTCAACAATCAGAAAAATGGCCCGTGCCATAAATATTCCAATGGTGCTCAGTTCAGATGCCCATCATCCCAAAGACGTTGGCAACTATTTTGAATCTACAGATATCTTTACGGATTCAAGACATCCTCAATAGCCGCACCAAGAGTTTTCGCATTAAACGGCTTATTCAGGATGGAATTCACGCCTGCTGCCATAGCCGATTCATTATCCTTGGATTCATTTTGAGTGGTAACCATAATGATTGGCAACAATTTTGAGGTGTACTTCTCCCGGATCTTCTCTGTGAGCTGAATACCTGTTATATCCGGCATATTAAGATCAGTAAGAACCATCAATGGCTTTTCTGTGTATAACCACTCAATTGCTGTAGCCGGGAACTCAAAAAGAACCGGCTCAAAACCCAATTCATGCAATGTCGCCTTGTAGATATTCAAGATCATCCTCGAATCATCCACTGCAACAATCTTTGGCCGAACTGCCTGATCCTCATCACCAGTCAATTTGTTAGCAAAAGCATTTTCCCCGGCCTCAACCAGGAGCTTATGATAATGCGTTCGTATGTCATTATGCGTATGTGGGAGGTAAATGAGGGAAAGCTCCTGAAAAACTTCATCAGCGGCAAGGTTTAAAAAAACATTATCCACCTGCGCATTTACTATGATTTTAGTAATATGCCTTGCCTCTTCTTCAGGTCCACGTAACAGGTTTTTTATGCCTGCCCCTAAAATCGGTGAAAAATTCTTATCAATCGCTCGTGCTGCAGCAACACAAACATGATCTTCCGGGTCGGTAAGGCCCGCGGTGAGTGTGTACGCACCTTTTTTTAAAGGCAGCAATGCAAGCGCCTCATATGCAGCAAACCGGACATTGGCACTTTTAGGCTCGTTAGTCAGTAATTTTCGTATGGGAACAATTGCAGATTCGTCGCCGATATCACCTAGCACATTTAATGTATGAATCAGAAAATCAGGATCATCATGCAAAAGATTTTCAATCAAGACAGGCACAACTTTGGGACCGATACGCACCAACTCTGATTTAGCATAGGTGCGCATATGGGCATAATGAGAACGGATGGTGTCGTTGAGTTTTTCGAGAGAAATTTGATCCTGAACTTCAGAAAAAATCGAAAGAATCATAAAATCAATTTCATTATCCGTACCCATACGTTCGGCGAGTCTGTGCATTGCTGTCGGAGTACCAACCTGCCCGAGCGACTGTACGGCGGCAACAATAAGGTCTCTATTTGCAGCGTAAAGATAATCAGTCAAGGTATTGATAGATTCAGGATCAGCGATAAGCCCGAGATTTTCAATAATGAGAAGAATCTGAGACTCATCTTCAGACGCTGCTACAAGATCAAGCAAGACCGGAGTTGCCTCTTCAAAGCGTAATTCTCCAACAATCTTTATGATCTCGGTTTTATCAGGAATATTAGGAGCAGAAAGAAAATCTACGAGTTTTTCAGGAAAGGCAAGAAGAATGGAAAACAGAGTCTCGCGGATAATAGGCATCTCATCCGCAACTTCCGCATGTTCCGTCAGCAGATAAATGAAAAGCGGAACCGCAAAATCCATTTCGGATCGAGACAGAAGATAAATTAGTTTATTTCGTGTCTTATGATCCACAGCTCCCATATGGGACAAAACCAGCTGGGCTTTCAGTGCATCTCCGGTTTTAATATTATCCTGTATCTCTTCGATCATGTGTTGCGGATTCACATCAGTCATAATTTCTCCATTGCAAACATTCTACTACCTGTGACATTAAGCTCTCCCCCATTTAATGAGATTGTTTATCATATCATAGGAAAAAGTGGTTTTTCTAATAAGAGAAATTATTTTGAGGGCCCTCTGACAACCATGAAGCACCCATTCTCTTTATTACATTGAAACCACCTGGAAGAACAGCGGTATTGCGATAGCCGGAATAATCAAGAAACACCTGTATCTCAAACGCACGTGATCCTGCATTACAAAACAGTATCAACATCTTGTCCTTAGGTATTTCAGTATAGCGTTCATGCATCTGATCCTGGGGCAATGGAAACCAGATTTCTTCACCAAATTGCTCAACCAGTGGCTGGGACTGCTGCTCATGCCGGACATCAAGTACCAACCAGTCAGAGTGCAATGAAGGATCTTCCATCCAACGATAAAATTCTTCCATTGGAATTTGCCTCATCCTGTCGGCACAGAGATTGTCCGCAATATATCCGGCTGCATTAAGAGGATCAATGGCTGATGAGAATGGGGGGGAATACGCCATCTCTACATTAGCAAATTCATCTATAGTGGCACAGGCGCACAAAGCGACGGCAGCACTGTCAATGCGGGTAGACAAGGCATCGTTTAAAGGACCTGTCCCCTGAAAACCGAGAATTTTTCGAGTCCGCCGGTCAAAAATCAATTCCAGACAGAAAATTTCCTGTCCCGGAAAGAAATGAGCTCTGTCAGAAGGTGAAGAAAGAGAAAAATCAGCATCGAATCCTTCGGCTTTTGCAACCTCCAGACTCAGTCCAACAGAACCGATTGACAACTCAAAGGCCTTAAGAATAAAACTGCCAACCCCTCCTTTGAAAACGGTTGGAATTCCAGCCATATTATCAGCAACGACTCGCCCTTCTTTATTTGCCATACTACCAAACGGAGCGACAAATTTTTTACCCGAGACAAGATGGGTAATCTCAACACAGTCCCCGGCTGCATAAATATCCGGATCAGATGTCTGCAGTCTCTCGTTCACTACAATTGCTCCAGACTCAGAGACCAGGAGTCCAGCTTTTCTGGCCACTCCTGACTGAGGTCTAATACCAACCGCCATAATGACAAGATCAGTTTCAATGGTGCGTTTTCCCGTCTTTACTGCTACCACACGACCATCTTTTGTTACAATCTCTTCAGCTCCTTCACCTAGAAAAACATCTATCTTATTATCACGTAAATGTTTTTCAAGAATGGTAGCTAAAGGCCAGTCAATGATACGTGGTAAGAGTTGGTCTGCGAATTCAACAAGAGCAGTTTCGATGCCCCATAAATCGGTGAGGGCTTCTGCCATTTCGATACCGATTGCGCCGCCGCCAATCACCACGGCCTTGCCAACTTTGCCCTTGGCAATACGATCTTTTATCTCAATGGCTTTATGCAAATCACTTATGGTAAACACACCATCCGCATCATTTCCTGGAATCGGTAAAATAACAGGTGTGCTACCTGTTGCTATCAGCAGAGTATCATATTTGAGAACCGCTTTCTCACCAGTCTCCTGATGCTCAGAATGTACTTCTTTTTTTCCTCTATCAATAGAAAGAGCCTTCGTGGAAACAAGTGTTTTTACACCTTTGACTTTTTCAAAAAAATATTCGTCTCTAACCATATGAAAACTTGTTGATCGTAATTCTTTTTCATCCGAAACATCCCCGGAAACGTAGTATGGAATACCACAGCCCCCATAAGAAATCAGACTGTCCTTATCAATAACTGTAACATCTGCATCCACCAGAAGACGTTTTACTCTACATGCGGCTTTTGGCCCTGCCGCAACTCCACCTATAATCACAATCTTTTTACCCATTTTCTCCCCAACTGAATCAATTTATGTTTTCGACGATAAGTATTGAGTAAGATCCTAACGCGGTGGCAAAGTTACCTTAAAAGTAGTTCCCTCACCAATCTTACTCTCAACTTCTATATCTGCTCCATGGCTGTCTATGATATTTTTCACTATCGCCAGGCCAAGCCCGGTACCTTTATTTTTATTTGTGAAAAAGGGTTGGAATATTTGATGTATCATATCCTCGGATATCCCACCGCCACTATCTTTAATGACAATATCAATTCCCTTATTTGCCGACTTCATAGTACTAATCTGCAAACGGCCTTCTTTATCAATCGCCTGGATCGCATTGACAATAATATTAAACAATGCCCTGTAAAAAAGCTCCTGGTCAAGATTACAGCGGTTGAGTCCGGGAGCAAGATCCATTACCAGTTCAATGTTTTTGTTTTTTAATTCAGAAGAAAGAAAATCCAAAACTTTTCTCACGCTGTCATTGACACTGCATAGAGCAAGATTCGGTTTTAAAGGACGGGCAAAATCGAGAAACTCCACAACAATATTATTCAAGCGAATCGTCTCATCAACCACTATTTTTGCAAGATGTTCATTTCCTGGAGCAATTTTCCTAATCCGCTTTTCCAATATTTCGGCTGTACTTCTCACTATACCAAGGGGGCTTTTGATCTCATGACTGACAGTCGCGACCATTGTACCAAGGTGAGCCAGCCTTTCGGCCTGATTGAGTTTTTCTTCAAGCTTTAAGCGCTCTACTGCCCTTCTTTCAATGATAATGCTGCCTCTTGAAACAATAGAACGAAGTACCAGAAACAAAATGGCCATAAGCACACTGGATACTATGATAATACGTCCCTGCAGACGAATAATATTGGAATAATTTCTCGAAAGATCTTTCTCAATTTCAATGACACCCATTATCAGATCACCCTCCTTGCCACCCTGCAAAACCTGTCTGAAAGGAATATAAGTCTTCAAATTACACCGTATTTCATGGGTAAGATGCAACAGGCTGAAAACCGAACCACTATAGGTAAGTCTCGAGTTTGGGTTTCCCCCGATTGCCTTATAGTATTCGGGACCTCCAAGATCTTTTTTACCAATGCGATCATGCAGGGTTGAATAGGAGACGATATTCATGCTTGAATCATAGATAGTAACCGAATCAATTTTAAGCCCCTGGGTAACACCTTTTATAACACTATCGAGTAGCTCAAACTGTTCCGGTTTGCGCAAGGCAATACCTCCATACCGGATAACTGCCGGCAAAACAAATCGTCTAAAAACCTGCTGATTGATATTTTCGGCAAGCAAAAGAGAATACTCTTCATTTTGCTGCAGCATTATTTTTCGCGCATTTTCGGATATGATCCAGGAAAGGAGTAGAGTAAAAACAAGAATTACAGCAAGGCTGGAAAAACTGAAATATTTAACCAGGAGAAACGGTTTGAGTCCGGCCTCCAACTGTTCCTTTTGAACGTTTTTTTTCACCGGATGCATGACTTCTTCTTTAGACACAACACACTCTCCAGAACAGGCAACCAGAATAGAGGCACCTTGCAAAACAACCTTTTTTTGCAAGGTGCACGAGGAGATTGACCGAGAATAGACATTTTTGCTTAAATCGAGGTTTTTGGATAAAATGCTTTCTCAGACAAGCTCCTGGAGTCAATTGGCCTTTTTACGAAGATAGGTTGGCGTCTCCAGATAATCATCATTCCAATGAGAGGAATGCTCACCGCCACCTTCAGGAACACTAGAAGATCCCATATTATCAAGAGTCTCAAAGTTAGAGCCGGGAAGACGGCTGACCTTTGGCTGCCTGTTCGGTGAAGCAGGTGCCCCTTTGGTGACTCTTTCTGGATCTATGGCAACCGGTTTCTTCATATGGTCCTCAACCGGATTAATTGTCTCTTTCTTATCGAGCATTCCGCCTACTCCGGTAGCAATGACGGTAACATGCAGTTCATCACCAAGAGCATCATCATAGAGTGCGCCAATAACAATTTTGGCGTCATCATCAACTTTTTCCTGAATCAGAGCGGAAGCTTCCATAAATTCTGACATGGTGAAACTCTCTTCAGATGCAGAAATATTAATAAGCAGTCCGCGCGCACCATCAATACCAAAATCTTCAAGTAACTGATTATCAATTGCTTTTCTGGCTGCTTCTCCTGCTCTGTTTTCGCCGACTGCAACACCAGCACCCATAACTGCGGGTCCTACTTCTCGCATCACAGTACGCAAATCGGCAAAGTCAGCATTTATCAACCCGGGAACGTTAATAAGATCAGTAATACCTTTGACAGCCTGCAGTAAAACAGTATCGGCCATGGCCAGCATATCAGACAACTTACTGTTTTTCTGCATAATAGACAAAAGTCGATCATTGGGAACGGTAATAATGGTATCAGAATATTTCTGTAGTTCAGCCCAGCCACTATCAGCATTTTTTGCTCTGAATTTTCCTTCAAAACTAAATGGCCTTGTGACCACTGCAACCGTCAAAGCGCCCATTTCTTTACTTACTTTGGCAACTACCGGTGCCGCCCCGGTTCCTGTTCCACCACCAAGACCTGCAGTGACAAAAACCATATCGCTGCCTTTAAGAATCTCCCTGATCTCTTCCACGGATTCCATTGCAGCCATATTACCCGTCTCAGGATCAGCGCCGGCACCAAGCCCTTTGGTAATACTCGGACCAAGCTGCAGACAAATGTCCGCTTTGGATTGATTCAGTGCCTGTTTGTCTGTATTAGCTGCAACGAATTCTACTCCCTGAAGACAATTAGCCACCATTGTATTAATGGCATTCCCGCCGCCACCACCAACACCTATGACCTTAACAACTGCAACAGCTTCTGATTCTGCCATCCTAAACGGCATATATACCCCCTGATCGCTTATTTAAAAATCCACCGGCAATGGCGGAGATATCATAAATGTTATCAACATGATAATATAGCACCTTGCATAAAACGCTGAAACCAAAAAATCGGAAGATTTACATAATTTTCTTCATCCATTCCCGAACCCTGCCCACTACTCCTGACTCATGACCGCCGTTGATATTTTGATTATTCCTGCCAAACATTACAAGCCCCACAGCAGTCGTGCAACGTGGATTATGCAACTCATCTATTTTTCCCGAAATACCAGAAGGATAACCGATGCGCACAGGCAAATCAAAAATCTGTTCTGCAAGATCCACAAGATTTGCAAGTAATGCCGTCCCACCGGTAATAACAATCCCACCATTAATTTTATTCTTTTGTCCAGAAATCACAAGTTCCCGCGCCATCATTTCCAGTATTTCAATTATTCTCGCTTCCAGAATATCCACAAGTACTTTCTGCGTTACTTTTCGTGGCTCCCTATCCCCGACGGTAGGTACTTCAACAACTAAATTAGGCTTAATAATAGAGGAAATAGCTCCACCATAATCCTCCTTAAGACGTTCCGCCTCCTGCAACGGTGTACGCAGACCAACTGAAAGATCATTGGTCAGGTTGTGTCCCCCGAGGCCAATTTCACATGTGTGTCTTATTGTACCGTCATAAAAGACAGCAAGATCGGTGGTACCTCCACCTATATCAATAAGAGCCACTCCCAGCTCCATTTCATCTTTGCTCAGCACGGCATGTGCTGATGCTATCGACTCCAAAACAAGTTCAGCCACTTCCAATCCGGCCTTATTGCAACAGGTCACAAGATTATGAACTGCACCAATATCAGCAGTCACAATGTGAACATTTGTGACCAGTCGAACACCGGTCATACCAACAGGGTTTTGGATTCCGGTATGATCATCAACCATGTACTCCTGAGGCATTACATGAATTATTCGCTGATTTTCAGATATCTTAACAGTTCGTGCGGCATCGATTACGGCATCAATATCCACCTGTTTGATTTCCCGGTTGTTTATAGCGAGAATACCAGGACTATTGAATCCTTTAATGTGGTTGCCCGCTATCCCAACATAAACATACACTGAACTGAGGTCGCAACCGGCTTCCTCTTCAGCTTTTGCCATAGCCTGCCGAATCGAGGTAACTGTGCTTTCGATATTGACAACAATACCCTTTTTCAAACCAAGGGACGGCACCGTGCCAACACCAATTACCTCAATTCTGTTATCAAACAACTCTCCGACAACACAACAAATCTTTGTTGTGCCTATATCAAGCCCAATAATCAGTTCTCCAGGAACTTGATTCTCATCGTCAACTGCTATTAATTCTGTTGATTCAGTTTTACTGCTCATCACTGGTTTCTTATTATCATCCATTCGTTGTTATCCCGATCCACTCTGTGCAACGAGTACCTTGTCATTCAGATAATTCATTTGAATATATTCCACCCGGGAGATCAGCTCTTTGCCTCTTTTCTTTTTATAGAGTGCTTTTAGTACCTGAACTAAACGGGCATATTTTGTTTTAGTGTTACCATTTCCAAAGAAAATAGGGAATGGATATTCCACAAGATACACTACCATTTCTCCATTCTGGTTTACGTGTATCTCAGATACTGACTGAGTGGGCAGATGCGGATTATTGACACGAAGTTTCCTCAAAAAAATGAGCACTTCGGAGAGAGCCTGCTCTTTAGTTTCCGAATTTTTAATGTCAAACCAGCCGGTAATAACAGGAAAATCAATATCGTCACCAGGTTCAACAGGTAAAAATACTTTGCCCTTCCTGTCAATATAATACAACTCTGTCGCTTCCCTTGCACCCTTGATATGTAAAAGCGCAACAGGAACATCTTCTTTTACTGTAATCTCTATCGTCGAAGGCCAGTTTCGTGTGACTTTTGCAGTTGAAACCCAATCGACGGCACCTATTCTTTTTTCAATTGCTGCACAGTCAAGACCTATAAGACTTCTTTGGTGCAGAACAATAGCCGCTGCATTTCGTACTGCAACCTGTGAGACTATACTTCCCCCGGAAAGAACAACCTCATTTACCTTGAAAAACGAAAGAGATTGAAGTTTCTTTTGAAGCCCAGCACCGCCTCCTGCCACAAAAAACAACAGCAGACAACAACCAACAAAAAACAAGCCTCCAAACCTCAAGAATTGTCGACTGTGGGGTCTGCTTCCCCTGTAACCATTCTCTTTTTTTCTTTTTCTGGAAGCCAACCACTGCTGCAGGCGTAAAATGCTGGTTTTATCATCAGAAGACTGGCGTTTTTTACCAGGAATATTGCAACTGGAGAAGTCAGCACTAAGGTAGGAACTACCAACCTTTCTTCTGGAAGACTTAACAAACAGTTTTTTAAGTGTAGTGATCAGCATATCATATTTTCAGCTTACCGATATTAGAGAAAATGAACTTCAGGAATCAATCGTATTCCACTGTTTATTCTCACCTTTCTCTGAACTTTTCTCATCAGCCCCAGCACATCAGATGCCGTAGCATTACCACAATTGACTAAAAAATTGGCATGCTTATCAGAAACGGCAGCACCACCAACGTTCATACCTTTACAACCACTTGCCTCAATCAACCTGCCAGCACTATCACCTACAGGATTTTTAAAAAACGAGCCGGCATTAGCATACTCAAGAGGTTGTGTTCGCTTTCGTCGCTCGGACAAATCCTGACACGATGCTTTTATCTGCCGAACATCACCCTTCTTTAAAAAAAATTCAGACTCAATAATTACTGATTTTGGCCTGAATTTATCAAAACCACGCCACGATCTATAGGTAAAATCAAGTTCATTTTTCCCCAGCTCAACTATACCATTTTGTGTCATAAGGGTCACGCTTCCGGCAACTGTACCCAGCTCTTCTCCACCGGCGCCAGCATTCATAACCAGGGCACCACCTACTGTTCCGGGAATACCAACAGTAAATTCCAGCCCAGAAAAGCCGCTATCTACACAGTTTTTAAGGAGACGACCAAGGCTGCAGCCTGCTCCAACCCGAATAACCACATCTTTGCTCTCTTCAACCACATTTTTTGTAAACCGTGAAAAATCTCCCTGCAAAACAATAATAATTCCAGGAAAACCATTGTCACTTATAAGGAGGTTTGAACCGCGACCGATAACTCTCCATAAAAGACCTTTAGCATCAACAAAACAAAGCAATTTTTGCAACTCATTGCGATCCGTCACCTTCACCAGAGCCTGTGCCCGCCCGCCTATTGAAAAAGTGGTATACTCTTTCAAGCTGCAATTCCATTGTATCTTCCCTGGAAACATTCCTGAAAGTTTTTCTTTTACGCCCGGTTCCATACAGCTCTCTCAAGGATTATAATTTTGCCAGTAGATCTTCTCCAACCCTGACAATATTACCTGCTCCCAGCGTTAAAACAAGATCATTTGCCTTCAACATGGGGAACAGTTCATCTGCCATCGTTTCGACGTTTTTGATAAAATGTGTGTGTTTTTGGCCATGTTTTTTTGTCGCCTCAAGCAATGATTCACCGGAGACCCCGGGAATCGGTGTTTCACTTGCCGCATAAATATCTGTCATAATAAGATAATCAGCCTTATGAAAACAGGTTTGAAATTCCTTGAAAAGCCCCTCAGTACGAGAGTATCTATGGGGCTGAAAAAGTACCACCAGACGTTTATCCGGCCATGCATCTTTTATAGCTCCCAGTGTTGCCCTGATTTCAGTTGGATGATGCCCATAGTCATCAACAACAGTAATTCCTGCAATCTCACCTTTTTTTTGCATACGCCGCTGAACCCCAGCATAGGTCTGCAGTCCACTTTTAATCTTTTCAAAGGAAAGTTTTAGCTCAAGACCAACGCAGATTGCCGCCAAGGCGTTATAAACGTTATGTAGACCGGGAGGGGCAATATCCAAGGTGCCCAGTACATTTGGTCCCTGTTTCACTCTGAAAGAAACACGACCTTCCTGACCGACGACGCTGTCGGCCCATATGTCAGCCTGGGGTGTCATGCCGTAGGTTATCGTTCTTTTTTGTATTGCAGGGAGAATATCCGCGATATTAGCATCATCAAGACAGACAATCGCTGCACCATAAAATGGAATTTTATCGATAAACTCAAGAAAAGTCTCTTTTATGTGTTCCAGATCACGATAATAATCAAGATGTTCCAGATCTATATTGGTTATAACTTCAAGCACCGGCGACAATTTCAAAAACGATCCATCACTTTCATCAGCTTCCGCCACTAGGAAATCACTCTCACCCAGTTTGGCATTCCCGCCAAGGGCATCAACCTTACCACCAATGACGATAGTCGGATCAAGACCGGCATTGGCAAGCATCCAGCTCACCATAGAGGTGGTCGATGTCTTACCGTGACTTCCCGCAATGGCAATACCATATTTTTTCAGCCGCATCAGTTCTGCAAGCATTTCAGCGCGCATAATAACCGGAATATTTGTCTCCCTTGCCCAGACAACTTCCGGGTTGGTCTTTGATATAGCAGACGAAGTAACGACAACATCAGCACCTTCCGCCCAATCACTTTTATGGCCTTTGTAAATTATTCCGCCAAGCCTGGACAATTTTTCCGTAATAGATGAATCGCTTAAATCAGAGCCCGAGACCTTATACCCTAAATTAAGGAGCAATTCGGCAATGCCACTCATACCGATGCCACCAATTCCGACAAAATGAATATGTTTCGTTCTTCTATACATTATTTTCCATTAACAGGTCGAACCAGTTGCAGGCAACATGCCACGATCTTTTCGGCCGCATCGGGAAAAGCAAGCTGCCGCATTGCATTTCCCATATTTTTCAATTTTTCCTCGTCAACAATTAACTGCACAATCTCACTGGCAAGTTCTTTACCTGTTACTTCTTTTTCATTATATTTTCGTGCTCCACCACCGGCCACATAATAGTCACTGTTTTTTTCCTGATGGTTGTCTGCAGCAAAGGGATAAGGAACCAGCAAAGCGGGTTTGCCAAGAACCGCAAGCTCAGACAGAGTTGTGGCACCCGCTCTTGAGACAAGAAGATCCGCCTGACCATACACATCATGCATCTGCTTAAAAAAAGGACGAACCTCCGCTTCAATGTCCTTTGTTTTATATGCTTTTTCCACCATTTCCACGTCCGCTTCCCCGGTTTGGTGAATCACTCTGATTCCTGACAATACCTGACCAGATAAAGATGTCAACGCTTCAATGACCAGACGATTAACTCCGTGTGCACCCTGACTTCCTCCAAGGACAAGAATTGTTTTTTTCCCGGTGTGTTCTGGGGGAACAAAAGCTGCCAGTTCAAGAATGTTTTTTCGTACCGGATTACCGGTATAGACGATTTTCTCCGCGGGAAATGCATCCCCACTATCAGGCAGTGACAGACATACTCTGTCTACAAGTTGCCCCAGCTTTCGATTGGCCAGACCTGGCACCGAATTCTGTTCATGAATAACTGAAGGAATCCCAAGACTTTTTCCGGCCGCAACAACAGGCCCCGTCACATAACCACCGACGCCAACAATAATATCAGGCCGAAACCCACGAATGATTTTTAAAGCCTGAACATATGACAAAGGTAAAATACAAAGAGCCTTCAACAACTCAATAGGATTTTTACCTTTCAAACCATAACAGCGAATGTTTTCAAACTCAAAACCGTAGGCGGCAAGACTACGTTCATCAACTTTCCGTTTTGTGCCTACAAAGAATATGCTGCAGCCTGGAAATTTTTCTTTGAAGGCCTGTGCTGTCGCCACTGCAGGAAACAGATGACCACCGGTGCCTCCGCCGGTGAACAGTATTCGAATTCTTTTATTTGCCTTACCCAATTCACTAACTCCGATGCTTTTTTATCCGCAAAGATCCAGAACCTCACGTACAAACTCCTCACCCCGGTGACCATAACTTTTGAACATATCAAAACTGGCGCAGGCCGGGGATAGAAGGACTGTACCTTTATCACAACTCTGTGTCGCCTTATATACAGCTTCCTTCATCGTCTCTGCCCGAACAACCTCAACAATATCAGAAAGAGCATCTTCCAGAAGGCCAGCTGCCTCTCCAATGGTAACAACCTGGGTAACTTTATTTTCAATGCCTGCCCGGAGCAATCGGTAGTCATCACCTTTGTCACGACCACCAACAATAAGTACAACTGAATTGTCAAAATGTTCAAGCGCCGCAATTACAGCCCCGGTATTCGTGGCTTTTGAATCGTTAAAATAAGAAATACCATTTTTTCTTATTACAAATTGCAGACGATGTGGCAGAGGCTTAAAACCATTAATAACCTTCCTTATTTGCTCTGCAGAACAACCAAGTGAAGATGCCGCGAGAATTGCAGCAGCACAATTTTGTACACCGATTTTTCCAGCAAAAGTTGTTTCTCGAAGATCAAATATTTCTGTTTTACCCTTAAGGGACACAATGACAGAATCCACATGTAATGATGCTGTACAGTTTTCCCTGCCAAAAGAGAGTAACCCCGTCCCCGGAGGGCATTGCAGTTGTCTGCAGAGACTGTCATCCAAGTTTATTATAGCAATTTTCCCCTTGCCAAGATTGCGAAAAAGCTGCTTCTTTGCCTGGAAATATTTCTCCATATTTAAATGTCGGTCAAGATGATCAGGCGTCACATTGACCAACACTGCAATATCAGGAGAAAAATTGCCACAACACTCCAGCTGAAAGCTCGACACCTCAGCAACAACATATTCAACATCTCCGGGAGTGCACAGATATTCAAAGAGTGGTGTGCCAATATTGCCGCCAACAAAAACCTTTTTCCCTGCACCCTCCAGCAATTTGCCGATCAGCGTTGTCACAGTCGTTTTTCCATTGGTTCCGGTTACCGCAACAACGGGTACATTGATACAACCAGCTGCTATTGCAAGCTCACCTGCAACCTGGATCCCTTCATTTTTTAAATCTTTAAACAATGGTTTTTCAGTATTAATTCCAGGGCTGACAATTACGATTTCAGCCCATCTCAAAAACGAGACTGTGTGACAACCCGCTTCCCATTCAACATCTGTTGCCGTCAGAAAAGAACCTTCCTGTTCAAGAAATTGTTTTTCGGGCCGTACATCTGAGACTCTGACTTCAGCCCCGCACAGTAATGCGTACTTTACCGCTGCCCGCCCTGAAACGCCAAGCCCCAGAACCGCAATTTTCTGACCTGAAGATATCATCTGTTTTTTTAATTACTCACGGTGGTCATAACTCTATGTTTTTTATTACCTCTGAACTGTAACTGCTCACAGGTGCTTCATATTCGTGCAGGCACATTTGCCCGTTATAGCACCCCTATACCGGTAAATGTGACCGTGCGAAGATGGGGGATCTGTGGGCAGTTACCTGGTTTTTTTCATCTCAGTTTCAAGGTTGCAAGAGCAAAAAGACCAAGTATAATGGAAACAATCCAAAACCTGACCACAACTTTAGACTCATGCCACCCCTTTTTCTCAAAATGATGGTGAAATGGAGCCATGAGAAAAATCCGCTTACCATGCGTCATTTTAAAGTAGCCAACCTGCATTATCACAGACAATGCCTCCATAACAAAGATTCCGCCAACAATCGCCAGTAGAAATTCCTGTTTGATAATTATTGCAATAGAACCGAGCGCACCACCCAAAGCCAAAGATCCGACATCACCCATAAACATCTGTGCAGGATAGGCGTTAAACCACATGAATCCGAGACAGGCCCCAAATATTGTGCCACAGAAAATAGCCAATTCACCACTACCAGCGACATAGGGCAGTTGCAGATAATCGGCAAGAACAACGTGACCAGCCAGATAAGAAAACACCAAATACACTGCGGCGGTCACCACAATAGGGCCTGCCGCAAGGCCATCCAGACCATCGGTAAGATTTACTGCATTTGAAGATCCAACAATAACAATGATGGCAAAAATAATATAAAACCAACCAAGATCAGGTTGGAAATTTTTAAAAAACGGTAAACTTAAGTGACCATCGAAACCAGGATGTAACAAGATAAATGCTCCTACAACAGCAGCTCCGCAAACCTGCAGGATTAGTTTACCTTTTGCACTTAACCCTTTTGAATTCTTTTTCTTAATTTTCCTGTAGTCATCTATCGCTCCTATTCCCCCATAGAAAAGAGTGACAAACAATCCCATCCACACCAGGGAATTATCCAGCCGAGCCCACAACACAGTACCTGAAGTTATAGCGGCTAGAATCAACACTCCACCCATGGTAGGCACGCCCTGTTTAGACAGATGCGTTTCCGGGCCATCATCTCTTACAACCTGACCAATTTGGAAATACCGCATTGTCCGAATAAAAAGTGGTCCTAAGAATAAAACAACCAAAAATGCTGTAACTGCACCACCAATGGAACGAAAAGTTATATATCGGAAAACATTAAACCCGGAAAAAGCAGTGTGCAAAGGATAGAGAAAGTGATACAACATAAGGTTCGAACTCACTTTAAAAATTAGTAATACAAAAATACGAGAAAGTCAGACTATGATCATGCGTTAGTCCATTAATCCTTCAACAATAGTCTCAAAACGTAAGCCCCGGGACGCCTTTACCAGAACGACATCATCCTGTCCAAACATTTTTCGCTCGGCAAATTTTTTCATCCAATCTACAGCGTGCTCTTTATTCTCAAAAACATGTATGTTTTTCTCGTTAAACCCATTTGACACAGCGCCTTTCAATACGTCTTCTTTAAACTCACCCACCACACCAACATAATCAACACCAAGCTCAGCAAGTAGTGTTCCTATTGAAAGATGAGCCTCTTTTGAGGAATCACCTAACTCGAGCATATCACCAACTATCGCAACCGAAGTTCTGCCTGCCATCTGTTTCAAAGTTTTCAGACCTGCAGCCACTGAAGCCGGATTTGCATTGTACGTATCGTTTATGACTCTGTATCCGGCTTCAGCCGTCACTATCTCCATCCGCTTGTCGTGCGGTTGACATTCCGCAAGCCCCACTGAAATATCCTGCAGACAGGCACCTGCTGCCATTGCTATAGCTGCGGCCGCCAATGCATTGGACACATTGTGCTCCCCTGGAATATTAAGTTGGATATCTATCCTTTCCTCATGTGTGTGAAGCGCAAAAGACGCGCCACCTTTATTCAGGCATAGTTCAGAAACCCACAGATCAGCGCTGATTGTATTAGCAGGCGAGACGGTATAGGTTACTTTTTTATGTGAATATTTTTCTGTAAGTGCAAGAACCCTTGCGTCATCAAGATTAACGACAAGTGTTCCTGTTTTCTTAGTAGAGGCGAACAATTCCTCTTTAGCTCTCGCGACACCTTCAATTGAGTGAAAACCCTCTAAATGAGCACCATGTATGTTGACAATACAACTGATATCAGGATCTGAAATTTCTCCAAGACGCTGCAACTCTCCGGGTTGATTCATGCCCATTTCCAGTACAGCCACTTTATGTTGTACATCAAGAGGCAATAGAGATAACGGCAGTCCTATAAGGTTATTAAAGTTGCCCTGTGTTTTTAAAATACAATCATCTGGATGATCCGATCCGGCGGGGTACATTTTTTCAAAAATAGATGCCACCATTTCCTTCACAGTAGTCTTGCCACAACTGCCTGTAATTCCAATTACCGGCAATTTGGTTCTTACCCCTATCAACTTTCGCCGATAAGCAGCCAAATCACCAAGGGCTTTTAATGTATTAGCCACTACAATCTGGCTGACCTGACTGCCCGGTGGTAATTTAACCTCACGTTCAACTATAAGGCAACAGGCACCATTTTCCACTGCCTGGACAGCAAATTTATGCGCATCATAGTTTTCTCCTCTCAGCGCAATAAAAACAGTTCGATCACCTGCAATCCTGCTATCTGTGGAAACAGATCCAAGGAGTTCCCCCTTGTAAAAATTCCCGGAGCACTTTCCTTCAACCGCTTCAGCAATGAGACCAACAGTCCAGGAGCATAACACACTGCCTGCGACAAGTCTGTCATCGAAAAATCTCTTTCCTTGTAATGTCAGTTGATACGGCTCATGGCCTTTCCCGGCGATAACGACTATATCGTCAGCTTTTGCAGCTTTTATCGTACTTTCAATTGCTTTTTTACGATCGCGAATGACAAGCCCACCACATTCATTATCCTTTCTTTGGAAAAACCAAGCCTCACTCTGCAATTCCATCTTCGTACGTTTAAGGCCAGTGACAATTTCTGTTACAATAGCATCTGGATTCTCTGTTCGGGGATTGTCATCTGTTATCACAGCGACATCGCAAAATTTCCCAGCGATTTCACCCATAACTGCCCTCTTTCCGCTATCTCTGTCACCACCACAACCAAATACACAAAACAGGTGGTTATGGGGAAGTTCCGATACTGTCGTCAATACTTTTTCGAGAGCGTCAGGCGTATGGGCGTAATCGACAAGAACCACAGGCAGTTGTGCATCGGATGCAATACCAGATACTCTCTCAAGTCTTCCCGGAGCACCTGTCGCATGTGACAGAGACTGTACAACCGTAGAAATTGAGAGTTGCATACACTCACAAACTCCAACCACAGTCAGAATATTATCAATATTAAATCGACCGGCAAGCGATGATTGAATACAGAACTTTTCTCTTAATATTTGAACATCAACTTCAGTATGTCTCAGTGACGTCGAAAAATTCTTTAACTGAATATCTGCACGTTCACCCTCTCCCCAGCTTTTCACATGCACAGACCGCTTTTGACACAAAGTATATAATTTCTTCAGCCATGAATCAGAATCATCACCGACTGGAAGTACCGGCAGAACGGCAAAACCCTTTTCTTTTAAAAATCTGGAAAACATCAGAGACTTTGCATGAAAATAGTCTTCCATATCTCGATGATAATCAAGGTGATCTCTTGAAAGATTTGTGAAAACAGCACCATCGAACCGTATATCTCCAACTCTTGACTGGGCAAGTGCGTGGGACGAAACCTCCATCACGACATATTCCACACCGGCATCAACCATTTCACGTAGGGTTTTTTGAAGAATACGTGCCTCAGGTGTAGTAAATCGCGTCGGTAAAATTTTACTGAAACCATCTGTAGTTGTGTATCTATTGTTAATTGTGCCAATTACTCCAACAGACAATCCAGCTTCAATTAAAACCTGTTCCAGAAGATATGTCACCGTGGTTTTACCATTAGTGCCAGTCACTCCAATCATGAAAAGATTTTCTGCTGGTTTGCCATAAAAACATGCTGCAATCGATGCATACGCTGACTGCGTATCCGGTACTCCCAAAACGACGACACCTGCATCCGTCAATGTTTCGATGTTTAAAGGTTCTTTTTCACAAATGATAGCTCTGCAACCTTTTTCAACCGCCTGCTCTATAAAGATATGACCATCATTTTCCACACCTTTTATTGCTACAAAGAGGCTGCCTTGCTCAACATCTCTTGAATCAGAAGTAATACTTTTCACACGGAACTTTTCAAGAGACTGATGCAAGTCGCCGCCAATTACATGGAAATCCAATTCAGTAAGGAGCGATACTAATGATTTTGATACGGTCATAGAAGCCATAGTGAAATCTGTTAAAAATAAAAACGTATTTTAATTTTCTTTAGTAAGATCATGGGAGATTTTTTCAAATTCCATATCTTCCGATCTTTCCAAAATCAATTCACACTCACTGATATTTCGCAATGGTGTCCCTGGGTTTGGCGTTTGAAGAACTACCTTTCCTGTTCCTCTGAAGGTGATTTTAATACGAACACCTTGTAACATACGCAAACTTTTCCTCAAACTCAACCCCTGCAAATCCGGCATAACCCCAAAGAGTTGAATGGTATTTTCTCTATGAGGGTCTTCACCAAAATAGCTCGCTATCACATCTTCCTTCAGGGGATAATTTGCCTCACCTCTGAGTTCAGGTTCAACCACATCCGCTACGCTTTTTGCGACCTGCTGCAACACTGAGATCCGCTCAATTCTTTTATCAACGATCTGTTCCATTGGTATCATTGTTTTCTCTCCCTTTTTATGTGGCCCTGTCAATATGCTTTCTGCTACTGTCAACATGAACAGTTCACTCGTTCCAGCCGGAATTCTAGTAAACATCATTGTGTATTTTGATATTTGATTCGAAGGCGAAGTATAAACCTGAATCTCATCTTGAAAATACTCTGAACCCGACGTTGTTTTATTTGCCTGACTACCAAAAAACCTGTTCAAATCGTATTGTTCATCCTGGGGCAAAGTATCCCGTTTGACCCCATCGGTAGCTTCTTTTTTTACGACAAAGGGATGAACAGGCCTACCACCATTCAAAAGAAAAGCAAATGCAGTGAGAAGATTAAGAGGAGTTGCATACTCCGGCGCCAGACCAAACAGCTGTTTTTCCGGAAGGACGCGCACTTCCCGGTTTTTCCACGTATCTGCCTCTGATTCAAAAGACCCAAAATCAAGTTCCAGTCTTTTATTCAAATCAAGCTTTTCCCACAGGCGCAACTGGCCACCAAGATTGAGATCTTGCGGACTGAGGCTCCATGAAGTGTATGCTATACCAGCCTGTTTATTCGCATTGAGTAACGCTGCATCTCTCAAAAAGAGACGAAATTTGTCCGGTATCAGAAGTGGTACGAGAAAAAAATTCTCAAGAACTTTTTTAGAATATCCAGTGAAAGAATTAGGGTCAAACCCTGGCAGCTGAGCCCCGGCTACAACTTCACCCGTCCTGCTATCCATAATGTATGATGCAACCCTGACAGCACCATACGCTGCACCGATTTTATTAACCAAATCCTCGAGGATGACTTGTATCTTTAAATCGATTGTCAAAGCCAGATCAGTGAGATCAGCCGAATGTTTCTCTGAATTTCGTTCTACCTGCCTGTTTGCCAACAGGCGATCAAAGTAGTATTCAACTCCAGCAAGACCTATATTATTCTCGACATACCCAATAATATGAGCCGCATGAAAGCCATTAGGATAAAAACGCCGTTGGTTTTTCTGCAGATAAACGCCAGGCATCTTTTTTTCTTTAAGAAGAACTTCCTGTTGTTGAGTGATATCCTCTGCTATCCAAATCCGAAGAGGGCCACTCTCCAATTGATCCTGCAATTTTTGTTCGTCCAGAGACAAAACAGAACCCAGCAACTGAACAGTCTCGGGAATTGATCTAATTTCTCTGGTTCTGACATATACTGAAACCCTCTCCATGGTTACGGCAAGTTGTTTAAGATTTCTATCATAAACAGTTCCCCGCACAGGATTTATATCGGATATACTACCGGTTAAAGTAGTTTGAATCTCCTTTAAATATTTTACAATTTCATATTCTTTATCGAGGTACCAAGCAACACTGGTTGCAACAATAATGAGTATAAAGACAACAACCCGCCTGCCTGTTTTTTGTTTTTGTGCTCCCAGGCGGGTTTGCTTTGCCATGCCTAACCCCGATAAACGAGAATGGTTCGAAATAAGTACCTATGGGAATAAGATTTCTAAGGTACTAACACTAGAGATAATTGAAGGTTCCTGTCCTGCGGTTAAAATGACCAACCTGTCTTTTCACTGGTAGATACAATGATAATTTTGCCGATGCCGTATTCTCTATATGTGCTGGTGCAAGCATTCCTGCTCTTTTCGCAAGAAGCCCTATCTTTTGGTCTATAAGTTCATATCGCTTGATATTTACTTCTTCAATCGACTTATCAACATTTTGTAAACTGGAAACTAAAAAAGTATTAATTAATAGCACAAATGGTATTAGGAGCAACAAGATCCAGCCAGTTCTACGCCACAAAGCCACACCACCCGGAAAAACAAGTTTGTGTCTTCTCTGCTGCTGACGTACACCTATATTAATTGCTGGTCGGATATACAATTGAGTTGAATTTTGATAATCCATTTCGCCCCTCCCCCCGTATCTGTTATCGTTTTTCAGCGACCCTTAAACGGGCGCTTCTAGCTCTCGAATTTGCTGCAACTTCCTCAAGTCCCGGGACTACTGGTTTCGTAGTAATAACTTCCAGTTGTTCATTGTTTTTGAACTTTCGTTTCACAATTTTATCCTCCAGTGAATGAAACGAAATGACACAAAACCTGGCACCTGGTTTAAGGTATTTCACCCCGTTATCGATTATCCTGGATAAGTTTTCCAACTCTGTATTAACTGCAATTCTCAGAGCCTGAAAAACCTTCGTTGCCACATGTATTTTTTTGGGATGAAACCGTTTTGGGATCGCATGGGCAACAATCAAGACCAGTTGTTTTGTCGTCTCTATTCTTTCCTTTTTTCTGTTTTCAACAATGGCTAAGGCTATAGGTCGGGCCTGCTTCTCTCCTCCATAATAGAAAAAGATATCCGCAAGTTCCTGTTCAGTGGCAGAGGCCAAAATTGACTGTGCAGAGACTTCGTTCCTGCTGTCCATCCTCATATCAAGTGCTGCATCCCGCTGGAAACTGAACCCCCTTTCACCATAATCAAGCTGTAGCGATGAAAGACCAACATCAATCATTAGGCCATCTATCTTTTCCACTTCTGCTTCTTTCAAACCCTCGTCGATCTCGGCAAAATTACGACGAATAATCGTTAATCGCTCTCTATATTCCCGTAAAGTTCCCTGATTGTGATACAGTGCATTTTCATCCCATTCAAAAGCTACGACCCGTCCATCAGGAGCCGACTGCGACAAAATCTCCCGGGTATGTCCTCCCAAACCTAAGGTGCCGTCCACATAAACGCCCCCAGCATGGGGAGCCAAAAATTCAATACATTCACGGAGAAGCACCGGGATATGAATTTGCCCATTATCCGCTTCCGTGCCCACTACAAAATCCCCAACTTGGCAAGGCTTGCATTGTGGCTTTCAAAATTCCCACGAGTCGTTTGTATCTCGGCAAGTGAAGCTTCTTTATCCCATATTTCCACCCAGTCAAGCATACCCGTAAGAATCACTTCTTTTGTCAGGCCAGCATCTGACCGTAAATCAGCTGGCAGCAATATTCGTCCCTGTTTATCAAGATTACATTCAGCAACACCACCAACAACGTAACGAACAAAACTGGCGATTCCAGGTTGTTCTCCGCCCTGGGTCAGCAGTTTGGTTTCCAATGCTTCCCATTCTGCCACGGGATACGCACGAAGATGACTGTTCCAGGGAGCGATCATCAGTACTTCCGAGCCATTTTGACGAAGCACTTCACGGAAACGGCTGGGGAAATTCAATCTCCCCTTCGCATCCAATGTGTGCTCTGTTCTGCTCCGGAATCTACTTTGGATCACTGAACCTCCCCCACAACCTACTTTAAACCCTCATCCTCCCCTACTCCCCACTTTACACCACTAGACTTCCTTTTATCTCAAATACCAACGATATGTCAAGCAAAAAGTTACCAAACTTCAATACGATAACGAAGGCATACGAATCACAAACAACACAACATGAAGTATCAACGAAGCCACAGACACACCATATGTAGAAGATGTCACAAAAAACATGACCAGGGCACCCAACAAACTACTTCCCCAGAAAACAGAAGTAATAGTGTATTTTCAATACGTTCAATATGAAAATTGCTCAAGCACTTGATTTTCAAAAAAAATAGCGGGTGGTGTAAAGTGGTAAGAAAAAAACAGAAAGGATTCCAATAGCAATAACACAAAAAGGGTAATCGAAATACATTCGATTGCCCTTTTACAACGTTCCCGGTACTGGAATTGAAAATGCGGAGATTATTCGTTCAGTAGATCACGGTAATCAACTTCACTTGTAAAACTATGTTCGATTGCCGGGTAGCTTCCTTCCTTTACCTCAGAAGCAAACTGCTGAACACCCTGCTTGATGCCGAGTGAAAGATCGGCGTATTTTTTTACAAACTTTGGTGTGAATTTATCAAACATCCCGAGTAGATCGTGGGTCACCAGTACCTGTCCATCGCAGTGAATCCCTGCACCAATGCCGACGGTTGGAATGTTTATTGTTTCTGTGATAACCTGAGCCAGTTTATCAGGAATACATTCAATCAGTAGACCAAAGGCTCCAGCTTCTTCCAGCGCCCTTGCCTCCACAAGAAGTTTGCGAGCGTCATCAAGCCCCTTACCCTGCACTTTATATCCGCCGAGCTGGCTGGCCGTCTGGGGAGTAAGGCCTATGTGACCCATAACCGGAACACCCACATCGACCATGGCCCGCACAACGCCGCACATTTCCACGCCACCTTCGAGTTTTACTCCATCGCAACCGCCCTCTTTTAAAAAACGAACCCCATTGGCAATGGCGTCACTCCTGCCGGTATGGTAGGCACCAAAAGGCATATCACCGAGAATAAACGCTTCAGGAGCACCACGGCGAACCGCTTTTGCATGATGGAGCATCTCATCCATTGTCACCGGTACGGTGGAATCGTAACCGAGCATCACCATACCAAGAGAATCTCCAACAAGCAGGACATCCACATCACAACTGCTCAACATACGCGACATTGAGGCGTCATAAGCTGTGAGCATGGAAATCTTTTTCCCCTGCGCTTTCATCGCTTTAATCTCGGCCAGTGTTTTCCTCATGTATTCACCTTTTTATTCATCAAAAAGAGATTGTTGCATGGTAATCTGTCGGGGAATTTTTTTTTGAAAATGTTCATACGCACCAACAGTTGCAACTCGCCCCCGGGGCGTCCTCTGCAAAAAACCCGACTGAATCAGGAACGGTTCATAAACATCTTCAAGCGTGTTTTTTTCCTCACAAACTACTGTTGCCAGAGTGTCGAGACCAATCGGCCCACCCTGGAATTTATCAATAATGGTCAACATAATTCTTCTATCCATCTCATCGAGACCAAACTGATCGACCCCTAAAAGAATAAGCGCTTTATTTGCCACCTCGGTATCGACCACAGTATGGCCACCAACTTCTGCAAAATCCCGCACTCTCCTCAACAGTCTGTTGGCAATCCTCGGAGTACCCCTCGAGCGCCGACCAAGCTCCAGAGCCCCGGAATTATCAATATTCATACCAAGAATTCTACCAGACCGTTGAACAATCGTAACAAGCTCTTCAGGAGAATAGAAATCAAGCCGTAATACAACACCAAAACGATCCCGCAATGGAGGAGTGAGAAGACCTGTTCGCGTTGTTGCACCAACAAGAGTAAATTTCGGCAGATCCATCTTCACAGATCTCGCCCCCGGCCCCTGACCAATAATAAGGTCGATCTGAAAATCTTCCATTGCCGGGTATAAGATCTCTTCAACGGTATGGTTCAATCTGTGAATTTCATCAATAAAGAGGACATCCCCCTCCTGTAAACTGGTCAATATCGCAGCAAGGTCACCCTGCTTTTCGATAACAGGCCCTGAAGTTGCCTTAAATCCGGCCCCCATCTCATTGGCAATAATATAAGAAAGTGTTGTCTTGCCAAGGCCGGGAAAACCGTGAAACAAGACATGATCCAAAGGCTCTCCCCTGCCCCTGGCCGCCTGAATAAAAATAGAAAGACTGTTTTTCACCTGTTCCTGGCCAATATATTCAACCAACCGACGCGGCCGCAGCGAAGTATCACTTATAGGTTCTACAGGATCGCGATCAGGAGAGACGAGGCGGCTGTCAACACCTATATCTTCTTCGATATTCATGCCAGTATCCTTAAGGCATTTCGAATAAGCTCTTCAAGGCTCAATTCGTTATAAAGTAATTCGCCCATTTCTTTTTTAACCGTTCCCAGAGCATTTCGGGCAATCTGGTCAGGGTATCCAAGATTTGTAAGAGCAGAAAGAGTATCACTGGCCACCGAACCGGGTGTGACCATCGGGGAAACGTTAGTGCCAGACGCAGACGCTGCATCAAAACTGAGGTGGGCCACCTTCTCTTTAAGATCGACACAGATACGTTCTGCTGTTTTTTTGCCAACCCCCTGCAGGGTGGTGAGTCGTTTTATATCTCCATTGATAATCGCCTGGCAGATTTCGCCTACACTCATGCCGGAAAGCATGGAAAGCGCGAGTTTAGGACCAATTCCGGATACGGTTTTAAGGGTAAGAAAAAGCTCTTTTTCCTGTTCCTCGAGAAAGCCGTACAAAGTAATGGCATCCTCCCGAACATTCGTATGAATGTACAAAAAAACATCCTCACCCCTCTCAACCATTCGGACAACACCATCGGTTGAGAGGAAAACTTCATAGCCGACACCGGCCACATCCACCACCGCCTTATCCATCCCTTTGGACAACACTTTTCCTGTTAATGTTGCTATCATATTCCCTTAACTAGAAGTAATAATTTGAAACTGATTGGCATGACATATAGCTACAGCAAGAGCATCAGCTGCGTCAGAACTCGGTGAACCTGACAATGCGAGTAAAACTTTGACCATGTGCTGCACCTGCTCTTTTTCGGCCTGACCATAACCGGCTACCGCCTGTTTAACTGTTCGGGGAGAATAGTCATGGGTTGCAAGGCCATTTTGGGTGGCGGCTACGACAGCTGCCCCCCGAGCCTGACCAAGCTTCAATGCTGAACGGGGGTTGGCAGCTAAAAACAGATCTTCTACGGCCGCCACAACAGGTTCGTGAATATGAATGACTTCATTAATACCATCGAAAATTTCATTCACCCTATGGGAAAAGGGGTAATCAGGTGTTGTCCGGATAACCCCACAGGCAACAAATTGCAATTTCCCGGCACTCTCATCTATAATGCCATATCCGGTTATTCTGCTGCCCGGATCAATACCTAAAATTCTCACGAACGTACCGATGTATCAGGATAATTGCTCCATAAGTGCATCATCAATATCAAAATTCGCCGAAACATTCTGTACATCATCATGGTCTTCTAGACTATCCATCAGTTTTATAAGAGAACGGGCAATTTTTTCATCCGTCACTTCAACGGTATTCTGGGGGATCATCGTTACCGAAGCTTCCAGAAAGGTTACTCCAGCTTCTTCGAGCGCACTGCGAACATCGTCAAATTCTTCAGCGGCGGTGAGAACATGAAATTCCGTTTCCTCGTCAACAACATCTTCCGCTCCCGCCTCGAGGGCCTGATCCATCAGCTCATCTTCACTGACTCCTTCTTTATCAACCTGAATAAGACCTTTTTTGTCAAACATCCAGGAGACACAACCGGACTCACCAAGATTACCATTACTTTTGGCAAAATAGTGACGCACATCAGCAACCGTTCTATTGCGGTTATCCGTTAAACACTCAACGAGGACAGCAACACCGCCGGGCCCATAGCCTTCATACATGATCTCATCATAGACCTCACCGGCAATTTCTCCGGTTCCTTTCTTGACTGCCCTGGCAATATTGTCCTTTGGCATATTTTCAGACTTGGCATTGGAAATTGCCGAACGTAGACGTGGATTACCTTCAGGATCGCCTCCGCCCGATCGTGCTGCCACGGTAATTTCCTTAATCAGCCGGGTGAAAATTTTGCCACGCTTTGCGTCATTGGCACCTTTTTTTCTTTTAATTGTTGACCATTTTGAATGTCCTGACATAACACACCTATTTTTCGTTTATCATTTGGTAACTGTTCATCAGTGCCTCACCTGCCCACGATCACTCCGCCCAGCATACAGGTCAGACCGGAGTGCTTATGGACATGTAAGGCACTGATGAACAACAGCGAAGCGGTGTCATAAATATCGTGCTTTTACGATCTTTTTTGCCGTATGCTGAATAGTTACTCTCATTTCTTCTTAGAAACGGGTTTTTTATAATCCATTCCCAAAACAAAAACTTCCCTGCTTTCAATACGTGAACTCTGGGGCTTAAGTACTTTTGCCATACCAAACCTGGCTTTAACCTGAGAGACAAACTCCGGAAAATCCTCTCCCTGAAAAACCTTGCAGATATAGTGTCCTTTATCCAGCAAAAGTTGTTCTGCAAGCGCCAGTGTTTTTCGAACCAATTCCAGTGATCTTTGGGAATCAACCCATCTGTTTCCTGTGGTATTAGGCGCCAGGTCAGACACAATCACTTTAAATGCCGGACGAAATTTTCGCACCAATGGTAGAAGTTCCGGCTCCATTATATCCTGGCACAGCCAATGGATTGGTGCCCCGTCAGGCCGGGCTGTTTGGTCCGCCTGCTGCAGGTCAACCCCGACCACAATACCTTTTGGCCCAACTACCTCAGAGGCATACAGCGACCAGCTACCAGGATAGCAACCAAGATCAAGCACGCTATTTCCACGTCGCAGGAACTTATACTTTTGCTGTACTTCCTCAAGTTTATATATGGAACGCGCCGGATATTTCTCCTTTTTCGCCTTCCTTGAATAAAAATCGTTTATTTTACGCACGTTTTAGTCCATTTGTACTTCTTTGACAAGCTGAATAGTTGCAGCTCTCTTTCCATTAAACAAGGCTCTTTGGTCAATCACCCGTCTGATTTTCTTCCATAAACATTTTAACCCAGGATAGAGCCGACTCCCTATCTACAACTATGCCCTCAACCTGTGCAATTTCCAACTCACTTAACAGTACGGAAAACAGCGGGCCTGGTTCAATTCCAAATTCTGCAATAAGATCACCACCGGTCAAAAGACGAGGGCTCGAGAGAACCGGCTTAATATTTTCTTCATAAATACGTAAAACTGTATGCAAAAGTACTTCCAGCTCTTCTTCCATCCCCTCAGGCTTCATCTCGCCACTGCCCGCAAGACTATCTGACATGGCAAGAAGAAACAGGCCGAGAAGATCTCCGCCTGCCCGATGACACAATTTTAATGCTGCTCTTTTTGAAAGCGGTTCTTCACGCTGTACATTACAAAGATGAAAGGGGTGCATATGCATACCGATCAACGCCCCCGTCAACCTCGTATCAGCTCTGCTCCATCGCAATCTTTCGGCAAGGCGATTAAAAATGGCCACTCCCACTTCGTCGTGATTATAAAAAGTCGCCCGCCCTCCCTTGTCTTCTCTAATCTTTTTTGTTTCCGGTTTGCCGATATCGTGCATCAATGCCGCCCATTTCAAACATCGCACGACACCTTCTCTGCTGAGATATTGTTCAATAGCTGCAACAGCATCACCATGAAAAAAACTGGCCGGATCAGCACTAATTTTTTCCATCATCTCAAGAGTCAGGAAACAGTGCCCCAACACATCCAGGTGATGAAACCCAGGTTGTTCAACCCCATCACCTGCGTACAGTTCGGGCAGCAATGCACCCAAGAGGCCAGTTGCACCCATTGCCCTGATTGTTTGAGTTGTTCGGGGCGATTCAAAAATATACTTCATTTCACTACCAATTCGCTCAACAGCAACGTTATTAATCAATGGCGCATGTTGCTCAACAGCGCTGGTGGTTGCATCATCCATAGTAAAACCAAACACTGCACAAAGTCTATATCCCCGCAGCATCCTCACAGGGTCGGAAGTAAAGGCTCCAGGGCAGTGCTTAACCACGCCATTTTCCAGATCCTCCAAACCGGACATCGGGTCGATCAGCTCGAGAGAAAGATGCTCCCCTGCCAACTGCTGCACAGGGATAGCCATGGCGTTACAGCTGAAATCACGATATCGCAGATCTTCACAGATATTCTGAGCCCCACCTCTGTACTCAGCAACATCTACCTGCACACCCGCTACAACGACACGCCCTCCCTCATCATCCGGGCCGCTTATATCAACAAAAGTACCACAGCTCAGTTTTCGTATAATTGTTTTTGCACAATCAATCGCGCTATGGGGTACGGCAATATCCAGATCATTTGAATGCACACCAAGGAGGCAGTCGCGAACGGATCCACCCACCAGATACAGATGTCCGTCGTATGTTTCCGCTATTTCCACAAGTGCGGGAAAGAGGTTCCCAGGATAGTTTTTTTTAAGCTGCTCTATTTTTTCAGCTTTTAGAGAATGTGCTCTTTTCATTTCCTTAACTTTTTCTTATACTTCAACCAACGTGCAGAATCAGGCCCCCCCCGACAATGCGTATAAACGCCTTAATAACCATTATACCACAACCAGAAAAACAGCACATCATCCACCTGCAGCAAAACAGCCTATGACTGACAAGCAACCATACCTCTATCTGGCGCCAATACGTGGTCTCACCGATGCACTCTTCAGGGAGACTTTTTATGAACATTTCAGTGGTTTCGACGCTGCAGTGGCACCCTTTATCAATCCACAAAGACAAGCACTTTATAGCGATAAAATGCTTGTGGACGTGCTCCCTGAAAACAACGGCGGCCGCCCTCTCGTGCCCCAGTTACTCCACACCAACCCGCAGGATTTCCTCGTTTTGGCGGGCAGACTGACCAAGCTTGGTTATACACACATCAACTGGAATATCGGCTGCCCCGCCCCAATGGTAACTCGCAAGAAAAGAGGTTCCGGGTTACTGCCCTATCCTGAAATAATACTCGATATTCTCTCAACAATCACCAAAGACCTGGACATTGAACTTTCCATAAAAACACGACTGGGTTTCAACGACACATCGGAACTCAGAACACTTTTGCCGGAACTTCACCATTTTCGACTCAAAGAAATCATCATTCACGCGCGTCTTGGCAAACAATTGTACAAAGGCACAACTGATACCGAAGGATTTGCAGCTTGTCAGCCCCTCACCGACCATACCCTGGTGTATAATGGCGACATAAATGACATTGAATCTTTTACAATGCTTGCCTTGCGTTTTCCAACGATTCAGCGCTGGATGCTTGGTAGAGGCGGTATCGGCAATCCTTTTCTCGCCGAGACAATAAAAGGATTGCCTTTACAGAGTGAAGAGAAAAGAAAAGAGAGATTACTGGCTTTTCATGAACACCTGTACCGCAGATACCAAAAGCGACTTGCCGGCCCCGGACACCTCCTCGGCCGTTTCAAACACCTCTGGCTCTATCTTATTGCGTCCTTTCCCGGACAGGAAAAGGGACTGAAAAAAATACTTAAATGCAGATCAACTCAAAATTACCTCAGGGCAGTGGATCGGCTCTTTGAGACATAACCGGCCTGGGAGTCTCTTACTGAACATTCCACTCCGCATACACCTCATCCTGAAGAGCTTCCACACAAATGAGTCGTTTTTCACCGGCCAGAGTACAGCTCACTTCGCCAGTATTTTTTCTTTCAGGTTGCTTCCGGCCATAACGCACAACCAGCCCGGCCGCATAACGCAAATCCCTCTCCAGCTCCGTTCCATTTGATTGGTACTTATTAATTTTTTTCACCACAGCGGTTGGCCCCGGCCAATCCTCCATTAGCAAAACGGCATCTTCCTCCTGAGCAAGAGTTGTCAAACGAATATTCTCCTGTTCATCACGACCGAGAATCAACCAGCCTCCACCGGGGAGCATAAATTGTCTGCCAAACAACAGGGATCGAATGTCTATCACCGTAATTTCGGCATGCGGTGTCTTGGAATCGGCAGCATACATTGATTTAATGCGCCTGCTGAGTATCGGGTCAGCGAGGATGCAACCACCGGCAGGAGCAGGAAAATCGGTAATTCCATATTGAGCCGCAAGTGCAAGCTGTGGAGTGCGACTTCTGCCGGTCATTTTCAGCAACTTGCTACGATCAACAAGCCCCTGCTTTTCCACCTCTGTTTCCTGCATCAATTGCGCGCAAAGAGGACGAAGAAGGATCGTCCGGGTACCGGAGTCTCTTTCCACCACGTTCATGGTATCACGACGCTGGGACATTGGTCTCTGCCCCAGAACTTCACCGGAGATAAGAAATGATGCGCCATACTCATTAAGCATCGCTTTTGCCCTGGTAAACATCATTATTTTACAATCGATACAAGGGTTGAAATTTTTGCCAAACCCATGTGCAGGATTATGCAGCAACTGCAGATACCCTTTACTTATGTCGACAACCTGCACATGTATGCCATATTTCTCCATCATCTTCTGACGGTGCCCTTCAATATCCTCAAGAATTGTATAGTTAAAAAAAGGCGTGACAAATTGAATGGCTAAAACTTCGATCCCCTGCTCCATTATGAGACGAGTAGCGAGAATGGAGTCGAGTCCACCGGAAAACAATGACAAAGCTTGTATCTGTTTCATGCGCTGGCACCGCCTTTAGCCAGAAGTTCTTCGGCCCATGCCCGGGTCTGCTCAGTTGCTGAATCACCCGCCAACATCCGCACCATTTCCTCTACTCTCAGTTGCGACGACAGTGGTACAACTGCTGTTTGTGTCCGTCCCCCGTTAACCGTCTTGGATACTTGAAAATGAAGGGTGCCGCGGGCGGCAATCTGAGGAAGATGGGTTATGCAAAACACCTGATGGTGCATAGCCAATTCCTGAATTTTTCTGGCAACCGCTTCCGCAGCTTCACCACCAATCCCCGCATCAACTTCGTCAAAAATAACGGTCTCCACCATATCTTTTCTGGCCAGTAAACATTTCATCGCCAGCATAAGGCGTGATAGCTCCCCACCGGAGGCAACCTTTACAAGGGGCCGAGCCTCTTCACCAGGATTTGCCGAAAAGAAAAACTCACCTTTATCCCAACCACTTATTTTCATGTTTTCCGGAATATGCTCCACAACCTGCCATTTCACAACAAACCTGGCCTCTGCAAAAGCAAGGGAGGAAAGCTCAGATGCCATTGCTTTTTCCATTTTCTGCCCGGTTTTTATCCTTTTTTGTGAGAGTTTTTCAGCAAGAGCAGACATCTTTTTTTCGATGGCCTCAACCTCATACTGCAAAGCTGCAATCTCCTTATCCATATTATCCAGATGACGAAGCTCAACCTCTCCATTTGCTGCAAACTCTAGAATCTGCTCAAGTGAATCCCCATACTTACGCTTAAGCTGTTGCAAAAGGTCAAGACGTTCATTCACTTGATCAAGCCTGAAAGGATCAGTTCCCAGGGAATCTTTATAGACCCTGAGTTCCCTTGCATAATCTTCGGCAAGAAATGTGAACCCGCTTATATCTTCAGCAAGTTGTGTAATATCCGAGTCAAGAGAGCTGAGTTGCCCAAGATTTTGCCGCAACTGAGTCAGGCCTGCGGCAAGGTCATAATTCAATAAGCGATAACTCTCCTGACTGAGCTTGATAAGAACCTCACCATTCTTCAACCGCTTTTTTTCTGTGGACAGGAGCGTGTCTTCCCCGGGTTCAGGTGCAGCATCCCTGATTTCATCAACCTGAAACTTAATAAAATCCCGCCGTTGCTCCTTTTCCTGTTCCTGTTTCCTCAACTCTGCAAGCTCTGCCTTTTTCTGCTGCCAGCTTCTGAAAATATCAGACAAGACATGTCGCTGCGACCAAAGATCACCCAGAGTATCGATAAAATCGAGATGCAAACTCGCCTGTAGGAGTTGTTGATGATCATGCT
The DNA here is from genome assembly GCA_947311315.1 of uncultured Desulfobulbaceae bacterium. Classification (GTDB taxonomy): domain Bacteria; phylum Desulfobacterota; class Desulfobulbia; order Desulfobulbales; family Desulfocapsaceae; genus Desulforhopalus_A. Next base: position 4,848 of record CAMZKN010000020.1, on the reverse strand, counting down.
GACTCGCAATATTCAGCATATCAGAGGTTAATTCCGCCACCGTTTTGGCAGTTGCCAGGGAACCATTTACATACTGTCTACTTCTCCCGGAATCACTTATTATTCGTTTAATGACAACTGAAGCATCCCGGCCAAAGCCGCAATCTTCCAATTTATTCAACAAATTGTCGTGTTCTGAATTCAATTCAAATAAAGCTTCCACCTGACACGCATCAGCCCCGTTACGTATCCAGGTTGAAGAGCCCCGACCTCCCGAAAGCAGATGTATCGCTCTCAACATAATGGATTTACCTGCTCCGGTTTCACCGGTCATAACGACGAGCCCGCAGTTATTTCCCTGATCAAATTGAAGATGAAGGTTTTCAATAAGGGCCAGGTTTTTTATTCGCAGTTCACTTAACATTTGTTTTTGCCAACTTGTTCACAAGAATAAGTCCTTACTTGACTCTCCGACAAAAGGACGGTAGGTTTAATTCTGGTCAGGATAGGTGAAACATGGAGTTTACCTGGCTGCAACTGTCTTGATGCCAGACGTTCAATACTCATAATTTTGTCATAGTTCAATATGAAAGAAAAAACATCCCTGAGCGCAAGCCTTGAAGATTATATCGAGGCTATATATCACATTGTTGAAGAAAAACTGGTCGCAAGGAGTAAAGAAATTGCGGCACGCCTCAGTGTCAGCCGGGCATCAGTCACTGAAGCCCTCCGCGCTCTGTCTAAAAAAGGTCTAATTAACTATGCACCTTACGAGGCAATTACTTTGACAAAAAATGGCAAAGTGGTCGCCGAAGATGTGATATTTCGTCACAATGCACTCAAACATTTTTTTATAGAAGTCCTCGCCATTGACGATAAGATTGCAGAAGAGGGTGCCTGCAAAATCGAACATGCAGCACCTCCCGATATAATCTCCCGCATGATCAGCTTCACGGAATTTATGAAAATATGCCCCCGTGGCGGCACTGAAATGATCAAAGGATTTGCCGATTACTGCAAACGGGGGAAACAAGTGGACAATTGCAATACATGTGTCTCCCACTGTTTTGACACATCTCAGACAACTGATTAAAGAGTACGGCTTGTTCAAGGTTGGTCTGTTGAGATCAGATGAACAACTTCTCCATCTTCTGGAAATCGATTCAGACTCTTTTTTGAAAAAATCAGTTTCCCTTCAACCACAACTTCAAAAACTCCTCCCGAAGACGGAATAAGTTCCACATCGGCATTGCTCTCTTTTTTCAATTCGTCCCCCAGACTGGAAGCACGTGGTTCATAGTTTCACTTTGTGCAATATTCAATGGATATTTTCATAACAACTCCTTTTAAAATAAAAAACATGGTATAAAAGACGATCAATATACCTTATTTCTCATTGCATATCCACGCCCTTTAAACATATATTCCAGATAGAACCACTTTCCTTAAGCACTAGGAGTGATGATTTTGAAACAACCTGAATTACCAGCTAACACTCCATCTCACCTGCTTCTTCAGAAACTGGAAGAACTCAATAGAGAAGAAGTGCATCGCCTGGCCCCCTCTGCGACTCCAAGCCACATGGGAGTGCGAAGAAAACCGGAGCAAAAAACAGGATATCGACAGCAATTTGCCCTTGATGCTGACCGCATTCTCCACTCCCGGGCCTATACCAGATATATTGACAAGACGCAGGTTTTTTCACTGATCTCCAACGATCATATCACCCACAGAGTACTCCACGTACAGCTGGTATCCAGGATTGCCAGAACAATTGGCCGGTTTTTGCATCTCAATGAAGATCTCATTGAGGCAATTGCACTTGGCCACGATATCGGCCACCCTCCATTTGGTCATGACGGAGAAAAATTCCTCTCGGAGCTCTGTGTCGAACACGGCCTTCCTCCGTTCCAGCACAATATCATGTCAGTTCGCTTCCTCGACAACCTTGAGCGCAAAGGAAAAGGCTGGAATCTCACCCTGCAGGTTCTCGATGGCATTCTCTGCCACGATGGTGAAATCCACTCCCGCAGCCTCAGCCCTGAACCACTTACAACCTTTCAGGAGTTCGATCATAAGCAGTCAGAAAAGGAGCGTAAACAAAAAACCGATCTCCTTCCGGCTACACTCGAAGGATGCGTCGTCAGGTTAGCCGATACCGTCGCATACATAGGCAAGGACATTGAAGATGCAATAATCCTGAACCTTATTCAGCGGGCCGACATCCCTCTTTCATGCAGGGAAACACTCGGTGACTCTAACGGTACCATTGTCTATACTCTTGTCACAGACCTCATTAACAACAGTGATACGACCTCCCCAGGTAATTCCTTGATAGGCTTCAGCGAACATATTTCAGCATCACTCCAACAGTTAAAAGCATTTAACTACAAATATATATACCTCGCTCCGGAAACAAAAAGTAAAACACCACTTATCCGCAATTGCTACAGAAAATTGTTCGACTTTTATCTGAATTGTTTAAAGACATCACCCGAAGTACTACCTCAAGAAGTTGATTTGATGGCAGATATGACACTCCCCCATCAGCAGCATTATTTACCGGAAGAAAAAGTACGCGATTTTATAGCAGGAATGACCGATGATTATTTCCTTAAACAAGCTAAAAACATAGGCTGTCAGGTTCCGGTGAAGAAATAATTTCGAAAAAAATGTCCACTGCACAGAAGTGGCTGCGTAAAAACATTGACCTCATTTTATGAACATGGTATCCATTGCTTCCACAATATGCACTCGTAGCTCAGCTGGATAGAGCACCAGGCTTCGAACCTGGGTGTCGGGGGTTCGAATCCCTCCGGGTGTACCAGAAACGTTGAAGGGGTTGCGAGCTTAAAGCATGCAACCCCTTTTTTTGCACCACGCAAATAACTGACGTGGCAGTATCTACTTGTTTTTTTTAAACACTAAAATCGAAACCGCACGCCAAAACCAAATCGCCCATAATCGACAAAATGATCAAATTCATCAAATGCTGCACGAACTTCAAGGAACAGTGAAGTGTTAAAGTCTTGTGGTTCACCATATACCCTCGCACCAACACCAACAATGAAATCAAGCTGGCTATTTTCAGTTTCAAGATCCTGATCACCATCGGTCAACCACCCACCGACACCTAAATTAACAAAATATCTGGAATAGGAATATTCACCGAGCACGTCAATCAAAAACGCCGAAACACCGTCAAAACCTTCAATTTGTGGTGCAGCTCCAACCATTGCAAGCATTCCCCAATTCTCAGAAAACTTATACTCCATACCAATTCGACCAAAGAGATAATTTCCAGGATCCGGCATATTGTAATAGCCAAGATCAGCGACCAAACGAACTCTGTTTGTGCCGTTTACGGCAACATTACATGCGGCAGAGGTTGTACTGGCACCACTGTTATCGGTTACAGTTGTCTTGATGGTAGTGGCTCCACAAGGCATAGGTATATAGCCGATCAATGCACCGTCTTTAACCTTTGTTTCAGTGACAACATTTCCCTGCGCATCAATCACACCAATAGTCATCCCTATTATTTCTCCATCCGGATCAACCGAGCTACTCGCATCTACAGTAATTTGTTCACCACAAAATTCTTCTGTTGAGGAGACAACCATCTTGCATTCAGGATCTTTATTAGATACAGCAACCGGCTTAGGTGCGGAAACTGGCGCCACAGGAGCCACAGGAGCCACAGGAGATTTCACTCCAACAAAGGCGATATTTCCACAGCCAAGAGGAACAGCGAACATAAACACCTTCCCCCCATTCTCAATACTAAATCTAAAACCTGTAAAAGGCTCTTCATTACCCCAGGTGACGTCTCTTGCTACCCGAACTACTCCTAAACCTTTTTTCTTAAAGAGCATCCATTTAAACGTGTCTCCCTTGTGAAACTTAACTGTATCTATCTGTGTGTTAGCAATCTGCGCCATAAAAGGCTTAAATAATTCAACCATCCCCGCTTTTTCAAACCCAGTCTTCACATCTTTCTCCCGGGTTTGAACCATTGTCAGTAGAGTTTCGCTTGTCGTCAAAGGTGGCTGATAAAATGGACTACGGCCAATTTGCATCAAAGTTGTTTTGGCGTGAGCGGCTGTTAAAGTAACAAACAGTGTTCCCACTCCTATTAAAATCAAAAGCTTTTTGTTCACAATCTTCTCCTCTTTCTCTTTTTTAAAAAAACCTCAACCGAGGCCCCCTCCCCCCAATACTCTTATCAGGAGACTGTTCATAAATAGTTATTCATAATTCAGTACCCCCCCCACCCCAGTACAATCCCTTAATCTCGCAAACCACTAAAAACAACTGACAATATACGACCAGACTTTCTTCTAACTCTTCGTTGATTTCAAAATTTAATCCTAGTAATATCTGAAATATGCCTATGGTTAAATTCAGCAAGCGTCTCGATTGAGTGCAGATAGCGCTAGGCTTCAAAATTGTTCATCTCTGGACGGAGACTACCACCTTTTTTCACTGCTGTTTTTCAGCATCTAGACATTTATTACTCAGGCAACTCCTCAAAACTTCCACCAAGGGCAAGATGGAGACTGACCGGCAACATCCCACCCCCCTTCGGATTTATACAATGTCACCTAGAACCAGAGAACCTGCAGCAAAAAAAAGACTGGCCCATCCGGCAATATGTGTTCCAGCCTGATGGGAATGATTATTTTTTTTGGGAGGGGGGGCGATTCCCAGGGTAAATTAATGCTAACCGCCAACTCTTTCAATTGGCACAGGAATTTTTCGTCCTTTTTAAGTGATCTAAAACTGCTCGTACGTCAAAGCTGAGCTTGCGCATTTTTTGAGTGATATTTTTTACGTTTTTACCTTTGAGCAAGCCCACTGCGAATCTAC
>CAMZKN010000019.1 GCA_947311315.1 uncultured Desulfobulbaceae bacterium | reverse complement strand
TTCTATGAAAAAAAGCTTGTTCGTTTTACTGGATTAGAAAAATGGTTCGTAGATATCCCGGCTAACTGCTAATATTGTGGGTGGGATACTTTATTTTATCCGAGTCCCTAAGGCGTATGTTCGTGCATCGCTTGCGGTTGCTGTCGAATTTCTTCAACAGCATTTCTCAGTTTCCCTGCCCGGTAAAGATGATACAATCTGCACGCATATGGAAAATCACCCCCATGGCTGCAGAAGGGAAAAATGTCCATATTTTCCGTAGCTGAGAAGGGGCCCAGATTTCTCTTTTGCTGAAACTGGTTGTCCATGGGCTTTGTTACCTGGCTGGTCTGGTTCCCTCAATTCAATTTTAGGGGTTGTTGCCGCACCCTGTTAGCATGTGGGGTGCGGCTGAAGTTACAAAGTAAAAAGGGGTATCTGAAACACCATTCTTGATCTTTACGTAAATATCTCTTAAAACTCAATAATTGGTTTTTTCTTTGAGTAGAGGGGAAGTGAATCGTTTTTACAGAAAAAATGAGGTGCGGCGTATGTCCAGTTGGGAATGTGGTGTTTGTGGTTATATACAAAAAGAAGGCGGTGCTCCTGAAAAATGTCCCATTTGTGAGGCACCTAAAAAGATGTTCACAGAGCGTGGTGCGGATTTGGAGGAGCTCGGAGGTAAGGCGGATGGTGACTCATCTGAAGAAAAAAAATTCCTTTGCACCGTTTGTGGTTATATACACACCGGTACTGAACCACCGGAGAAATGTCCGGTATGCGGAGCGGCAAAAGGTTATTTTGTTGAACTGGGTCCGGATGGCAAACCCATTGGTGAACCTGATATCACGGAACCAGAAGATGAAGAATATGTCGCGACGAAACAATCAAAAAAGCAACAGCCTAAGGAGAAAAAGCCATTTTCTTTTTCCGGCATGCTTGCCAATCTGGTACTGAAATTTCACCTGCATCCTATAACAGTTCATTTCCCCAATGGAATATTGCCAGCCGTAGTCGTGTTTTTAGGGATTGGCTTCTATTTCAATATCGCTGTTTTCGAAACAGTGGCCTATTATAATCTTATCTTTGCCCTTGTTTCTTTGCCGGTAGTTATCTTCACCGGTTATCTGGAATGGCAGAAAAGGTATAAAGGGATCAAGACAGCAGTTTTCATAACAAAAATATTCTGTGCTGTCGTTGTACTTTGTTGCGTGAATATTCTGGTGTTCTGGCGTCTTCTCGATCCTACTGTTTTTGCGGAAGGATCACCATATCGACTTGTATATCTGGCTATTGCCGGAGTTATGGTTGGTGCTGCCGGAATTTCCGGACATCTGGGCGGAAAGCTTGTTTTTGCATCCAGGGGATAGACCGTTTGCCTATGGGAAAATGTAGATATTTCCCCATAGGCAAAAGAAATTATCCAGGCAAAAACTGTGTAATATCCTTTTCGTATTGCGTTTTTACCTTGAAGCCGAGTGCTTCAAGTGATTTAACTGCTGGTTCTTCGTCCTTTTTGGCCACGCGCAGTAAAATCTGGGTGATGCCGGGATATTTTTTTTCCGGCCAGCAGAAAAGACTTTGTATATTAACACTGCTGACTTCCAGTGCATTTGCAACTTCTGACAGTCTGCCTATGGTATCATTCACAAAGACGCTGAGTCTCGTGCTGTCGTCGCTGATACCGATCGCCTGAAGGAGAACATCCATAACGTCACTGCTGGTGATGATTCCGGCGAGCTCGTCATTTTCCATCACGGGCAGGGCGCTGATTCTATTTTGCTGCATGATAAATGCCGCACGTTCTATGGTTGTGTCCACGGGTACCGTAACGACTGTCTTTACCATGATCATGGATGCAGTCACCTTTTCCAGCAGGTAGTTGAGTTCATGGGTCGATAGTGATGTGGCAGGAGAGGCCCAGTATTGCCTGAGATCTCTGTCTGAAATTATGCCTACGAGTTTTTTCCTGCCATCGACCACCAGAAGATGATCGATCTTTTTTGTTTTTATCATCTCGGATGCATCAACCAGGCTGGTTTCTGGTGTTACCGTTATCAGGTCAGTGTGCATTATCCTGCCAATATACATGGGCGTTCCTTTTATAAATGTTCATGAGAAATACGGGTGAGTTACGTCAATTTGTCTTTATTTACATTATAAGGTGCCAGGGTTAGTTGTCAAAAGAAAGAGTTGGTGCCTTCTTTCCCGGCTGACTAAATGTCTGCTTATTATGGTCTGTTACTTTATTTAAGCAATGTAAATAATACTTGCGTGGGGACTGAGTTTCAGAGTAGTTTGCTCTGGTATTTCCCGGTGGATCGCCATTTGTCGGGATCCAAAAAAATCGAAGTCATTTGGAGAAATTGTGATTAAAGATAATGGATTATGGTTGTCAGGAAATGAGGCCATCGCTCTTGGAGCCTACGAGGCTGGAGTTAAGGTTGCTTCTGGTTATCCGGGGACACCCTCTACAGAGATAATGGAAAATCTTTCCAAATATGAGGGAGTGTACACCGAATGGGCACCAAATGAGAAGGTTGGGCTCGAAGTTGCAATCGGTGCTTCTTTTGCCGGGGCACGCGCACTTGCCACCATGAAGCATGTTGGTCTGAATGTTGCTGCAGACCCACTTTTTACCGCTTCCTATACAGGTGTTAGTGGTGGGCTTGTGGTGATTACGGCCGATGACCCTGAAATGCATTCGTCGCAGAATGAGCAAGATAACAGAAATTATGCCTTTGCTGCAAAGCTGCCGATGTTTGAGCCTTCGGAGCCGGGGGAAGCAAAAGAGATGCTGAAACTGGCATTTGGTCTGAGTGAGGATCTTGACACGCCTGTTATGTTGCGGGTGACCACCCGTGTTTCCCACGTAAAAGGTGTGGTGGCAAAGAGTGAACAGCGCAAGGATACAGGTACTTGTGAAATAATCAAAAACCCAGGTAAACTTGTAATGCTGCCGGCCATTGCCCGGGCGCGACGGCAAATCGTTGAAGAGCGAATGGTAAAGTGTAAAATACTTGCCGAAGAATCTGATTTTAACAAAATTGAAGAAGGGGATACCACTAAAGGTTTTATCGCGGCCGGTGTCTCGTATCTGTACGTTAAAGAAGCTTTTCCGGATGCGGCAATTTTAAAACTGGGTATGTGCTGGCCACTTCCTGAAAAGAAAATCCGTGCGTTCGCTGCGATGGTGGATGAACTTTATGTGGTGGAAGAACTGGATCCCTTTCTTGAGACGCATATAAAAGCCATGGGTATTGATTGCCACGGCAAGGATGTGATCCCCAATCAGGGCGAACTGAATACGGCTATTGTACGAAAGGCAATCGATCCGGGTTCAATCCCTGAGCTGTTCCCGTCCATGGAGATGATCAATCGGCCACCGAATATGTGTGCGGGGTGTCCACACAGGGGAATCTTTTTTAATCTTTCGCGGATGAAGGTTTTTGTCTCAGGTGATATCGGTTGCTACACACTTGGTTTTCTGCCGCCACTTTCTGCCATGGATTCCTGTGTCTGTATGGGTGCCTCGGTTTCGATTGCCCACGGTATAGCAAAAGCGATCGGGGATGAAGGACACAATAAGGTTGTTTCTGTTATCGGTGACTCGACCTTTATTCATTCCGGTATTACCGGGTTGATCAATACGGTGTACAACGAATCCGCTTCTACTCTTATTATTCTCGACAACCGGATTACTGCCATGACCGGGCAGCAGCATAATGCCGCCAGTGGCTATTCCATCAAAGGAGAAGCGGCAAATGCCCTTGATCTCGAGGCTTTATGTCGGGCCGTCGGGGTAAAGAATGTATATAAAGTCAATCCCCATGATATAGTTGAAACCCGCAAGGTACTAAAAGAAGCGGTTGAACTGACCGAGCCTTCAGTTGTTATCTCGGAAGGACCTTGCGTGTTGCTGCCGGAAATGAAAGAGAGAAAACCTGTCTCCTATTTTACAAATCAGGAGAACTGCGTTGGCTGTATGTCCTGTATTCGGCTGGGTTGTCCGGCTATCAGCTGGACGGTTTTTGAGGAAGGTGAGGCTGAGAAACGGGGCTATAAGAAAAGGCAAAAGGGGATCTCAAAGATCGATGAAATTCTCTGCAACGACTGTGGCCAATGTGCGTCACTGTGTAAATTCAATGCAATTACCAGAGGGGAGGAAAAATAATGGAAGAGTCAGGAAATATCCTCTTTTCAGGAGTTGGTGGACAGGGCATTCTTCTTGCCAGTGAAATTACAGCATACAGCTTGCTGGCTGCAGGCTATGACGCTAAAAAGAGCGAAGTGCACGGCATGGCCCAGCGTGGCGGTTCGGTCACGGCGCAACTGCGTTTTGGTAAAAGAGTCTATTCACCGTTGATTGAACCGGGTCGTGCTGATATTCAAATGGCATTTGAAATGATGGAAGCGGTTCGATATCTGCCCTATTTACATCCCGGCAGTAAAGTCATTGTTAATACACAAAAAATCTTGCCACCCTCGGTTGCCAATGGTCAGGCTCAGTATCCTGAAAATGTTCTGGATCATCTGACAGAAAAAGGTATTACAGTTGTTCCCGTCGATGCCTTTGATATTGCCAGGGAAGTCGGTGAAGTAAAAACCGCGAATGTGGTAATGGTGGGCGCGCTTTCACCATTTTTGCCCGTTGATGTTTCTCTGTATGAAGAAATTATCCGCACCAGAGTACCCGAACGATTCAGGGATGTTAATCTGCAGGCATTTGCTGCTGGAAGAAAAATAAGCGAATAAAAGTGGGGGAGAGAAAAAAATGTCTGTTATTTATTGGGAAGAAGAGATAGAAACACTGCCCCGGGTAGGACTCGAATCTATTCAGTTAAGAAGATTGCAGCATCTTGTTGCCAGGGTGTATCGCACAGTGGAGCCTTATCGCAAAAAAATGGATGAGGCGGGAATTAAGCCAGACGATATTAAAACACTGGCGGATCTCACAAAACTACCGTTTACCGCAAAAAATGATCTGCGTGACAACTACCCTTTTGGCCTCTTTACCGTTCCTTTAAATGAGGTGGTTCGGGTTCATGCATCTTCGGGGACTACAGGAAAGCCCACCGTTGTTGGATATACCAAAAAAGATATAAAAACCTGGTCTGGTGTAATGGCCCGGGCGCTCTGCTGTGCCGGAGCGACAAGCGACGATATGGTGCATAACGCCTACGGATATGGTCTTTTCACCGGGGGGCTTGGCGCACATTATGGTATCGAACATCTGGGCGCCACGGTCATCCCTGTCTCAGGCGGTAACTCAAAGAGGCAGATTACCATTATGAAGGATTTCGGTTCCACCGTCCTGTTGTCTACTCCTTCCTATGCTTTAAATCTTGCAGATGCAATGGATTCCATGGGTGTTGATCCGGCATCCCTGTCGCTGCGGGTGGGTATCTTTGGTGCAGAGCCGTGGAGTGAAAATATGCGGGAGGAGGTTGAGCGTAAACTCAATCTTAAAGCTACCGATATTTATGGTCTTTCTGAGGTTATGGGGCCTGGTGTTGCCCAGGAATGTCTGCAGGCGGATCGTGGTATGCATATTTTTGAAGACCATTTTCTACCCGAAGTTATAGATCCGGACACAGGTGAAGTACTGCCTCCAGGGGAGCAGGGTGAACTGGTTTTCACCACACTGACCAAAGAGGCCTTTCCGATTATCCGCTATCGCACAAGAGATATAACCAGTCTTATTTATGAGCCCTGCGCCTGCGGCCGAACTCTGGTTCGTATGGAGAAAGTGACAGGACGAACCGACGATATGCTGATTATTCGAGGGGTTAATGTGTTCCCATCCCAGGTTGAGCATGTCCTTGTTGGTGTTGAAGGGGTTGAGCCGCATTATCAGATCATCGTTGAGCGGGAAGGAAATCTCGATACCATGCAGGTTCAGGTCGAGGTGAGTGAGGGACTTTTCTCGGATGAAATCCGGGTTCTTGAAAATATGACCAAGAAGATTCAGCGGGAAATTAAAGATCTGCTCGGCGTCACCTGTAAAGTGAAACTTGTTGAACCAAAGACCATCCAGCGCAGTGAAGGAAAGGCGCAGAGGGTCATTGATAATCGCGTACTATAAGAGAGGGAGGCTATTATGCTGGTAGAACAAATTGCCGTATTTTTAGAAAATAAATCGGGGCGACTGGCGGAGATTACATCTACTCTCGCAAAAAATACAATTAATATTCGCGCGCTTTCCGTGGCCGATACAGCTGATTTTGGCATACTCCGCTTAATTGTCGATAAGGTCGAGGATGCAAAAACAGTTTTGAAAGAAAATGGTTTTACTGTTGGTATCACTAATGTAATTGCTGTTGAAGTAGCGGACAAAACGGGTGGTCTTGCCTCTGTGCTGCAATGTATTCAACAGGCTGAAATAAATGTTGAATATATGTATGCCTTTGTCAATAAAACCGGGGAAAATGCTGTATTGATTTTTCGTTTTGATAAGATGGAAGAGGCAATAAAGGCATTGCAAAAGGATAACTATGTCATTTTAAGCAGAGATACTATCTGTTCTTTGTAAAGGCTACCCTGAAGATAAAAACAAAATTTTCGTAGGATCTTATGTACTGGCAAAAAGAACTGGAATGTCTGCCTGGTTCAGACTTAAAAAAACTACAGCTTCAACGTCTGCAGCGCACCCTTAAAAGAGTGGGGACGAATGTCCCTTTCTATCGAAACAGGTTTCAGAAATTAAAACTTGATCCAAATAAGGTGAACTCACTTGATGATATCAGGCGCTTTCCCTTTACCCTGAAACAAGACCTTCGCGACAATTATCCCTATGGCCTTTTTGCTGTCCCATTGCGGGACGTGGTGCGGGTGCATTCGTCATCTGGCACAACCGGTATGGCAACGGTCGTGGGGTACAGTAAAAACGATATTGTCAACTGGTCCGATCTTGTGGCGAGAATTCTCTGTGGCGCAGGTGTAACCCCCGATGATGTGATTCAAATAGCCTTTGGTTACGGCCTTTTTACCGGTGGTTTTGGCCTGCATTATGGCGCAGAAAGACTTGGTGCCTCAGTCATTCCTATTTCAGCCGGAAACACCAAGCGGCAAATCCAGATTATGCAGGATTTTAAAACGACTGCACTGGTCTGTACGCCTTCATATGCCTTGAAAATGGCCGATGTGATGATGGATATGGGCATTAATCCCAACGGCATGTCCCTGCGCTATGGACTGTTTGGCGCAGAACCGTGGTCGGAGGCCATGCGCATTGAGATAAACGAGAGGCTTGGTATACGGGCAACTGATAACTATGGTCTCTCCGAGGTTATGGGGCCTGGCGTTGCCGGTGAATGTCATGAATGTAATGGGCTTCATGTAAATGAAGATCATTTTTATGTAGAAATACTCGACCCCAAAACTCTGGAGCCGGTGGCACCCGGTGAAGTTGGTGAGCTGGTCATTACGACGCTTACCAAAGAAGCCTTTCCCGTAATTCGTTATCGTACCAGGGATTTGACTCGGTTCCTCCCTGAACCTTGTCCCTGTGGCAGAACTTTTGTACGGATGGGCCGGATGATGGGGCGTTCCGATGATATGCTTATCATAAAAGGTGTGAACGTCTTTCCAACGCAGATTGAGGCGGTTCTTTTTGAGATTGAAGGTACCGAACCCCATTATCGTCTTATCGTTGAGCGGGAAAATAATGAAGACAAGCTTACCGTCCAGGTTGAGGTGGTGGAGTCGATGTTTTTTGATCAGATGAAAAAACAGCGGGCTCTGGTCGATACCATTAAAAAACGCATGGCCTCAGAGCTTGGTATTGGCGTGCAGATTAAGCTTGTCGAGGAGCGTTCTCTTGAACGTTTTAATGGTAAGGGTGATAGGGTAATAGATAAGCGAAAACTCTAAAAAAAATCATTGAGAGATTCCCATGAGCGATCTTCTAAAAACGGTATTGTTTGAAAAACATCAGGATCTGGATGCCAAAATAGTAGAATTTGGGGGCTGGGAGATGCCTATCCAGTATCCGATTGGAATCATAAATGAACATATGGCTACCCGCAAAAGAGCAGGTATCTTTGATGTTTCACATATGGGAAGGCTCTTTTTTACAGGTAGGGATGCGGTGCCGTTTTTACAGCACGTTCTGACCAATAATGCTATGGCTCTTGATGTTGGTGAGAGTCAGTACACCTTGATTCAAAATGAAGAAGGTGGCGCCATTGATGACGCTTACCTCTATCGCTTTAAAGAAGATGAATATCTGCTCGTAGTCAATGCCTCAAACAGAGTCAAAGATGTCGCCCATTTTGAAAAACATCTCCACCTGTTTGAAGATATCAAAATGGTGGATCGAACCTTTGAGATGGCAATGATTTCATTGCAGGGGCCTTTGTCCAAAACAATTATCGAAAAGATTGTTTCAAAGGGTCGGATGCCGGAGCCTGCCAGAAATTTTTTGAGCATTGTCGAAATTAACGGTGTTGAGACGTATCTGGCACGAACGGGGTATACCGGGGAACCGCTGGGTTTTGAACTTTTTGTTGAAAATGAACATGCGGTTTTTATCTGGGATCTGCTGATGGTAGAAGGTGGAGAACCCATCGGCCTTGGTGCAAGGGATACATTGCGGCTTGAAGCGGCTCTGCCCTTATATGGTCACGAATTGGGAACGGACCATGATGGTACGGAAATCCCAGTTTTTGCCTCAAAGCTCTCCAAGTTTGCCGTAAGTTTTTCACCTCTAAAAGGTGATTTTGTCGGTATAAAATCGTTATCAGTGCAGCATGCTGCCCTTAAAAATATCCTGGAGCAGAAATTTGATGATATATCCCAGCTACCTAAAATGGTCGTTCCCCTGGCCATCACAGGTAAAGGTATTGCACGGGAAGGCTACAAGGTTTTCGCCGGAGAAAAGCATGTAGGGTATATTACATCAGGCACCATGGTTCCATATCTTGAGCCGGATGGCGGCGGCCTCCATGGCAGGTTTGGTGAAGATCCAAAGAAAAGGGCTATTGCTCTGGCACTTGTCGATTCCACCATTCTTGAAGGAGACACACTGACGATACAGATACGAAAAAAACAGTGTGAAAGCGTTGTCGTCCCCTACCATATGAGCTCTGAAGCGCCACCTTTTGTTCGGTCTATTCCCTATGACCAGATTAAAATCACCAAAGAGGCAGTAAAGGGCGATACCTATCCAAAACGTGCAGGCCAACTCATTAAAAAAACGCTGGATAATCATATCTGGCGTCAAAAGAAATGTATCAACCTCATTCCATCGGAAATGAGTCAGTCCCACCTCTCCAGGCTGCTCTCAATAAGTGATCCTGTTAACCGTTATGCTGAACATAAAGAGATAAAGGCGTTTTCCTCTGAAGATGTTTTTTATTATCAGGGCGCTGGGTTTATTGAGGAGATTGAAACACTTTTAAACAACGAATTCAGGACATTTTTTGGCTGCAAAAATGTTGAATCAAGAGTGATTTCCGGACAAATGGCCAACACCGCTTTGTACAGTGCCTTGACCGATTTTATCAACCGGGGTGACAGAAAGAGCGAGCAGCGAAGAATTCGTAAAGTGATGAACAACCACATTATCAAAGGTGGACACTTAAGCGCACAACCCATGGGCGCACTCAGAGATTTTGTAGCCAGAGACCCGAAAACAGAGCGGCCAGCGGTTATTAATTTCCCGGTGGAACAGGACAATCCCTATAAACTTGACATTGATGCCTGCAGGTCGATTATCAAGGAGCATCAGCCGGAGCTTGTTATCTTAGGCAAAAGTATGATTATCCATAAAGAACCGGTAGCGGAGATCCGCAAACTCGTTGATGAATTTGCTCCGGATTGCTTTGTGATGTATGACATGGCCCATGTCCTTGGCTTATATGGATCTCATTTTCAGGAGCCTCTGAACGAAGGTGCTCATTTTATAACAGGCTCCACCCATAAGACATATTTCGGCACCCAGCGTGGTGTCATTGCTTCCAACTTTGCTGAAGATGAGCTGGAATATCAACTTTGGGAAACCGTGCAGCGAAGGACATTTCCGGGCAGCGTCAGTAATCATCATCTGGGTACCATGACGGGCTTATTGTTTTCTTCCTACGAAATGAATCACTTTAAAGAAGAGTATCAGAAGGCTGTTATTGCAAATGCCAAAGCCTTTGCCGCAGCTCTTAAAGAACAAGGATTGGATGTTGCAGGTGATCCTGATATCTCCTATACCGAGACACATCAGGTTATCCTAAATGTTGGTTATGGCAGGGGAGCCACCATAGCTGAAGAACTTGAGAACAATAACATCATTGTCAATTACCAGGCAACGCCTGTTGAAGAAGGTTTTACCGCCTCGGGTGCTCTCCGTATGGGAGTGTCTGAAATGACACGTTTTGGCATGAAGGAAAAAGATTTTCAAAACCTTGCGCTGTTGATGGCTGATCTTATCAAAAAGAACATGACTATTAAAGACGAGATCGTGCAACTGAGAGAACAGTTCGTTGATATGCAGTTCTGTTTTTCGGAAGCCGAGGTTCAGGATCTGGTGCCTTCGTTGCTTGATGCATTGTAAAGCTGCACCTACCCACAGGGTGATTTAACCCTAACCCAGTTCTTATACAACTTTAAAAGGTTACATTTACAATTGGACATATTGCTCAAAATAAGATACAGTTAATTGACCTATAAATCTTCTTGTGAGATA
>CAMZKN010000018.1 GCA_947311315.1 uncultured Desulfobulbaceae bacterium | reverse complement strand
CGTAAAAAATATCACTCAAAAAATGCGCAAGCTCAGCTTTGACGTACGAGCAGTTTTAGATCACTTAAAAATGACGAAAAATTCCTGTGCCAATTGAAAGAGTTGGCGGTTAGCATTAATTTACCCTGGCATCGGTCACCCTGGGGTTGCGAAGCGAAAGGCAACCGTAATAACACCCAATATTGAGATCTGTTAAGTTCTTTGTCACCTTCTCTTCGAGTGCTGCCAATACTTCTTCTCTGGCCAGAAATGTGGAGATATGAATTATTTCAAAATCCGGCGCATACTCTGACACATCCCAGAAGGACGGGTTCTCTTTCAAAGCCTTATCCGCCGCCTTAAGCCGTTGAAAACAAGCCGCGCAGGGGACAAGGATATCGTGACCAGCACTATAGGCAAGAAGAAGATTGCGAATCGGCAGGCGCATACCTGTTTCATGATCCGTCATATGGGCAGATGAAGCGCCGCAACAGTTCCAGTCCGGGATATCGATGAGTTTGATTTCGAGCTTTTCACAAATTTCCCGCACCGACAGATCGTAATCGACTGCTGTTCCTTCGAGGGAACAACCAGGGTAATAAGAGAGTTTCATCGGTCATACTCCTTTCCCTTTCCAGCAAGCATTTCCTTGATCTCCGCCTTCCCTTCAATACCATGGGGAACCAGTTTCAGCTTACCTTTAAAAAACATCTGCATACCAAGACCCATATCACCCATAAGATCGCCTGTTTTGATCTTATAATTGGCGATCATACCGATCTCATAGGCCCGGCCCCACCTGGAGACAGAACCCAGAAAAGATTGATGAAATACGGGGACGCGAGGTTCCGCGGGGCGAACACCTTTTCTAAGAGCAAGTTCCCGTAAGACATCCATAAGACCGGCAATTTCAATATCATTTGGGCATCTGGTCGCACAGGTCTCACATGCTGCGCAGAGCCAGATGGTGTGGCTTTTTAACAACCGTTCTTCCTGACCGTAGGCGGCAAGTCTTACAACTTCCATCACATTCAGATCAAAATAGTCGCCAATGGGGCATCCCGAAGAACAACGACCGCACTGAAAGCAGGCCTGAACCTCAATATTTCTGGCCTTGAGTTTATCCAAAAATTTTTCATTGCGGTCATCTGGGGAAATACAGGTATTATCCATGGTTCTCTCCAGTAATGGTTTCCATGACAACAGGAAATTTCAAAGAAAAGGTGGTTCCCTCTCCGGGAGAAGAGTTCACCCGTATAGACCCTTTATGTTCTTTGACGATTGCGTAAGAGACCGACAACCCCAGCCCGGTTCCTTCGCCTGTAGCCTTTGTGGTAAAGAAAGGGTCAAAAATTTTCTCAAGAAGATCCTGCTGAATTCCGGGCCCTGAATCTTTGATTAGTATTTCATTGATGTCCTGGTTGGCCCTGGCTCTTGAGGTTATGGACAATTTTCCCTTACCATCCATTGCCTGGGCCGCATTGACTACGCTGTTCATCACCACCTGATTCAACCTGATAGGATTGCCATAAATCTGGGGCAAGTCCATATCAAGATTCTGATCAATAGTAATATTATGAAAAAGAGGCTGATGCTGCAGGATGGTCAGCGTTTTTTGAATGACATCGTTGAGGCTGACCAGCTCCATTTCATAGGTAGTCTGGTGCGAAAACTCGAGCAGGTCTGCAACAATCACCTTACATCTCTCAGCCTCGTGAATAATCGTCTGCAGATCACCATTCAATTCATGCCCTTCACCGAGATCTTCCTGTACCAGATTTGCATAGAGCATAATCCCCGACATCGGATTATTTATTTCGTGGGCCACACCTGCAGCAAGGCGGCCAAGTCCTGCCATCTTTTCCGACTGCAGCAGCATCCGGTGTGTCTGCTCAAGATCTTCCTCTATCTGCTGCATGGCTCGAAGATCGGTAAAGAGTCCGAAAGTGGCTATTTCCTTATTGCGATCGTAAATAATTCCCCCGGAAAAACTCACAGGGATATCGTACCCGCTTTTATGTTTAACGATCAGTTCATGGCGCAGGAGTTTGCCTTTCCCGCCAAAATCATCACTGCGCATCCGCTCAATCAATTCGTAAGCAACGCCTTCGTTGTACAGCTTGGTCACATGCAACGTAGAGCAGGTTTCTTCTTCGCTATAACCGAGAAGAGACTGGGCACCCTGATTAAAAAGAACGATGGTGCCCTTCATGTTTGATGCGATTATACCGTCAACCGAACTGTCTATCAGATTATGAAAAAAGGCATTATTGCGCCTGAGTTTACCTTCAAGTTTTTTCTGCTCGGTAATATCTATCAGATAAAAAAGATAATAATCCTGGCAGGAAGGAGGATATGCAACAACCGCATTCAAAATGCAACGCTCATCATTTCGGAAAAACTCAACTTCATGCCGTTTTTTAACACTTTTCTCATGATCGGCGGGGGGGAGGTGTTCTTCTATATCGCGCAACAACTCCGTGTTATCCTGCCCAAGAATCTCACGAAGATCCCGGCCGGAGAGACTGTCATAGGGAACTCCGAGAAACTTATTGGCCGCCGGATTGGCGTGCAACACCGTATGGTCCAAAGCAACGACCATCACGCCATTCGGTGTTTCCTCCAGGATCGTATGAAGGTAATGGTAAGGCCCCAGTTCCTTTACAATAACGCCGGGATCCCGACCTGCTGTCGAAAGAACAGAATTGCTCTTCACGGTATGCTATCGACCGATAAGATCCAGGAATTCAGGCAACCTGTCCCTCCAGCCTATGGCCAGTAGCACCATGCCGTCACCCAGAGAAGCAAGTTCCCTCATAAGGTCTGCAGCCACCTGCATACCTGCATCTTTTTTAACCGGGGCCTGCATCATTTTCTTTAAAAATTCCTGTGGAATAGATGGCACTCCAGGCAGATTATTGAGGTAGCGCACCATGGTAACCGACTTTAGAAACATCACAGAGGGATACAGTTTAATCCCGGTCGACTCGGCAAAAGGTAAAAACTGCTCGACAATATTCACATCATAGGTCGGGCCCAGGGTCACCGATTCAACGCCATAGCCCTGGAGCTGATTGAAAAACTCAGCCCGCTCACGATTAAAATTCACATCATCTGAAAGATCAATTGCCACACCGATATGAAAATCAGTACCACCATCAAGTGTTTCCCCGGCCAGATCCTTACCGCTATTAAGTGCAGCTGCGCACTGCAACATGGAAACCAGATCAAGATCACCACTCGTCCGCGCAACGGGTTGATCCCCTTCGGCAGGATCATGTCCCTCTTTAATAACAATTTTTTTGATACCAAGAGCAGCTGCAGAAAGAAGATCTGCCTGAAAGGAGATACGGTTTCTGTCTCTGCCGGTGATAATCATCTCCGGTTCAAAACCTTTTTCCTTCAGTGACAGACAAGGCGCAACAGGCGACATACGCATGATAGCATGCTCACTGTCCGTCACCCTGGCGGTGTCAACCCGCCCCCTTATCTGTAGTGCTGTGCTGAGAAAATTGTCTAAATTCACCCCTTTGGGCGGATCAATCTCCGCAATAAGCGTAGATTTTTTCTTTGCGGGAATACTCGTTTCTTGTGCGGCGTCCATTGAACCTCCTGTAAGATGATAATAAATGATTACTTTCTTATGGAGAGTGGAAATGTGGCTACGACGATACCAGTTACCGGCTTTCGGTAAAAATCTCAGAAACGATGCCGGAACCGCTACTATCAATTTCATTTAACTAACTATTCAGATTAATTTCAAGACAAAAAAATTATGCCTTGCTGCACAATAATTCGATTGTCACTATTCTGATTACAACAGCAGATTTGAATAATTACTGAAAAAATGTATAATTAAGGGATCAAACGACATCTCAACGCCCTTTACATCAAAGGAGCCAAAGCATGCCAGCCCAGTCTGTGCCACCGGATCCCTCTTCGGGAAATATCAGCCAACAAACCGATAGACTTTTTTGTGCCATTAAACAGGCTCTTCAGGAAAAACATATAGCAAAAGCCGAAGCATTACGGGAAAAACTGATGACAACCAATCCCATGGCTTTAACAGAAATAATCAGGTCGGCTGAACTCATTGAAGAAAGTAAATCAGCTCACATTGACCGAAATCACCTGGCAATATGGGACAAATTATACAGTACGTTCAACGAAGAGGAACGAAATTGCCTTTTCTACAGTCTAAAGAAGATAATTGTACCACCGGGGAAGATATTGCTTGCCAAAGGTGCTCTTAATAATCGACTCTTTTTTATAGACAAAGGAAGCATATCAATTTGCCAGCCAGAAGACGATAAACATATTGTCCTGGCTCAGCTTGGCAGGGGTGATATCCTTGGTGAGTATACATTTGCAACCATATCTCTCTGTAGCGCGACAGCCATAACCACCTCAGAGGTTCAACTGATGTGCCTGGAAAGCAGTGCAACAGACGACTGGGAACACAAGCAGACCGGCCTCTATGAAAAACTCATTAATTTTTGTATGAAACAGGGCAAAGTTGATGAGATTCTGCGTAGAAAAAATTCAACAGAACTCCATTCCACCAGACACACAGTCTCTGGAACAGCAATGGCATATATATTAAACAGGGAAGGAAATAAAACTAAAACTCATTTCCGCAGCACTCTGACGGAGATATCTCTTTCAGGCACCAGCCTCGCCATTAAGTGTTCGAAAAAAGAAACTGCGCGCAGGCTTTTGGCACGACACCTGCTCATGGCGTTTATCTTTACTCACCATGGTCAGAAAACCACTTTTGAAACACGAGGAAAAATAATAGGAGTCAGCTTTCATCTCTACAATGATTACACACTCCATATTCAATTTCTTGACAAATTACCTGAACAACTGATTGCAAAAATCTGCGGAGAACCCGGCTAAACTTTCGTCTGCATACTGGTAATAGCCTCATGGGGTATAAAAAGACGGGCAGTGTCACCAATGGAGGGACGCTGCATCTGATATTCCCCCATCGGCAGAACCATAACCAGGGTAACCCCAATATCAACACAGACCCGCACGCCGCCATTGTCCTGATGTAAACTCGTGATCTGCCCATTCACCAGGCAGCCATCACTTCTATCATCCCCGTTTAGATGGAGACGAATTCCACACGGGTCGATATGTAATTTCGTGCTATCTACCTGGGCTGGCAGTACATGGGACGGAAGCACCAGAGTAAGCTGCCCGGTTAATTGGCACGTCAGGGTGGTTCGCCCTCGCTCAACTACAACAACCCTGAAGATATTTTCACCAGTCAGATCAGACAACACACCATTCTGCAACAAGAGCGTATGGTCGGCCAACTGTTGCCCCTGAGAAAGATAGTGCGTTGAAAAAAGAACAGATGTTTTTTCTTCACGATTGATTGTTTTAATAATTTTAAGAATTTTTTCCTGATTCTCGTTATCAACATTGGCTGTCGGTTCATCACAGAGTAAAACTTCAGGCCTGAACACCAAAGCCCTGGCAAGAGCCACACGCTTGGTTTCTCCGCCCGAGAGATCTGCTGCATTGCACCCCCCGAAACGCTCCATTCCTACACGTTCCAAAGCCTCATGAATCAGTTTTCTCCGTTCCGACATCGGAATGTTTCGCACTTTCAAGCCAAATTCAATATTGCTCCAGACCGATCCTGTAAACATTATGGGATTTTGATCAAGCAAAACAACACGCCTGCGCAGGGGAAACAGTTTCTTCTCAGTGTATTCAACAGAACTGCCTGAAAAAGAGACTTTACCGCTGCTCGGTTTATCCAGAAAAGCCAGCATCTTCAACAAAGTTGTTTTACCCGCTCCATTGGGGCCGATAAGGGTGTACACTTTTCCCCGAAGAATATCGAGACGATCAATATCCAGAACAGTTCGACTGCCATACACTTTTTTCAAATTATGCAAACTATATAACATTGGATTTCGCTCTGGATTGCAGAAAATGAAAGAGTAGATTAATTGCAAAGGCAAGGGTCATAAGAGTAATGCCAAGAGCCACGGCGAGTACAAATTCACCCTTGTCATATTCCAGAGCCATCGCTGTTGTCATTGTACGGGTAAAACCTTTGGCATTACCACCCAGCATCATACTGATTCCAACTTCGGCTATTACCCGGCCAAAGGCTGCAATGACGGCTGCATAAATACCGTAACGGGCTTCCTTCATCACCACCAGTGCCATCTGATAGCGTTTGGCACCAAGGGTCAGCGCTGTCATTATATATCTGTTGTCGATACGGCTGATTGCTGCAATGATCAATGTCATAACAACCGGGACAATAAGAATAACCTGACCTATGACAATGGCCTTCTGGGTATAGAGAAGATCAAGAGGCCCTAAAATACCACGCCGTGAAATAAACGAATAGACAACAAGCCCAATAACCACCGTCGGCAGTGCAAGCAGGGTATTAAGGCAGGTAAGAACAAACCGTTTCCCCGCAAAAGACGAATAGGCAATCAGAAAACCGCCTGGAATACCAAAACATGAAGCAATCAGAGTTGCCGCAAAACTGACTTTAAGTGACACCAGAACAATCTGAAAAAGTTCTGCATCAAACGACATAAAAAGAAGTAAAGCAGACTGAACGCTGTCAAAGAGTAAATCCATATCCTCGAATACTTCTAACGCCCCGAAAGGGGAAGTGCCTTGGCACTAATTTTCAACCTACAGAGCATCACCAAAAAACAACTGTTTACCTTCCAACCGATAATCGCCGATTAGTTTTTGTCCCTTTTCAGCAAGAAGCCAGTTCACAAATTCCATAGCCATATCATACTGCACATGGGAAAATTTTTCAGGGTTCACCGGGATAATACCATATGGATTGGCAAGAGCAGCTCCACCTTCACAAAGTACTTCAAGATCCAGCGCAGGAGTCTTTCCATATTTATATTTAATATACGTACCACGATCCGACATGGTATACCCCTGTTTTTCTTCAGCAAAGGTAATAGTCTTGCCCATACCCTGACCAATGGATCTATACCAGCTGTCGGAATTTTCCGGCATCATAAATGTAATTTCTTTTTCTTTACCTTTACGAACAATTTTCTGCACCTGTTTGGCAAGCGACACACCGGAGTTTTTCCATAAAAATTGTTCTTTGGTGTGAGTTCCGCTGTCATCTCCCCGAGACACAAAGAGTGCTTTTGCCGCTGCAATTTTCTTTAGAGCACGCCCGGCATCAGACATTCCCTTAATCCCCGCAGGATCCGCAACAGGCCCAATAATGACAAAATCGTTATGCATAACCGCATACCGCCTGGTACCATAACCTTCTGCTACAAATTTGTCTTCGCGCCCTTTGGCGTGAACAAAGATCACATCCACATTTCCATCCTGTCCATCCCGTATTGCAGCACCCGTTCCTTTGGCAATTACTTTAATTGTTATCCCTGTATCTTTTGTAAACTCAGGTAAAAGCCTGTCAAGCAATCCCGAAGACTGCGTACTGGTGGTAGTTGACATTTTCAAGACCTTCCCGGCAGTAGCACTTCCAGCCCATAAACACGTCAAACACAAAACACTGACCATACAGATTATTCTTCTGAACATTTTTACTCCTCATTTTTAAAATTATCAGGAAAAAGCATTTTCCCACATAATGAAACATCATATCCTTCCAGTGAACCTGCGAGCTTTCTAAATTCTTTTTCATGCAACATGCCGATGAAATTTTGAATTCCTCTTTCAAAAAATCGTTCTCTGACAATAAGCAGATCAAATCTTTCCCAGCGAAGCGGCACAAAGCCAAGACCGAGAAGACCTGCAACCGCTCGAATAGCAGGCGCCGCATCCGCCCGACCTGCAAGAATTTCCAGGCCGGCATCGAGGTGCCGCGACATTTCCAACCGATATCCCGAAATTTGAGAGGCAGAAATATCAGACTTTGCAATTTCATAATCGAGCAGTAAACGTGTACCTGTACCTAAAGGGCGATTGACAATCGACACATCATCCCGGGCCAGATCCGCAATGCCTTCAATTTGTTTAGGGTTACCCGGAAGAACCAGCAGCCCCTGCTCGCGACGGCTGAAATTGACAAAAACAGGAGATTTTTCAAGCTCCTTATCGGCAAAATCAAAATTATATTCCTGCTTATCATCCTGCAGAAGATGACAGACTCCAATGTGACACAAACCACGGCGGAGACTTTTTAAACCACCCATACTTCCAAGGTTTGCAAAAAAAGCGATTGTTCCGGGATTTTTTGAGTGGGTGTGGAAAAACGAAAGTGTTTTCTGAAAAAGCGGATCATCACTACCGGCCAATAACAATATTTCATCGTCGGAAGAGTAGCCGACACCGGTTTTCTTATAATTCAGAATATTCGTTTCAAGCCATTCATCTACAAGTCTGCGGGGAAAGAGCCACTTCCCGGTAACCTTTGTTGCCGGTAAGCCTTTGTCGTTCACCAGGGTATAGACCATTTTATCATTAACGTGAAGAAGCCTGGCAACCTCCTTGGTTGTTAAAAATTTGCCGTTCTGTATTGAATCCATTCTCTTTTCTCCCGGGAGTTCCTCTCTGCAAAACCTGCGTTGAAATAACCAGATCTGTTACTTTTGCCAACAATTACATGTTCAAGATACTAAGATTAACCAAAACAAACCAAAACAAACCGATTTTTCCGCTTTTCCTGCTACCATTTTCATAAATGGACAGGGCGTTTATTTTACATCTCACAAACATACCGAAAAATTTAACGGAAAATACGCAGTACCCTGCAACTATTTTGGCTAAATGAGGACAGGTCGTTCATTTTACTTGGTTTTTCTTTGCATATCGAGGTAATATTTACACGATTTTCAAAGAGAGCAACGCACAGAGGAATCTACCGTGTGATAGATGAAGGGATGGAGAGAAACATGACGCGACAAAAACAAGTAAAGGAAAAAAGCGTCTCGGCAACTGTTTCCAAAGAACATCATCACCAGATAATGCTTAACCATATTCTTAAAACTGCCCTGCAACCCACATTTCTCAATGCCAAAATAGAAATAATCTTTGATTACCTTCTGGGGCAGCAGCAACTCCATTTAAGCAACAAAGCAGCATTCTTCACCTTCGACGAAAATTCTAACTTCCTTACCTTAGCTGTTACAAAAGGATTCTCTACTGTAAAAGAGATTCCCTGCACCCAGGTTAAATCAGGCTATTGTCACTGCGGAAAGGCTGTAGACAGCAGCGCAATACACTTCTCAACCGCCATCCCGCCTCTGTTTGGTAAATGCACAATTCAAAACCCTTTCTATGGCAGCTACTCTATCCCGATACTCAAAGACGATGGGCCTCTGGGGATTCTCTGTTTTTATGTGACCCAAAAACATCAATATTCACCTGAGATTGAACGTTTTTTTGAATCACTGGCCAGTATCTGTGCAGTCATTATTGAAAATCAGCAAATGGATCAGCAACTCATCCAGCTGGTTAATGATTTGCGGGGATCAATAATCAATCTTCGGGAAGAAAAGAAATTTTCAGAATCCATTATCCAGGGCCTCAACCACGGCCTCATAGTCGCTGATCTTGACGGTACCATCCGTAAATGTAACTCTGTTGCCCGTTCTATTTTTAAACCCTATACCAAATCACTAGACGGTACTAATCTCTCCGCCATTCTCGACACCGAAACAACATCACAACTTCTAACGCCACCCACAACCGAATCGAACCGGTATGACAGAGAACTCACACTCACGACAAACACAGGAGAACAACAGATCATCAGCTACTCCAATGTCGCCAGGGAAGATGCCCAAGGAACAACGGTGGGAGTTATTATATCTCTTTCAGATATCTCTGAGCTCAAGTATGTACGTAAAGAAATGGAGAAGATGAACCGCCTCTCCACCGTTGCAGAAATTGCATCGGCTGTGGCACACGAGGTGAGAAATCCACTCGCCGGCATAAAAATAATGGCACAATCCATTGAGGAAGAAGCCAGAGGTGACAGTGAACAGGAGGAATGTTCCCAGCGCATCATTCGACAAGTTGACCGTCTCAACGAATTGTTAACCGATTTTTTCTCGTACGCCCGGCCGGTTGAACCAAATAAAAGACCTGTCTCCCTCAGTGTCATTATTGAAGAGACAAATCCTCTAATCCAGAACAGACTGACAAAAAATCACATTGAGCTCTATGAAGATCTCAGTCCCGATTTACCGAAAATAATTGCAGACCCGCATCAGGTTCAACAGGTTTTTCTCAATCTCTTTTTGAATGCTGTTGACGCCCTGAAAGAAAATGGGAAAATTTATATCACCGGTGAGTTTCTCACCAAAAATAAACTCCGCACCTATAAGATAAAGTATCCGGCTCTCCTGGAAAACTCTGCCTATGTTGTCGTACATTTCACCGACAACGGAACAGGCATGTCCCCGGAAGTTGCTGAAAATGTTTTTGAACCGTTTTTCACCACAAAAACATCCGGGGCAGGACTTGGCCTTTCGATTGTTTATCGAACCTTAAAAGAAAACGATGCGGCAATTGTTCTAAAAAGTAAAGAAGGCAAAGGTACCACCTTTACAATATTTTTCCAGGCGGACATATAAATGGGTGCTGTACTGATAGTTGATGACCAGGAGGATATGCGATTTTCGCTGTCGAAAATTGTAAAAAAAGGTGGATACAGCGTAACAACGGCTGCCAATGGTAAAGACGCCCTGGCCATGCTGAAATCGTCCGTTGTAGATCTGATATTCCTCGACATAGGCTTGCCGGACGCCAACGGCATAGAACTGATTGGGGCCATTCATCAAATCACAGATGACATCGACATCGTCATGCTCACTGGAATCAACGAAGCCAAAACTGCAATTGAAGCATTGCGGGCTGGAGCGATCGATTACATAGTAAAACCTTTTGACATCCTCGAGTTCAGGACAATCCTCGACAGAATACTCCGTGCCCGCCTTATGGGCAAAAAGGCACAACTTGAATGTCATGCAACCGGTGTTAATTCCATCATAGGTGACAGCCCGCAGATGATGCGGATTAAAGAGACAATTCATATGGCAGCAGAAGTTGGCTCTCCCGTGCTTGTAACCGGTGAAACAGGTACCGGAAAAGAACTTGTTGCCAGGGCGATCCATGAAAGCCGCTCGGGCATGCAGGGGGTTTTCGTAAAAGTCGACTGTGGTACTCTTTCCTCCAACCTTATCGAGTCAGAACTTTTCGGCTATGAAAAAGGTGCCTTTACCGATGCACGAAATGAAAAAAAGGGGTTGGTGGAAATTGCCAATGGAGGAACCCTTTTTCTCGACGAAATTGGCAATCTTCCCATTGAACTGCAGCCAAAACTCCTGCGCCTCATTGAAGAAGCAACATTTCGAAGGGTTGGCAGTGTCAAAGACATTAAAGTTACCATTCGCATTGTCGCAGCCACCAACGGTGAGATTACAAAACAAATTGATAACGGCACATTCCGCGAAGATCTTTTTTACCGCCTGAATGTCATCCCTATGAAGCTCCCTCCCTTGCGAAAACGAGGCCAGGATATTCTGCAACTTGCTTATTATTTTCTCCATGAACTGCAAAAAGAATTGAAAAAAGAGATTCATGGCTTCACCCCGGAAGCCGGTGAAAAAATGCTTGCACATGACTGGCAGGGAAATATACGGGAATTACGCAATACCATTGAACGTGAGCTGCTTTTCTGCAAATCCGGCTGGATTACCATGGCACATCTGAGCGACGAAAATGGTGGAACCGGCGGAAAGAAAGAGATTCTCTGTTCTCTTCGTGAAATGGAACTGCGCTATATCAAAAAAGTACTCAACGCAACAAATAACAATAAATCAAAAGCAGCACGAATTCTTGGTATTTCACGCACTACCCTGAGAGACAAACTCTGATCTTCGACCTCACAAAAAACTGACCAGAAACTGACCACGTGACCACAATCTGTCCACTCTTCTGCTCGATTTCCTGCATTATTCAAGCATTTACATCCTGTTTAATACTTCTATTTTCATAACCTTACGTCCTGATACAGGAATATTTCTTTAATGGCCCAATCATTGCTATATAAATAATAAAGCGATTGAAAGTAGTGGGGAGAAGTAATTGTAAGTAAACTCAGTCCCATAAGGTGACAAAATATGAAACGTGTACTTGTCGTTGATGACGAAGAAGATATGCTCTGGATGCTCCAGAGAAATTTGAACAAAGGGATGCAGAATGTTGAAATTTTGGCCGCCAAATCCGGCGAAGAGGCCCTTGAGGTTTTAAGTGATAAATCTGTAAACCTGGTCATAACTGACATCAACATGCCGGGCATAAGTGGCCTTGACCTTCTCGTTGAGATTAACAATAACTATCCGGGAACAGACGTGATTATCATGACTGCCTATCCGTCCAGTGCCTATGAGAACAAGGCCATGATGAGTGGGAGTCTGCGCTATATCGAAAAACCATTCGACATTAAGGAAGTTCGAACTATTGTTGAGGATGTTCTTAAGGAAGAGGAAGGCTTCCAGGGCACTGTCGATGGCGTTGATCTCATAGATATTGTTCAGTTCAACGGACTTTCCCAGGCCACCGCCGCCCTTAAGGTGACAACCGGCGAAGCAGAGGGCATGATCTTTTTCAAAGAAGGAAAAGTCGTCCATGCCATGTGTGACAAGGAAAGCGGAGAACGTGCATTTTTTACCATTGTTGGTTTTAATGGCGGCTCGCTTCAAAATATCAAAGGTGTGGAAGCCCCCATCGTCAGCATCAATAAAAGTATTGAAGCACTGCTTTTTGAAGCCGCGGTAAAAAACGACGAACATGATGACAATCCGCTTAAGGATCTCATCAAGAATGAACCGCAGGCGGACATTCTTATGGATCCAGTGGCCGGAGTGTCTAACGAAAATGATTCCCTGCCTGAAACGAAGCGTGATGAAATTGAAGTCACAACCGAATCACAACCACAAACTATAGAAGCTGATCAAACTACAACTTTTGAAGAGGATTTTGAAATGACAGAGATACAGAAAATTTTGGCTGAATTTACAAACATTGAAGGTGTTCACACAGCATGTCTGGTGGGCAGAGACGGTTTTCTGCTCGACAGCCTTTCCAGATCTGGAATCGACGCTGAGATGATTGGAGCCATTGCCTCTTCAGGTTTCGGCTCAGCTGAATCCATGGGCACCCAGCTCGGCCAGGGCGAACTCAACATGACCATGTTTGAGTTTGAGAACGGCCCGGTAATGTTCGCACCGGTTGGCGAGGACGCTTTTTTGGTTATCGTCGCCGACGAAGAAACCAATCTGGGCTGGATCCGTATCAGTATCAGAAAAAATTCCAAAAAAATCAAGGATGTTGCATCGTTGTAACAACAAGAAACAGTGTCCCGAAAGATTTTTTTACCAAAATCAGAAAATGTTCACCGCACAAAAAAGTCTTTCGAGGTTCCAGATGGCTAAGTCAAAAAGCTCGATATCCGAGGCGTCGTGTTTTTACCAGGCCCTCAACCATACACGGGTATGTTGAGGTTCTGGTAAAAACCGACAACGAAGGAGATCGGGCTTTTTACGACGCCATCAGGAAATCAATGTCCTGATAATATCCTGCTTACCTATAACTCCCACCAGTTGATTATCTCTCATTACCGGCAGAGTATGCACATTCTTCTCAGACATGATAGTTGCTATTTCGTCGAGAAGAGCTTCTTCGGTAACAGTAACCGGTTCCCCTGAATAAATATCACCAACCGTTGAGCCGGCAATCTTTTTCATTTCCTTGTCCATGGTTCCCGGTTTTTCAAGATAAATTACAGAGTCGAGAATATTAATAATGGTAGGAATGTGTACCTTTTTTTTCTGGTCAATAAGATCATTTTCGGTCACGACACCAAGGAGACTCCCGGATTCGTCAACAACAGGTGTACCACCAATGTTGTAGGCTGCCAGAAGTTGGGCCAGTTCTGTGACCGTTGTTTCAGGAGTTACAGTGATAATTTTTTTTGTCATAATATCGGCAGCGTTAAGCATAATTCCTCTTGGTAAATATCAACAAAACAGGTAACTGCTCACAGGCCCACCATCTTCGCACGGTCACATTTGCCGGTATAGAGGAGCTATAACAGGCAAATATGTCTGCACGAATATGGAGCACCTGTGAGCAGTTACCAAAACAGAGTGATTATTGGTAATTCTTTTTAAGAAAACCGGAAAACCTGGTGAATTTGACTTCGTATTTTTTAATGAGCATCCTCGCCTTCCCGAGCCATTCATCCTTTGATGTCATAACAAAAAGAAAGAAGGGTTCGTCCTCAATATGCCTTATGATGAAATGATACTGACTTGTAGTTATAAGGATATCGTCCACAACTTCATCATCGGCAAGTAAATTTATAGCCTTTCCATTCGATTTGACTATTGACGCAAGATAAGCCGAGGCTGCTGCCGTCTCAATATCTTCTTTTCTGCTCACTTCAGCAATGGACATACCGTCATCAACTGTAACAACAGCCGCTGCTAAAATTCCCGGTAATTCTCTCGACATCTGCTCAATCAACCTCTGCAGTTCCTTAATCATACATTTTCCCTGGAATGTTTCTGGTGTCAGATCTTCACCAGCCTAAATGGCATTAAACTCATAAGTTATACGTAAGTCACATCACAGTGCTGAAACTTTTACAATGTTCTGTTTCAAAAATCTGTTACAATGAGTATACCATTAGAATGACATTATTTGAAATAATTTCTTATCATTACACGAACATTTACACAAGATCAGACAACTGTTGTGATGTGTGGGGAGATGAATATGCGGGCCGTTGTACAAAGAGTAAGCAGGGCATCAGTGAAAATTGACACCTTAACCACTGGCTCAATACAAAAAGGTGTTGTTGTTTTACTTGGCATCCATGCCACAGATTCATTGGACGAATTACGCTGGCTGGCTGATAAAATAATCAATTTACGGATTTTTGAAGACAATAATGGAAAAATGAACAGATCTCTTGCAGACATCGACGGCGAAATGCTTATCGTCTCACAATTCACGCTCTACGGTGATTGCAGAAAGGGCAGGAGACCTGGATATTCTTCAGCGGCCCCACCTGAACATGCAAAACCCTTATATGAGCAATATATAGAAGAGATAAAAAACAGACAGATAAGAGTAGCCACGGGTACTTTCGCGGCAAACATGGAAGTGGAAATCATCAATGATGGCCCGGTTACTCTACTGCTCGATTCCGAAAAAAACTTTTAGCAGGAAACACAAAAAGCAAGGACACAATAATGACATTCAGCCAAGGCAACCTCTACTCAGGATTTCTCCTCAAAGCCCATAATTTTATCAGTGAAATTGACTCAGATGTGTATCTTTTTGAACACGAAAAGCTGCAGTTCCCTCTGCTCGCAATAAAAAACAGTGATACAAACAAAACCTTTTCCGCAGCCTTTAACACCATCCCCACAGATTCAACCGGAGTCGCACATATACTGGAACATTCTGTTTTAATGGGCTCTGAAAAATATCCGGTAAAAGATGTATTTGGAGAAATTAACAAAGGCGGCCTGACGACCTTTTTGAACGCCATGACCGGGGCCGACCTCACCTATTATCCATTTGCCACCAGAAATTTAAAGGAATATTACAACATCATGGACGTCTATTGTGACGTTGTGTTCCATCCACTTTTAAAGAAAAGCACCTTCGAGCAGGAAGGATGGCACTATCATCAGGAATCAAAAGAAGATCAGCTCCAATTTCAGGGCGTTGTCTTTAATGAGATGAAAGGTGCTTTTTCTGACCCGATCCGCCATATTTTCCATAATATTTTTGTGGGGCTTATGCCACAGTCAACCTATGCCCACGAGTCAGGTGGTGATCCCAAAAATATTCCCGATTTGAGTTACGAAGAGTTCTGTGCCTTCCATAAAAAACATTATCACCCGTCCAACGGTTTCTTTTTCGTTTATGGTGACGCCCCGCTTGAGGATGAACTTGCGTTTTTGGAAAACAGATTTTTTGCAACATTCGATCAAAAAGGTGAAAAAGCAGAAATTGAAATTGGAAATATCGCCCATGAACCGGTTTTCATAACGGACAGTTACGCTGTAGATTCAGAAGATATCAAAGAAAAAACATTTCTCGCCGTTGGTACACATGTCGCAACAGCCACCGAACGCAAAAAAAATATCGCCTTTCAAATAATTGCCAATATTCTTTTTAATTCCGATGGATCTCCTCTGAAAAACGCTATTGTTTCAAGCGGATTATGTAAGGATTTCGGTGGATTTTACATGGCTTCCTCATCCTGCGAGACCATGATGATCACCTACCTGGTTGGCAGCGAAAGTGAAAACCGTGACACATTCCTTAACCTCTACACAACGACACTCGCTCAAATGGCGGAGCAGGGACTGGATCATAAACTGATTCTGGCCGAGTTAAATAAATTTGAATTCAGCTTCAGAGAAGAAGCCAGTAAAGCCCAACGAGGCCTCGATCTTATCGGCAAAGCCATGGGCAGTTTCAAGTATGGTACAGATCCCATTGACAGCCTGAAAAATGAAAAACTCATCCTTGCTCTGCGTAAAGAAGCTCTGGAGGAAAAATATTTTGAAAAACTGATCAAAGAGCACCTTATTGACAATCCGGCAACGGTCACAGTCACCCTTGTTCCAGATCCGGCCAAGCAGAAGAAGACCCAGGAAGAAGAGCAAAAACGACTCGAAAAATATGACAGCGAAGTTTCTGAGAAAGAAAGAGAAGACCGAATCAAAAGAACGCAGGAGTTGATGAGCAAACAGCAGCAACCAAATGATGCGAAGACTCTTTCCCTGCTGCCGCAACTCAACCTTTCTGATCTGTCGGCGGAAATTGATTTCCATAGCGCCGCAGAGACCGATATGTTTGGCAGGCAAATCATCGTCAGTGAACTTGCGACAAATCACATCTCCTACATTGATACGGGTTTTGATTTTTCCTGCCTTCCTCCAAGCCTGTTGCCATGGCTTGATCTGTTTGGCACCATCGTCACCGAAATAGGCACTAAAAGACTAAACTATCAACAGTTTGCCAAAGAAATTGCCACATGTACCGGCGCCTTTTCCCACTCTCTGACCACATATACAAAACGACCAGCGCTGGATGCAGTCCATCCGGTTTTCTGGCTGCACGCAAAATGTCTGCCTGATTACCTCGAGAAAACCTTACAACTGCTCTCCGAAATTTTCAGTTCCGTCTCTTTTGAGGACAGGGTTAGAATCCGTGAAATCGTAGGTCGAGAGTTTGCATGGGCTGAACATTCTGCCCATAGTGAAGGATACAATTTCCCCTCCACCCGGGTCTTTGCCCACCTGAGTAGTGCTGGCAGGTACAACGAAACCTTAAATGGTGTCACCTCATATCTTGCAGTCAAGGAACTGGCCCTCAACTATGACACACTGGAAGATAAATTTATTTCAGCACTACAGGAGATCGCGACGCTTCTCTTCAACAGGAACAATTTAGTGCAGGCAGTGACAGCAGATGGACGAGAGATTGATCACCTTGCTCAAATCGGCAAATGTATCCCCGATTCTCTTTCGTCGGATCCCCGTACAAGGATAGAACTCCCTCCTCTTGATCTTGCCGACCACGAGGCTTTTATCACTTCAGCAGAGGTCGTTTTTGCCGTGCAGGGAGGCAATCTGTTGAAAAACGGCAAGGGGTATAACGGACATTTTGAGGTACTGAAAACATATCTCTCAAGGGATTATCTCTGGAACAGTGTGCGGCAGCTGGGAGGTGCCTACGGCTGTTTTATTCAGTTCGGTCAACTGACTGGTAACATAGCCTTTGTCAGCTATCGCGACCCACAGGTCAAAAAAACCTACGATGCCTACAATGCAGTTCCAACAATAATTGACAACTTAAAACTCTCCCAAAAAGTTCTGGAACAGCTGATAATAGGTACCTACGGAACTTTCGATCCACTTCTCAGCTCAGCTGCAAAGGGAGCAATAGCACGCAACGATTATTTCAACGGTATCGATGCCGCATACAAGCAGCAACAGTTAACAGATATCATCTCTACAACTGTTGATGACATGCGCGGTTTTGCTCCGGCCTTTGCAGCAATGGCCCCCAAATGCCACCGGGCAATCATTGGCAACCGCAGTAAGATAGAAGCTGATCGCGCACTCTTTGACACATTGACTGAATTATAACGAATGATCTTGACTCAGCTTGAATTTTACTTCGATCCCACTATAATGACTTTTGGCAGCATATCAAAAATTTTTTATTCAAGGAGATAAACATGCAATACTCTTCTGAAATCCTCGGGATGTGCAGTGTTGCACTCGGGACAAATCACGGGCCGGCTCCCATACCACAGGAAGGCGCATGGACACAGGTCAAAGAAGTCAAAGATGTTAATGGATTAACCCACGGCGTAGGCTGGTGTGCTCCACAACAGGGTGCATGTAAACTGACGCTCAATATAAAGAACGGTATCATTGAAGAAGCACTGGTCGAGACCATCGGCTGTACGGGCATGACCCATTCTGCAGCGATGGCCTCTGAAATCCTTCCGGGAAAAACTATCCTCGAAGCCATGAATACTGATCTGGTATGCGATGCCATAAACGTTGCTATGCGCGAACTCTTCCTGCAGATTATCTATGGTCGCAGCCAGTCCGCATTTTCTGAAGGTGGGCTTCCCATTGGCGCAGGTCTTGAAGATCTCGGCAAAGGACTGCGTTCTGTCAGTGGCACCATGTACGGTACCAACAGCAAAGGACCACGTTATCTGGAAATGGCCGAAGGTTACGTTACCGAAATAGCACTCGATAAAAACGACGAAATTATCGGCTATTCGTTTGTCAGCCTCGGTAAAATGATGGACAGTATCAAAAAGGGTGTAGATGCCAACCAGGCATTAAAAGATGCCTCGGGGACCTATGGCAGATTTCAGGATGCCGTGAAAACCATTGATCCACGAAAGGAATAAGGAGAATAACTATGGCACTGTTTGAAAGTTACGACAGGCGGATCAATCAGATTACTCCTGTCCTGGAAAATTACGATTTAAAAACCCTGGAAGATGCGCAGAAACTTTGTCTTGATTACGGGGTGGATGTTGCAAAAATCGTCAAAGAGATTCAACCGATATGTTTTGACAATGCGCTATGGGCTTACACCCTGGGCGCTGCTATTGCAATCAAAAAAGGTGAAAGCAAAGCCTCAACCATAGCGTCGACTCTTGGTGAGGGCTTGCAGGCGTTTTGCATTCCCGGCTCAGTGGCCGATGATCGAAAAGTTGGTCTTGGACACGGCAACCTCGCCGCAATGCTGCTCAAAGAAGAAACGCAGTGTTTTGCCTTTCTTGCCGGACACGAATCCTTTGCCGCAGCAGAAGGGGCAATCGGCATTGCCAGATCTGCAAACCGTGTGCGCACCTCACCTCTTCGGGTGATCCTCAACGGCCTTGGCAAGGATGCCGCCAAGATTATTTCAAGAATTAATGGTTTTACCTACGTGCAAACCACATTCAACTACTCAACAGGCGAACTTTCAGTTGCCTCTGAAACAACATACTCCGATGGTGAACGTGGCAAGGTAAGATGTTTTGGCTCTGACGATGTACGTGAAGGCGTAGCTATCAACCATTTGGAAGGAGTCGATGTTTCCATCACCGGAAACTCAACAAACCCTACCCGCTTTCAACATCCTGTTGCCGGAACCTACAAAAAAGAGTGCCTGGAACAGGGTAAAAAATATTTTTCAGTTGCTTCCGGCGGGGGTACAGGACGTACCCTGCATCCAGATAATATGGGAGCAGGGCCCGCCTCCTATGGCATGACCGATACCATGGGCCGTATGCATTCTGATGCCCAGTTTGCAGGCTCATCCTCGGTGCCGGCTCATGTGGAAATGATGGGCCTTATCGGAATGGGCAATAATCCGATGGTGGGCGCTTCGGTATCTGTTGCCGTTGCACTGGAACAGGCATCGTAACAGAAATCTGGTCTGATAATTAAAAAAGGGAGACGCCTTCACGGTGACTCCCTTTTTTGTTGTTAAAAGGCTTTTCCCCTTCTTCGGTTCAACATTCCTTGCTCAATATCGAAGTCTGCGCTTACCTCGATATTCGTCTTTTAATGTTCGGTATTCATTTTTTGAGCTTCGGAAAAATTGAAACTCCTGTCCTACTCAATCATTCTGGTGCAGTCATCTCGTGGATCTTACTTTTGCCTTCCTCCAGTAATTCAGATGACTTCTCTTTTGTTTCATCCCAGGCATTTTTCGATTTTTCGGCAGTGTCATCAATTAGTTCATTCGTTTTATCTGCAGTTTTGTCTACTATTTCAGAACTTTTCTTTTTGGTTTTATCCCAAACTTCACCGCTCTTCTGCTGGGCAGCATGATAGGCATCGGCTGTTTTTTCCTTAGCTTTGTCCCAGCTTTCTTCCGATGCATCCCCTACTGCATGTGCTGCCTCGTTAATCTCCTCAGATGCTTTTTCCCATTTGCTCTGCTGCTCAACACCCATTGCCGACACATTAAAAAACAGAAAACAGACTAAAAAAACAACACTTCCACTTACAAAATACTTTATCCCTGCCATTTCAATACTCCCTTTTAAGGTTATCGCAAAGGTGGCGCATAGAGCAATCCGCCATTATTCCAGAGCTTATTCAAACCTCTTTCAACAGTGAGTGAAGATTCCGAGCCAAAATTACGTTCAAAAATCTCGCCGTAATTGCCTACAGCCCGAATAATCCTCACCGCCCAATCATCGCTGAGACCGATACCTTTCCCCCCCGGGCCCTCCTGTCCAAAAAATCTTTGTACATCAAGCTGATTACTGATCTTCATCTCTTCAATATTTTTCGAGGTAATCCCCAGTTCTTCTGCATTTATCATGGCAAACAAAGACCATCTGACAATGTTGAACCACGTATCATCCCCCTGTCTGACAACAGGGCCCAGTGGTTCTCTGGAAAGTACATCAGGCAATACAACTGCATTTTCAAGGGCGGTAAGTCCATGACGTATTCCGTATAATTGTGACTGTTGAAGAGATATTACGTCGCAGGCCCCTTCCTCAAGTCCTTTTATTGCCAGATCGATGGAATCATACGTTACTTTTTTAAAAGAGATTTTTTCGGTCTTAAGATAATGCGTGAACTTATGTTCAAAGGGAGACGTCACAGGGCTGCAAACTTTCACGTCTTTCAAGTCTGCAAGCTTCTTTACTCCAAGTCTTTCAGCAATAAGGATACCCTGACCGTCGTAATAATTGACTCCAACAAAGTGTGCAGCCAGGGCAGTATCACGAGTAAATGTCCAGGAGAGGTGACGGACAAGAATATCGACTTCTCCGGATAACAACGCTGTAAAACACTCTTTTTCAGATAGAGGCAGGTACTCAACTTTATCAGCATTTCCAAATATTGCAGCCGCCACCCCACGACACATATCAACATCAAGACCTGCCCATTTCCCCTTGGCATCAACAGTGGAAAAGCCAGGCGACCCGGTTGATACACCGCATTGAAGAAACCCCCGTTTTTCTACTTCTTCTTTTGTATAAGCATGAACGGAAGAGGAAAAGACAAGCCCTGCCAATATGCATAAAGCATAATTTTTAATTTTCATCATAGTGTATTGTTTGTAACTATTCAGCATACGGCAAATAATGCTGTGAAAGCACGAGATGTAACTGTTCAGAGTACTTTATATTCGTTTATTCGGGACTTCGAAGCGTATTTGTATTGCTCGAGAAGGCCAGAATGGACGAAAATGAGGTGCTCTGAATAGCTACTATTGTTTTTTATGAGGTCAATGTTCGACATCTGAAATTCAGATATAGCAGGAATTTCCATTCCACTTCAAGTAAATAGTTGCTACAATAATTTCCCGCCAGGCATACCATGCCTGCGCTGGTGTCGGCACAACCAATATTACAGGGCATATCATCACAAACCACTCTAATTCCGGTCAAGCAACTTTGCAAAAAAAACATCCTGAAACTGCGCGTTTTGTTGCAATTGAAACATTGCGGCAGCTCTATCAACAGCAATTACCCGTCAAATATATTTTTGACAAATCTCTACAAAAATATAATCTGGTAGCCAAAGATCGTAACCTCACCATGCAGCTGGTCTATGGAGTACTTCGAAACAGACAATATCTTGACCGAATCCTGGAGATCCTCTCAAAAACCCCTTTACGCAAATTAGACCCTTTTGTTCACCAGGCTCTGGCTGTCGGACTCTATCAACTCTATTTTCTGGAGCGCATTCCCGAGTCTGCAGCTGTCAATGAAGTTATTAACAGTTGTAAAACGGCAAAAATTCCAAAAAGATTGCACGGTTTTGTCAACGGCATTCTGCGGCAAAGTATCAGGCAGAAAAAACACCTTGCCCCAAAAGCGTTAACTGATAAAAATAATGCACTTATCCTCAATCATCCAGATTGGCTTGTGCAAAAATGGCAAAACAGCTTCGGCACTGAGGAAACCAGGCGGATCTGCGTAAACAACAACCATGAACCCCTGCTTGTTCTGCGTATTAATACTGGTATGGTTCCACTTAGTGATTTTTTTCTTATGCTGGAGCAGGCCGGTATCGATCATCGCCCCGGCTCCTATGCAAAAGGCTCTGTTGTTCTCCCTGGTTTTCATGGATCCATTCCAACGATACCCGGCTACAAAGAAGGTTTTTTTCAGGTTCAGGCCGAAGCTGCCCAACTCGCCACCGAACTACTGGCTCCGTTAAAACCGGGAGGGCACTATCTCGACGGTTGCGCAGGTCTCGGTGGCAAGACATTACATCTGCTCGAACGTGGACTGCAATCAAACCTGCATATCCACGCCGTCGAACCGGATTCACGCCGCCTGACTCAATTAAAACACAACCTTAATCGGCTTAATCCAGATCACAATCTTACCGTTCACTCTACAACCCTTCAAGATTTCAGCAATACAACTTCACTTTTATTCGACGGTATACTCATCGATGCTCCATGCTCCGGCACCGGTGTTATCGGCAGACATCCTGATATCAGATGGAATAGAAGAGAGGAGGATTTCCCGGGGTACCAGCAGGATCAGCTTGAACTGCTTGAAGCCGCCTCAAAACTCCTCGTACCCCAGGGTATTCTTGTTTATGCTACATGCTCACTGGAACCCGAGGAAAACCAGGACGTCATTGCCAGCTTTCTTGCCCATAACCCGAAATATAGAACTACTGACTGCGCCCCGTTTCTCCCCGCACCGACACAACAGTTTATTGAAAATGGATTCTTTGCGCCTCACCCATCGACATCCATAGACGGTTTTTTCGCGGCCAGACTACAACGGAAATAAGTCAATTTTTCGTAACTGTTCAGCAGCACCTCACCTGCCCACGATCACTCCACCCAGCATACAGGTGTATAGCAGATCGGAGTGCTTATGGACATGTAAGGCACTGTTGATCAGTTAAATCTCGTGCTTTTACGGTCTTTTTTGCCGTATGCTGAATAGTTACAATTTTTCTTTGCCAAGGATAGAGGTCTGTTGTACATTCTCTCCATCTCATACATACAATATATATGAATCACCTTCACTCTCCTCAACAGGAACAAAAACAATGGCAGAAATAAAAAGCACACTCGAAATGGTTCTGGAACGGGCTGCGAAAATGGCCGCTTCAGCGACAACAGATACCGACAACGAAAATCTCATCAAAACTGGTATGCGCCTGGGTGCGACTTTTCTGAGTGACAAGAGTACCGATCTCTTTGAGGAACTTGAAAAACACCCTGAAACAGATCGCAAACAAGTACTTGAGGGAATAGCAAAAACCCTGCTCCGCAACATTGTCCTTCCCCGTGAAGAACAAGTACAGGAATCGGGGAAAGCTGCCTTACAAGGTATTGTTCTACTTGCAAAAAACACAAGAGAAATTCAAACAATCTGCCAGGAGCTAGAACAAATACTTGAGCAATACGGTCAACACAAAGAACAGACAACCAAACAGCTTGAAGATGCCATTCGGGCACAACTGGAGCAACAACAGATGGCGGGTGGCCAGCAGGATCAAGCCCCTGTTAACCCGGCAATGCACCCCCAATACAAAGAGGAATTAGCCAAAGTACTAACCAGCCTGAATAACCAGTACAACGAGGCACTGGATCAGAGAAAACAGATGATTTTGCAATATCTGACTCAAGCATCATAAAAAGCAATTTTACAATTTGGTCCTCTACAATGAATTACACTCGCAGAATAAAAAAAATTCAGGCAAAACTGAGAAGAAAAAAAATCGATGCCTTTCTCATCAGCCAACCTGAAAACCGACGATATCTCAGTGGTTACACAGGTGACGATTATGGTATCTCGGAATCTTCCGGGTACCTGATTATCCCGGCCAGGGGTAAAATCCTCCTTCTTACGGATTTCCGTTATAAAGCCCAGGCAAAACAGGATGTTCCATGGGCCACAATTAAAATTTACAAACAAGGCTCCCTGAGATTACTCTGCAAATTGCTCCCCGATCTTAACGTCAAAAATCTCGCATTTGAAAGTCACTACACACTGTTTTCCACTGCCCAAAATCTCAAGACCGAACTTGGCAAAAAAGGCATTCAAATCACCCCGCTGGAAGGCATGGTTGAAAAAATGCGGAGAATCAAGACAGAAGAAGAGATTGATCTGATCCGCACATCCGTCCGACTCAACGAAAAGGTCTTTGGAGAAATTTTCAAAAACCTCCCTGAATTTGAGACAGAAATTGACATCAGCCTTGCCATCGAATCACTTATGCGCCGCAAAGGGGCAGAAGGTACCAGTTTCGATTCAATCGTTGCCAGTGGCACAAACAGCAGTCTTCCCCATGCGGTGCCAACGCAGTCACCCATACAAAAAAACAAATCCCTGACCATTGACATGGGATTGGTACTGAGTGGCTACTGCTCTGATATGACACGTAATTTTGTTCCAGGTGAACCGGACAAACGATATCTGAAGCTGCATAGGCTGGTGCGAAAGGCCCAGTTGGCCGGTATGGCCGCAATTCGTGCGGGTGTTCGTTGTTGCGACGTGGACAGAGCCGCTCGAAAAATCATTGCTGATGCGGGGTATGGGAAAAGGTTTGGCCATTCTCTTGGTCACGGGGTTGGCCTTGCCGTACATGAACCACCCAGCCTCTCCGCCCGCTCTACAAAAAAATTAAGAGTCGGTATGATCGTCACAGTCGAACCGGGAATCTATATCCCGGGATGGGGCGGAATTCGGCTTGAAAATATGGTTGTTGTCCGGGAAGACGGGTGCGAAAATCTCAATAAAGATACGACATGGCTGGATATCTGATTTCCCCCTTACGTGTGAATAGTTACAATGGAAGAAAACAATGCGACAGATAGTTATTGATGAGCTCTCCCCCATGGAACAGGACAATATTGACTCCTACCTCAAGCGGTCGATTAAACAAGGCCCTATGGTTGGTCTTTACTGGCTGCACCTGCCACCGGATCTGCTTGCAGAAGCCCAGCAGGGTCATGAGGAACATGGCCCGTTTTTTGTTGCGGTGGAACTTACCAATGGATCGGTAAAATTTGAGTTACTGGTGAGAAACCAGACCAACCTCCATTGCAGCTGTATTGCCCATGCGACCCCGGCTCAACGCCAATTCATCCTCGATTTTATCGACCGAATGGTTACAGAAGAGATGATTTCCTCCTGATATTTCGGAGAAATAATGTAACTCCTCACGGAGTTCATAACTCTATGTTTTTATTACCTCGGAACTGTATCAACAGGTTGAGTGAAACAGCCCACCCACCTTAAATCCTTTGTTTATATATTCGTTATACCGTTTTATGCCGTTACCGGTTCTGACGACTACGACTTCAACTCCTTTTTCTTTTAAATATTCAAGAGTCGTCTCCTGAATTTTCAACCGGTTGAGCCGTCCCGTAGTCAATATCACCACCCGGCTTCCATGAGCCACCAACTCCTCAACCTCGGCTGGCGGAACACCGCTGCGATGTTCTGTTCCATATTCAGACCAGTCCCAGTTTCTTCCACCACCGGGCCACAGCTTAAAATCCTTTCCACGTCCAAGGTTTTCAACCTCTGTCTTCCCCCAGCCGGAGGAGAGAATACGTAAGGAACTTCCTTCAGCTTCTTTCATTACCATGTCCCTGTCTTCTTATTCAAAAGAGCCTGCTGTTATTGTAACAATTTTCCACGTGCACCACTTTTGGCCGTCACACCTTTTGCAAAAGTAATAGTTTTTCCATCACTCACACCTTGCTTAAAGGTATT
This sequence comes from uncultured Desulfobulbaceae bacterium, assembly GCA_947311315.1. Classification (GTDB taxonomy): domain Bacteria; phylum Desulfobacterota; class Desulfobulbia; order Desulfobulbales; family Desulfocapsaceae; genus Desulforhopalus_A. Next base: position 17,851 of record CAMZKN010000018.1, on the reverse strand, counting down.
ACCATACACTTTTGCTCCACGTGATTTGACGTTTCGCAATCTTGGAAACGTCAGACCAACAAAGTCATCCAGTTTCCGATCCTCAAGAAGTATCAGTGCCTTACTCTCTTCTTTCTCTCCAGAACAATTTTTATTTTTACGGTGGCTTTGCAATTTTTCATGAAAGCCCTTTAGCAAACCGAGATAATAGCTATTTCTCTCTGTAATCGTAGCCCCCTTAAACTGATGCTTACAACCGGACCAGAGAAATGCCAATCGGTTTTCAAGAAAATAATAACAGTACTCGGCAATGGCCACATTCTCGACAGTACCAAAAATCTCAATAACCTTGAACGTCTCGTTACGGACAGGATCATACAATTGTGCCAATACCGTTCTGACGAAGAAAAAATCCCTGAGAATAAGGCAGATATGATGCTGATATCTCTCAATCCGCTTTCTTTTTTTATTTATGCTGATACTGACATAATTCTGTTCCCACCCCTGTTCCAACGAGACGATATTATGTTTTTCAATCAACTCATTGGCCTTTTGCATGGCAAGTGTTGCCTCATGCTCATTTGCTGACTGGGCAAGGGCCAGAAGTTTTTCCACCTTTTCGACAAACTTGCGTCCAGCTACGGTAAACGAAGATCCGGAGGTCGCTTCTTCTACGGTTTCACAGGATACTTTTGCGGATAGCCTGAAAGCAGGCATAACCCCCAGAGTTTCACAAGCCTTCTCAAACGCAGTGCCGTGGGGTTTTTCTCCATCACAAAGCAATTCACTGCACAACTGATGAGCCATTTCATGTTTGAGCACCTGTAGAGTCGTCGACCATGGATAATTACTGATGAGGTGACGGCTCAATCGCAGAATTCTGGTTGCAGAGTGCCATGATCCCAAGGTTTTCACACTTTCTGATATCTCGAATACGGGTGGCTCCATCTCAATCCCGTAACCATAACAAATATCACAATATTCCTCGTAAATCTGCTGCAGCCAAACACGTTGCAGCAGACTATCTTTTTTCTCATTATGTATGATGCTTCCCAAGACCTTCCTCCAACCTTCAGTTCATATATAATTTACACTAAATTTATGTTACCTTTCCATCAACTCTTGTACCTAAAACTCATATAAACCTCTTTTTACACCATGCTGATAGCAACAACACATAAAAATACAGATTTTGATGCTCTTGCCTCCGTAATAGCAGCCACGCTTCTCTACCCCGGCTGCGTCGGTGTCATTCCCAAAATGACCAACAGGAATGTTGACCAGTTTCTCTCCACCCACAAGACCGCCTTTAATCTCATACTGCCGGGCGAAGTACAACACGATGAACTAACAAAACTGATCGTAGTCGACACTGATCAGTGGCATCGTCTTGACCGGATGGAAAAACTCCGTGATCGGGATGATCTTGACATTGATATCTGGGATCACCATATGGCAAGCAAAGGCGACATACCGGCAACATGGTCCTGTAAAGAGCACATTGGTGCAACCGTATCGCTTCTGGTGCGCAGGATGCGCGAAAAAGGTATCACATTAAACGCCCTTGACTCCACCGTTCTCCTCATTGGTCTGTACGAAGATACAGGGCATCTCACTTACCCTTCCACCACAGCAGAAGATGCACGCACGGCTGCGTATCTGCTTGAGAACAAGGCCGATCTTAATGTTGCAGGTTTCTTTCTCAATCCACCCTATGAAGAAACCCAGAAAGAAATATTATTTGAAATGATGAAGGATACCGAAAAACTGACAATCAACGGACAACTGGTCGGTTTTAATATCATTTCCCTTGATAAAAAAGTGACAAACCTTGCAGCTATTGTAAATATGTACAGGAAAATCGTCAATGTCGGCGCACTGTTTGTCATCTTCGTCAATAAGAAACGACACACGGTTATCGGACGCAGTGGCGTTGCACAGATCAACATTGGCACGGTCATGAATACTTTAGGAGGCGGTGGTCATAGTGGTGCAGGATCAGCAACGGTAAAGAGCAGCATAATGGATCCGGAAGAGATCCGAAAAAAGATCATTGCCAGCCTGACCGCACAAAAAACAGAAATTGTCCGAATTTCAGATATCATGTCCTTTCCGGTTTTTTCCGTCGCGCCTGAAACAACGATGCGACAGGCACAGAGCATAATGACAGAAAAAGATATCAGGGGTGTTATGGTCGTTGATGACAATGGGATTCAGGGGATAATAGTCGTCTGGGACTTAAAAAAAGTCAAAAAAAAGAACCAGTGGGACAGTCCGGTCAAGGCTTTCATGGCCCGCGATATCAAAACGATCGGCCCCGGTGACTCCCCATCACTTGCCGCACGCATCATGATTGAAAAAGATATCGGTCATCTCCCCGTGGTACAGGACGAAAAAATGATCGGTATCGTCACCCGCACCGACATCCTCACCTACTATTATGACCTTCTTCCCGAATAGCTTTAATGACATGACAAAAAAGATTGACTTCATATACATATTCTGCTAAAAAACATCCCTCATCAGAACATGAGCGGGAATAACTCAGTGGTAGAGTGTAACCTTGCCAAGGTTGAAGTCGCGAGTTCGAATCTCGTTTCCCGCTCCATTTTTTGATTCCTTCCGAAAGTACAAATTTCCTGTTCGTTACGAAAAGGCTATCTTTTTAACATCTTCGAATGTTGCAACGAAGTGGGCCGTAATACCTTCTTTAATGTGATCCGGTAACAGTTCAAAATCTTCCTGGTTCTCTTGAGGTAGAATGACCTCCTGCACCTTTGCCCGTTTTGAGGCAATCATCTTTTCCTTTACTCCACCAATGGGCATTACCAGGCCGCTGAGTGTAAGTTCCCCGGTCATGGCCATATTTCCACGTATTGGTACATTCTTTACCAGTGAATAGAGGGAGCAGGCCATGGTAATCCCGGCAGAAGGTCCGTCTTTTGGTGTCGCCCCGGCAGGCACATGGAGATGGATACTGTTTTCTTTAAAAAACTCCGTGCCCTCTTTATCATCCCGCATCAACGAACGAACATAACTATATGCTATTTCAGATGATTCAACCATAACCTTCCCCAATTGCCCGGTCTGTTTAAAACCAGGTTGGCCCGTTGGAATAGGGATGGATTCTATATAGAGAGTCGCGCCACCCATACTGGTATATGCAAGTCCTGTAATTACACCTATCCGCGGTTTTTTAAATGACTGCTCATCTGAAAAGTATTTTTTACCAAGAAGGTCCCGCAATTCTTTTTTAAGAATACGGACATTCTGGTCCGGCTTTTCGATGATTCTGTTCACCGTTTTACGCAGTATCTTTTTAATGCAATTCTCAAGACCACGCACCCCGGCTTCACGGGAATAACCGTCAACAATTGCAGCCAATACAGCTTTTGACAGTGTTATCTGCTTTGCTGTCAAACCATGTTCCTTCAACTGCTTAGGCAACAGATGCCTTTTGGCAATCTCTACCTTTTCTTCCAGAATATATCCCGGAAGTTGAATCACTTCCATTCTATCCATCAGTGGCCCGGGAATCGTATCGAGCTGATTTGCTGTACAGATAAAAAGCACCTTCGACAAGTCAAAACGTACATCGAGATAGTGATCAAGAAAATCACGGTTCTGCTCAGGATCAAGTACTTCAAGAAGAGCCGATGCGGGATCACCATGAAAACTCGCACCTATCTTATCAATCTCATCGAGCATTATTACCGGATTGGCTGTTTTACAGGTTTTTATTGCCTGGATAAATTTGCCGGGCATAGCTCCAATATATGTGCGGCGATGTCCTTTAATCTCAGCCTCATCACGCATGCCACCGAGGGAAAAACGAAAGAACTCCCTGCCAAGACTCCGGGCAATCGACCTGCCGATTGAAGTTTTACCAACCCCTGGCGGCCCCTGCAGGAGAAGAATTGTGCCCGACAAATCCCCTTTAATCACTCCAACTGAAATCAGTTCAAGTATCCGGCTTTTGACATCATCGAGACCATAGTGGTCTTTATCGAGTATTTTTGAGGCTTTCTTCGCATTGTAACTGTCTTTGGAATAAACTCCCCAGGGCATAATCGTCAACCAGTCGAGATATGTTCTGGTGACGTTGAATTCGGGAGAAGATGAGCCCAGCAGCTTTAATTTCTCAATCTCTTCCTTTACTTTTTCCCGTGCCTCATCGGAAAGAACAAGTTTTTTCAATCGTTTTTCATATTTTTCAATTTCTGCCTGGGTATCATCTTTAGCGAGCCCCAGTTCTTTTTTTATCTCCTGTAACTGCTGTTTAAGAAAAAATTCCCTCTGCTGCTTGGACAACTGTTCTTCTATACGTTTAGAAATTTTCGCTTTGAGTTTTGATATCTCAACTTCTTTCTTCAACAAAATCAGAACTGTTTCAAGCCGTTTTCGTACATCTTCTGTTTCCAGAATTGCCTGTATTTCAGAACCTGATGAGGTTGTCATCGATGCTGCAAAATCTGCAAGCGAGCCTGGATCACTAAGGTTTATTCTCTCGAGCAAAAGCGACAGACCCTCTTTAAAGAGAGGATTCAAATTCACAAGCTCTTTAATGCAATCGATAATCGCAACCGAATAAGCTTTCAACTCCTCAGTATTTTCTTCAAGTTCTTGAGAATTGTATTGTGCATCTGCAATAAAAATTGAATCCTTTTTCATCAATGCGACAACTTCAAATCTTTCAAGAGCCTGAACCAATACCTGCAAAGGCTCTCCACTTTTGACAGGAGAAACCTGGACAACGCGAACCACGACTCCAACTTTGAATAAATCCTCACCACTCTGGGGGGCATGGGCCATACCATCATCATGGGGTTTGACCAGAATAAGCCCAAAGTAAAGCGGTGCATTCTGGTTCATATGTTTTAATACGGTCTGCTGGAGGACAGTATCATCAACAATTATCGGCCCCATCATCTTTGGAAACATGGGACGATCATGTAGAGGTATTATCATCAACTGCTCCGGCAAGATATCTTTTGCCACAACAAGAGATGTCTCCTGTCCTTTGCCATTTTTATTATCTGGAGAATCTATACCATCAGGGGTTAACACGGTTGTTTCCTCTGCCATTCAATCTCTCCTTATTACTTTCAATTCACTGTTTAATATTATTACACACACGTTCCAGTGTATTTTCCGTTATAGCTTCATTAGAAGTAAAGATAATCATTTGCAGGTAAAAGCAAACACTTTTCGCCTTCATCAGGCTAATCCGTCATAGATGCATCTTATCATGTTGAATAACTACAAAAAATCACGTACACTATTTTTAGCATCTGCTCAAACAGATGGAATATTTATTGTGTTAAACTTCTCTCTACTTATGGGTACTTTGCAAAGAACTACTCACGGGGTTCATAACTCTGTGTTTTTATTACCCCTGATCTGTAAATCCTTTCAACTCAAGATATTACAACTATGAACATTATCCAGGCACTGACAGATAGAAAATCAACCCGGGCTTTCCTCAACAGGCAGGTAAGCACGGAAAAAATTAAAAAAATACTCCAGGCAGCACGCCATGCGCCTTCAGGAACCAATGCCCAGCCATGGCAGGTGGCCGTCGTCAGCGGAGCAAAAAAAGACGAACTGACAAAGAAAATCGAAACAGCCTTCAAAGAAGAAGGTGTCGGTGACATGGACTACCAGTACTACCCTCTTAAATGGAAGGAACCGTACAAGAAAAGACGGGTTTCCTGTGGAGCTCAATTGTATTCTGCTCTTGGCATCGATAGAAGAGATAGACCCGGTCGCCTGCAACAATGGATAGCAAACTATAGAGGTTTCGATGCGCCGGTCATACTCTTTTTCTTCATGGATGGTGATATGGAGAAAGGTTCTTTTCTCGACTACGGTATGTTTATCCAATCCATAATGCTTGCAGCACTGGAAGAAGATCTGGCGACATGCCCCCAGGCAGCACTTGGTCAATACCCAAAACTTATCAAAGATACGTTAGGTTATGATAATGACACCATCCTGATATGCGGAATGGCTCTTGGCTACGAAGACAAAGAGGCACCGGTGAACAGCTACCGCACGCCCAGGGAAGAAATTGATGTTTTTACCCGCTTTATTGAATAAAAATCTGTTATGAGAATGAACAATACACCTTCTAACATCGTGGAGGATAATTAATGTTTACAGTTACGGATATCTGTAATATCGCTATCCAGATCGAGAAAAACGGAGAAGAAGCTTATCTCAATGCCAGCAAAACAGTCGATGACCCACATATTTCCGAAATCCTTGCATGGATAGCGAAAGAGGAAGCACATCATGTCAAATGGTTTGAAAATTTCAATGCCAACATAGCAGTCTCTATCGAGCAACAAAAGATTGAAGAAATGGGTAAAAGCCTGCTGCAGGATATGGTAAAGGGCAATGGATTTTTGCTTGGACAAGGTGAGCTGGAAAAGGCCGAAGATGTGGCCTCCGTTCTTTCCCGTTCAATAGAGCTGGAACAGGACACAATTCTTTTTTACGAATTTCTGTCCGGCATTCTTGAAGAAGAAGAGACAATCAAACAACTTAAAATAATTATAGAAGAAGAACGAAACCATATCAACCAACTGAGACTTCTTCAAAAGACCAAAATCTCAACTGTTTGTGAGCCATTAGCATGTTAAAACCAAACCAGACCCAGATTTTTCTCTCAATTTTCCTTTTTTGTCTTTTGCTGCCAATGTCACTTTGGGCAGGTAATGCTGCAATCAAAACAACCGCTGGAACTGTTTATGTCCCTGCTTATTCACATATTTACCACGGCAACAAAGAAACACCGTTGCTCCTGTCAGTGACTCTCAGTATTCGCAATGTTGATCCTGACAATTCCATCACAGTTTTTGTTGTTGATTATTACGAAACCCAGGGCACATTGTTGAAAAACTATATTACAGAACCTGTCATTCTCGGCCCCTTAGGCTCCGACAGATTTGTCGTGCCCCAAAAAGACAGCTCCGGGGGCTCCGGTGCAAATTTTATCGTCGAATGGAAATCGGAAAAACCTACAAATCCCCCAATTATCGAAACAGTAATGATAGGAACTCAATCCCAGCTTGGAATTTCTTTCACCTCCAGGGGAAAAGCCATCATCAAATAAGGAAGCCATAACCGCCATGAACTATAAAAAACAGCTGCAGGTAGAAGGTAAGACCTATACATATTTTGATATCACTGAATTCTCCGATAAAGGCATGGGGGATATCAGCCGTTTGCCTTATTCGATTCGAATTCTGGTTGAAAACCTCGTACGAAAATTCGACAACAATATCGTCAGCGAAAATGACCTCAAAGAGATCAGCAACTGGCAGACATCCTACGATTCGCCGATGGAAATACCCTACCACCCAGCTCGCGTTCTCATGCAGGACTTTACCGGCGTACCTTCGGTGGTAGACCTTGCTGCGATGCGAGACGCCGTTAAAAACCTTGGAGGAGATCCGGCAAAGGTTAATCCCAGCGTTCCAGTCGAACTTGTCGCCGATCATTCTGTACAGGTTGATTTTTCCGGCACTACGAGTAGCCTGGCCAGCAATGTCAACAAAGAATACGAACGGAATAGCGAAAGATATTCTCTACTGAAATGGGCACAAAAAAACTTCGACAATTTTAAGGTGGTTCCACCAAACTCTGGTATCTGCCATCAGGTAAACCTCGAACATCTTGGCCGCGTTGTTATCGCCGAAGAAAAAGATGACCACTGTTTTGCCTACCCGGACACTCTTGTCGGACTCGATTCCCATACCCCGATGATTAACGGAATTGGCGTTATGGGCTGGGGTGTGGGTGGAATTGAAGCTGAAGCTGTAATGCTCGGCCAACCCTATTATATGTCTATCCCTGAAGTTGTTGGTGTACAGCTGACAGGTGAACTCAAGGAAGGCATTACAGCCACAGACATGGTGCTCACCCTCACTGAACTCCTGCGCAAAAATAACGTGGTTGAGAAATTTGTCGAATATTTTGGGCCAGGCATGCAAAATCTTTCCATACCAGACCGGGCCACCATCTCAAACATGACACCGGAATATGGTGCAACCCTTGGTTTTTTCCCGATCGATGACAAAACCATAGACTATCTCATTATGACGGGCCGTACCAAACAGGCCGCTCTGACCAAAGCATACGCCAAGGCAAACGGACTCTTTTACGTAGATGATGACAAACGGGAATATTCGAAAACCATCGTTTTTAATCTTGCTGAAGTGGAACCATCCCTTGCCGGTCCATCCAGGCCCCAGGATCGCATTCCACTCTCTAAAATGCGCTCGGCCTATGACAGGATCCTGACAAACAATAAAAAAGAGATTGAACTCCTCTACAATGGTACCCCGGTAAAAATTGGTGATGGCAGTGTCGTTATCGCGGCCATCACATCATGTACCAATACGTCCAATCCCCATGTCCTTATCGGCGCTGGGCTTATGGCCAAAGAAGCTGTGAAAAGAGGCTTAACAGTCCCCGATTACGTCAAAACATCTTTTGCACCCGGTTCAAAGGTTGTTAAAAACTACCTCGACAAGAGCGGTCTTATGCCCTATTTCGAGGCACTTGGTTTTCATATTACCGCCTTTGGCTGCACCACTTGTATCGGCAACAGCGGCCCACTTAATCCGGCTCTTGAGAATGCCATTAAGGAAAATGATTTAAACGTTGCCGCTGTTCTCTCAGGCAACCGCAACTTTGAAGCACGTATTCACCAGCAGATTAAATCCAATTTTCTGGCCTCACCAATGCTGGTCCTCGCCTTTGCCCTTGCGGGGCGCGCTGATATCGACCTGACAAAGGAACCTCTTTCCATTGACCCCAACGGAGAACCGGTCTTCCTCCGCGACCTCTGGCCAGACAAAGAAGCAATGGATAGCCTGGTCAGTAAGGTAGTTACGCAGGAGGCTTTTACCACTGAGTATGCATCTGTTTTTGAAGGCGATACTTTCTGGAAAGATCTTTCTGTATCCGAAAACACAACCTACGACTGGGACACCAACTCAACATATATTAAAAACCCTCCCTATTTTGACAATTTTTCAATTGTCCCGCCAGTCCTCACGGATATAATTGGTGCCAGAACGTTTCTGCTCCTTCAGGATTCTGTCACAACTGATCATATCTCTCCCGCTGGTGCCATCGCAAAAGAGTACCCGGCAGGACAATATCTTATTGATCAGGGCGTTGAGCAGACACAGTTTAACTCCTATGGCTCCAGGAGAGGAAACCATGAAGTAATGATGCGTGGTACCTTTGGTAATATCCGCATCAAAAACAGTTTAATCGCACCCAAAGAAGGCGCTTACACGATTAAGTATCCTGAAGAAAAAGAAATGTTTAACTACGATGCCTCGCAAAAATATCTTCAAGAGCAAACACCACTTATTGTTCTGGCTGGTAAAGAATACGGAACGGGATCTTCCCGGGACTGGGCAGCTAAAGGAACTATTCTACTCGGAATCAAGGCTGTTATCGCTCAATCCTACGAACGAATCCACCGCAACAACCTAGTAGGTATGGGAGTTCTGCCCCTTATCTTTCTTGAGGGTGAAAATAGCGCCTCTCTGGGTCTGGACGGAACAGAAATATTTTCAATACGCGGTATTACCGACATGGTTCCCCGCAAAAAACTGCAGGTAACGGCTGAAAAACAGGACGGAAGTTCAATAAATTTTGATGTTATTTCAAGGCTGGACACTGAAGTGGACGTAACCTATTTCAATCATGGTGGAATCCTGCCCTATGTTCTCAGGCAAATGATAAAAGAATAATGTAAAAACACTATTGGCGACATTACAAGAAGAAACCCGTTCACTTTATAGCCGGAGAAAAGGAGGAGTTGGCAAAACTCCCGGAGACATTTCCGATATAAAGTGAACAGGCCCCCCTGCCAGCCCGAGTAAGCAAAAAAAAATCCCCGGATCAAAAAACAATTGATCCGGGGATTCCCTGATTCCCACGAAATGAATACTGTCTCTGATCCACGGAGACACATCCTCTACCCCTTTTATAAGAGGTTCAAATACCTTCACTGTTTTTTCTTCAAAAGTGAGGCACCCATTACACACAAGGTATTCTGACTCCCGGATCTTCCTACTCGTTACACCTTCCCGTATGCACGATGGCACACAGTGGTTTTCGTAACTTTCGTCCCCGGTCACAGCGGCGGGCCCGTTCCGGATTCACACCGGATTCCCTCTTTGGCTCTTTCTGAGCATCTGTAACTTCGTTCAATTCATAGCAAATCCATTCAAGACAGTCAAGAAAACAATGAGAAAAAATTAGACTTCTTTGGCAAAGAGCTTTTTCAATTCAGGATTGCGCAAAAGAATTTTTTCCATCATCATCCCCGACAAGTCATGGTCTGGATACTGTTTTACAAATTCGTACGCTTTCACATAGTTGTTTTGCACCAATACCTCTATCATTTTCTCTGCGCCAGGATGATCGGGTGCGACATCGAGAATAAAAATAACGGCATTTGGAGTCAGGTTCTGAATATCCCTCTCCCCTGCAATACTATAAATTCCGTCTAGAATACTAATAACCTGCGGATGATCCATTTTTTCCTGCAGCAAAAGAACGGCAACATTAGGATCTTTATCAAACATTGCTTTGATAATTCTTTTGGTATGAATATTATCCGGATAATTGATGACAAACTCATAGGCACAAGTCAGATTTTTGGAAGCCAGAGCCGTCGTCAATTCTTTTGCCAGAGGATGATCTGGAATGGTTTCGATCATATAGGAAATAACATCAGTACGCAGCTCCGCAATATAATCTTCTTCAAGGAGAAGCATCCCTTTTATAATCGATTCTCTTCCATCGTGATCTGGCATCCGTTGCAGGACTTTCATCGCACTTGCATAGCTCAACCCCTTCAAGGCCTGACCTGCCGTGGCATACATTTGCCCCTTCAGAACCTCAGCCTGTTCTGAATCAGGATATCGATCGATGAAATCAAAGGCCCTTTCAAAATCCCAACCGGTTAATTGACCCGGATTTTTTTTTGACCGCTTCAAAAGCTTCAATTATCTGCGCTTTTTCACTTGGCTGCTCCTGCTCCGACTCTTTACTGGTGCTCATTGAAGAACCGGACATTCTGGTTCGTATTCTTCCAAACAAACCACCTTTACCTTTTGGTGTATCAGTTTTCATATTTTCCTATTATTATAATGAAAGTCATTTTTCTGGCAAAACTTACGATTCTGTATTCATTGCAGGATACATTGAAAGATTAAATTTTTCAATTTACTTAGGAACATTACCAAATATGCCCCAAAGAAAACTATCCGAGCTTTTGCAGAACAAAGTTCAAATACGAACGCGCCCTGACAAAACACCCTATTCAACCCTCTTTTTTGCAGATGAAGTCGCAATTGCCAAAGAAACCGGAATATCACTTCTGGAAGTTGAATGCGCCGCACTGTACGAAAATATCCTGCCTGAGAGGTACAGCCGTAACCAGAAATCACTAACTAACACCGATCAGCTCAAATTACTGCAATCCCATGTTGCAATTATAGGGCTTGGCGGCCTAGGTGGCACTGTGACAGAAATTCTGGCACGAATAGGGATAGGAGCATTAACTCTTGTAGATGGGGATTCTTTTGATGAATCCAACCTCAACCGACAAATACTCAGTACCCCTGCACTCCTCGGTGCATCCAAGGCCAAGACGGCACAGAAACGGGTAGGTGAAATCAATCCTGCCGTCAAGGTTACATCCATGCAGGAATTCCTTACCCACTCAAACGGTGAAACTCTCCTGGCTGGTACTCAACTGGCAGTTGACTGTCTGGATACAATTTCCACCAGATTTATTCTCGCAAAAGCATGCAAATCAACTAATATTCCACTCGTTTCTGCGGCCATCGGTGGCAGCTTCGGTCAGGCAACTGTTATTTTCCCTGAAGATCCTGGGTTGCAACTAATATATGGGCCAGCTGACAAAACAGTGAAATCAGGTATAGAAGAAACACTTGGCACTCTTCCCTACGCGGCAATGTATATGGCTGCTGTGCAATGTGCTGAAGTAACAACCATCTTGCTTGGCAAACCTTCAGAATTAAAAAACAAACTTTTTTTAGCAGGTGTACAGGAGCACTACTCTGAACTCATTAGTTTTAATGCTGAAAATCCAAAAACAACATAAAGTGATTTGCATCTCCTAAAATTAAAATGTAGTATGAATAGATGTTGATTTCTATCCCGTATCCCCCCACTTATATGATGAAAATTACGTGTTCCTCTTCAATAACACTTGCCTTCATGATCTTCTTTCTCTGTCCAAATTGGTTGAAAGCATCAGATCAGCTCAAAGTATTCACCCACGAGATAAACCAACCATTTTCTGGCAGCCAATCTCCAAGCGACGCTTATACTGCGGCTTTAACCAAGGCCAAATTTGAAGTTTTAGAGCAGGCAGGAACCTACCTGGAAAGTTTGACAATTGTAGAAAATGCAATTTTAGCTAAGGATGAGGTTATTGCACTTGCTGGTGGGATTCTCCAGTCAGAAGTCCTAAAAGTTCAAAGGTACGCCACAGAACAAACGTTTGGCTTACTCCTTTCAACACGCATTACAGTTAATACTTCCATCCTGAAAAAAAGAATGGAAAAACTCCTTAACGATAGAAGTTTACTTAAAAAGTATAATGAAATCCAAGAAAGAGAGAAGGAACTTCTCGCAAAAATAGAGCAACTTGAGCAGATGAATGTAAAAGCTGTGAAGAGCAATACACTCCCTCAGGCTAGACAGAGCAACTTCTCAAAATTTTCAATTGCTTTAACAGCAAGTCAATGGGTTCAAAAAGCCCTTTCCACATGGACAAAAGGCCGTTTCGCTGATCCTGACAAAGCTATCACATATCTAAATAAGGCTATTGCATTAGATAACATGAATCCACGAACGTACAATAGCAGAGCTGTTGCCCATCTCAACCTTGACCACGAAAAGGAAGCACTCATTGATCTCAACCGTGCATTAGAGCTAAACCCGTCTTACGCTGATGGATACAATAACCTCGGTAGTCTCTACTATCGGCAAAAAAAATATACCAAAGCTATTGCTGCATACTCCAAAGCCAACGAACTTCAACCTCAATTCATTACAGTGATTCTCAATCGCGGCATGGCATATCGGAAAATTTACCAGTTTGAGAAGGCGTTCGAGGATTTTGGGCGCGCAATGGCTTTAGCACCCCAATCGTTCGACAATCCATCAGAATCAGGATTTTTTGTCGAACTCAACGATATAACGGCGCTTTGTAAAAAATCACGGGTTGCCTGTAAATTAAATCTCTGCCGCTCACTCTCTTTTCTTCACGAACGGGGATTTTGCCGGTAATCAAAAATTTCTTTAAAAACAGGAACCAATGTTGCTTACCAGAAAATCATTCACAATTCTCCTCCTTTTACTCTCAACACTCTTTATATCTACTCCACTGCACCATGTTTATGGTGCTGAAAATGATGACATCGTTTCCACGACACCATCACTCAATCAAGGTAAAAAGTGGCGTATTGGCTATATCCAGGGAGGTGACTATGAATCATATCAAAAAACACTGGCAGCCATTGCGACTGGATTGATGGAGTATGGCTGGATAACAAAAGCTCAACTTCCGCATATACCAAGCTCAAAAGATACTGCAGTATTATGGCATTGGCTCGCCACTCAAGCTGAAAGTGACTTTCTCGAATTTGTTGATCATGCCAGATATGACGCAGAATGGGATAGAAAAAAAAGAGTGCTCAACAAAACAGAGTTTATCAACAGACTTAATTTCAAAAAAGACATTGATCTGGTCCTGGCTATGGGTACTTGGGCGGGACAAGATCTAGCCAACAATGAGCACCACATCCCAACCATCATTTGTTCGACAACCGACCCTATAGCCTCCGGAATTATCAAAAGCGCAGAAGATTCCGGATTTGACCACATCAACGCCAAAGTTGACCCAGATCGACATAGACGACAAGTACGTCTTTTCCATAGAATTTTTAATTTTAAAACATTAGGTGTCGTGTATGAAGACAGCCAGGAGGGCCGGGGTTTCAGTGGAGTTGACAGCGTCTACGAAGTTGCAGACCAATTGCATTTTGAGGTGATAAAATGTGAGGCAGCTTTTGCTAAAACGGAAAGAGAACAGGCAAAACGGGATGTCGTAAACTGTTACAAAAAACTAGCTGATGAAGTAGAAGCTGTCTATATTGTCCGCCATCCCGCTGTTAACCTGAAATTATTAAAAAAAATTCTGCCTCCTCTTATTGAGCACAAAATACCAACATTCGCTCAAGGGCTCTCCAGTGAAGTGCAACATGGTGTCCTCTTAAGCATGTCGCTTGCGGACTTTAGCTATCTCGGAGATTTTTATACAACGACAATTGCTAAAATACTGAATGGCGCCAAACCCCGGCAACTGAAACAACTCTTCCAAAACCCTCCCAAAATTGCAATCAATCTTAAAACGGCCCAGCTCATTGGGTATAATCCTTCCGTCGATATAGTCGGTGCTGCGGATGAAATATACACTACAATCGAAAAATAATTATGATGCAAAAACTGTTTCAGTCTGCACAGATTCCTGTTGACAAACCCGTCCTTGTTCACGCACGTTTGCGAGGTATTCATGCCTTGACAGATATCAGCTATCAACAGCTTTCCGGAAATTTACTCGATTGCTTACTGGACTGTCGGCCATCTCTCCTGCTCATCCCCACATTTACCATTTATAGTTTCATGGCAACTCGTATTTTTCATAGAGAATACTCTCATTCAGAAGTTGGCCGCTTTTCAGAAGAAATTCGCCTTCGTGGATATCCAAGAACTTTTGATCCCATGTACAGTGTATTGGATATTCTTGACAACTTGCCTTCAGATCTTGATTTTACCAGAACCTTTGGCCCAAAAACTGTAATGGACTATCTCAAACAACATGATGGAGTGATTGTAAACGTTGACATGCCAGGTTTTTATGCAACTCCAATACACGGCGTTGAACTCAACCATGAGGTACCCTATCGTTACCAGAAAGTTTATACAGGTAAAATGCAAACCGGCGACTGCCCATGGATAGAAATTAACTATACCAGTTATGTACGTGAAGTTTCCAGGCTTGGAACAGGCTCTTTCCCACCGTACAACCAGAAAAGACGACTGAAGTACCTCCGTCAGCAAAACATTGTGCATGAGACTTCTGCCCAAGGAGTCTCCCTTTCCTGGAGTTCTCTTAATTCATTCTGCCCAGCTATAGACCGAGCCCTTGAACAAAACATTCATTTTCTTGTTGATCAGGTTGCGGAACCATGAACCCGCAAATGTAGAGCTAAAATGATCGTCAGGAAAAAATAGACGCTACCCAGCACAACCATTGCAGACTGCACGCCAAAAAAAGTGATGAGCATTGCAGGAATTACAGCTCCAAGGCTTTGGCCCAACTTATCAACGCTCCGATAGATACCTATTAACTGTGAATCCCCTATCTTCTTTGCAACCGGCAATTCCAGAGCAAAGACATTTCTGCTGGCGCCGCTAATACTGACCGAAAGACCAAAAAGGACAACACCTGCAACAACAGCCGCCAGTGAACTTGAATAGCCAAACAGAAGCAATGACATGGACGCCAACACTCCTCCTCCGACAATAAAACGCCGCTTATCAGGAAAACCTTCCGCATAACGACTCACCCTGGGCGCAACAAAAATCATACAGAGCCCAAATATCATAATTACTCTTCCAATATCAGATTGAGACACATCAATATCGCTGAGATGAAGAGGCGTTACATAGTAAAGGAGCCCCACCATACCGATCGAATAGGGAATAAGGCTACAACTGAACAACAGAGTTAATTGAGGATTTTTAAAAGCTTTTACAAGTCCGGATCTCAGGTTCAGATTTCCGGCCCTCACCAGCACAGGGCTTTTCATTGTAGAACGAAGAAAGTACAAAGTAAAAACAACAGAAAGCAACATCAGCACCGCTGCCAGAAAAAAGACTCGATCAAAACCGATCCTTGCTGCAACAAGAGCCCCTATACCGTTTCCACAGATAACTCCGGAAAAAATCCCAGCAACCACACCAGAGATGCTCCTTGCCAGGTTTTCAGTATTTGCATTCTGAAGGACATATCCCTGGGCTGACATCCAAGCCATTCCATACCCTATTCCTGTCATCAGACGAAAAAACACGAAAACTATCTGATCACTAACCACCCCTGATCCAACCATCCCAAGAGCCGCCAAAAGTGCACCGGCAATAAAAGGCAGATACCATCCTCTTGTGTCAATCCAACGACCAACAGGTATTAAAACGAGCCCTCCACCAAGCATTTCCATAGCTAGAGGTAACCCGAGGATAACGTCTTTTGACAACCCCCAGAACGGCCTGTACAACTGCTCCATATAGAGCGGAATAAAAGAATGACAAAGAGAGGCACCAAAAATAAAAATAAAAATTGCTGTTCGGACAGGGCCTGCCTCAATTTTTCTATCTTTCTCCTTCTGTTGAACAGGAAAAAGAAGTGCCAGTAAAAATAACAGCATCTCAAGAATAACAAGAAGAGATAAACCGACTATAGTCAGGGAGTCAAAGCTGATTTCCCGCACTGCTTTTTTAACAAATGCCCCATTCAAACCTACTTCAATTTTTCCCACAGTTTTCTTCTGGTGTATTATTTCCAGATATTCCGTGAAACCTGCAGAATAAACTGCTTTGGCACCGCCAGAATACAGGATCCTGTCTCTGTTATCTATGATGGCAAGGTAGGCAAGTTCCGGCACCGCGGAAACTGATTGATCGAGCCGTTTATCAATATTGACAAGATGATCAAGCTGCAATCCCCGGAGAAGTAGATATTCTACTTCCTGCTTGAGCATCCGACCTATCACCTGAGATTTTTTGTTTGTCAACTCAAGATAATCCTGCTGGAATATTCGTGTGTTATACAGGCTGCAAACTATCTGTCCTCCACCAAGTACAAGAAATAAGAGCAAGGCAAGATATCTTTTTTTCTGCCCCGAGTTACAAGGAAGAAGTACTATTAATCCACCAAACAATAGCAATCCCGCAATTACGATGCAAATCCACAATACATGTGAAGTTTTTTCGAAAATTTCCTGCCGCTTTTCTTTCAGTTGACTCTCAGCAAAACTGAGGCACAACATTCCAACACTCAGTCCATCCCCATTTTTTAATTGAAAAAGGATATGATGATAACCACCATCCTGCACATGTGTTTGTTCCTGTTCCATCAAGCCTTTTCGGGCAAGCAATTTATCCGGAAAAGGCTCCGTTAAATAGCTATAAAGAATACTGCCATCAGTATCAAGAACTGAAATATTGTCTATATTGTCAGAAAGGCGGGCTCCTTCGGTAAGGATCTTTTCCATCCCGATAAAGTGATCAAGGGGTTTTCCCATTCTGAGAGATCGTTCGATCTTTGAAACCAGATGAGTTCCGATCGTCTTATAGGCTGATATTGTTGTCGATACCTGCTGGTTTTCGAATGCAAGGAGGCTCAAACCACCACTCAACACCTGTGTCACAAGCAGAAGGGTTAAAAAAACAAAGAGAACCACAAAAGTTGAAAGAGAACGACTCATAAGTGTTGGTAAACCCGTGAACTCAGATTGTAGATACCCAGGTTAAAAATTTGGCTTCTCAAGATCTCGAACCTCTTCATTTTTTCAGAAGATTAACCTTTGCAAACATTATTTGATTGTATCAAATTGCAGAGTTCTTCTCAACTATCTGCTGTAACAGATCAGGGTAAATTAATGCTAACCGCCAACTCTTTCAATTGGCACAGGAATTTTTCGTCATTTTTAAGTGATCTAAAACTGCTCGTACGTCAAAGCTG